>JAAUUM010000088.1 GCA_012031565.1 Synechococcaceae cyanobacterium SM2_3_2
ATTGGTATCCATCGACAGGCCGTGCAGAGAATACTCAGGAAAGACCACCAGATCCATACTGGGCAAATTGCGGCGAGCTTTGGTCACCATGTCCACGATGACTTGGGTTTGTGCCGCCACATCATCCGGGGTGACTACCACAGGTAGTTGGAATTGCACCAGCCCCAAAACAACGCCATTGGGGGTTTTGTTGAGTCCGCCGAGTCCGCTCATGAATGGGATCCTTTTTGATCAAATTGGCAAAGATTGTAGTGTATGCAGATGAAGTGGGACTATCCCTAGATAGCTGCTCGAATTGCTTTGAGAACTTGTAAAAGAATTTGGCTAGACTTTCGATCTAACAACCATAGTTTCGGTAGATAGTGATAGGTGGGGGGATGGCCTTGCTGAACAGAGAAAAATTGAAAATCTTCACCATTGCTGGCCAAAGCCCAAACATGATCTTGAGATCCGATAGCTTTGTAGGCATAGGTTAAAAGCTGGGGCGTAGCTAAACGAGTCGCTCCGCTTCCTACTTTGGTTTCAACCACCAGGATCCAAAAAGATGTGTTTTGGCTTCGCTTGATAGCGAGAAGATCCATACGGCCTTTAATTGTTAATCCTTCATCTTCAACCTCGATATTGATAGTTGCGATGTTTTCTTCCAGGGTGATTTTGATGTCACCAGAGAGGAATCCAGCCAGCTTGAGCAAAGGGGAGATGAATAGAAACTTAACTTGACCTTCATTTAAGGTTCTGTCGGTCAGATAGCTGAAGTAGAGTTCTTGTAAGTTAGTTAGCTCTTGGGTTTCAAAATCCGATAACGGATCGAGATCCAGGATTTCTTCAAACTCCAGCGATGCCCCTCGGCTCAAACCCAATAGCTCATGCACGTCTCCTGGGGTGAGGATATTGGCGGGTAACGTTTGAACGGTGGTCATGGCGGGATCCCTGCTCTGATCTGCTTCGACTATAGCCAGCCCGCTACTTGCCGGTGCCCAAAGCCCCTGGCATCCCCGTCAAGGTTTTCACCGGAGAGCTGGTCAAAATCATGATCCCCAAGGTCAGTACATAGGGGGCCGCATTCCAGAGATAGTAGTTGGACTCGACCCCCACCGATTGCAGAGCTGGGCCAATCGCCTGTGCCCCACCAAATAGCAGCGCCGCAAACAGACATTGCACGGGATCCCATTTGGCAAAGATCACCAACGCCACCGCCATCAGCCCTTGACCACTGGAAATCCGCTCTGTCCAACTGCCGGGGTAATAGAGGGAGAGATAAGCCCCGCCAATGCCCGCCAAAAAGCTGCCCGCCATAATCGCACAGGTTCTGACCAGGGGGACGGAAATGCCCATCGCTCGTGCTGCATCCGGATTATCCCCCACCGCCCGCACATATAGCCCCCAGCGAAAACTTTTGAAAAATCGGCGCATGGCATAGGCCAAGAGGATGCCAATGATAAATAGCGGACTGATCTTGAGGGCCGCCTGCAAAGCAGAAATGTTGCTCCATCCCCCCAATTCAATCGCGGGCAACTGAGGGGCCACGGGCTGAATGAAAGGCTTGCCAAAGTAGAAGGCCAGACCACTGCCAAAGATGATCATGGCGATGCCCACCGCCACATCATTCACGTTGGGCTGCTGAGACAAATAGGCATGGATCCCTCCTAGTGCCATGCCCGCCAATCCTGCCACCAACACCCCCAACCAGGGAGCCAAGGCGGATCCCACATAAGGCTGGCTGAGGAAAGAGACTGCGTAGGCGCTCATGGCTCCCATCAGCAGGGTGCCTTCCAAGCCAAGATTGATCTTGCCGCTCTTTTCGGTCAGACATTCTCCCAAACTGACAAACAGAAAGGGGGCACTGCCCCGCAAGGTTCCTGCCATCACCGCTAGGGGTACACCCCACCAACCAATTCCATCCGGTTCCATCGTTTTTGCTCCAAAAGATCTGGGGATTGCCTTGAAGATTCAACAGCTAGAATCACTAACAGATTGAGATCAACTTGAAATCAAACAGACAGGGATCCCTGCGGTTCGCGGTCTTGGAAAAACTTGAATTTGCCATATTGGGATTCGCTGAACAAAATCAACAGGAAAACGATCCCCTGAAACACCAGCACCGAGGCATCGGGCAGATCATGCCGCCGCTGCAAAATGCCGCCACTGGCCAGGATCCCCCCCAACAAAATCGCCATCGGAATGGCCATAAAAGGATTCTGCCGAGCAATAAAAGCCACCAAAATACTGCTGTAGCCATAGCCCGCATTGAGGGATTCGTTGGCCCGCCCATGCACCGCCGCCACCTCCACCATGCCCGCCAATCCCGCACAGGATCCCGCCAAAAAGCAGACGATCAGGCTGAGTTTAGCCACCGCGATCCCGGCCATCTTGGCCACCCGAGGATTGCCCCCAATGGTGCGAACCGCAAAGCCAAAGGTGGTGCGTTGGATCAGCACATAGGCGATCAGACAGGCGATCAGGCCATAGACCAGTCCCAGGTGAATGCGGCTGTCGAACAGATTGCTCAGCATATTGGCCTCCACAATCGGAAAGCTGGAGGGCTTGTTGAGGCTACTGGGATCCCGCATCGGGCCACCCACCAGATGATTGAGCAGGGCAATGGCGATGTAGTTCATCAACAGGCTGCTGATGGTCTCATTCACCCCGCGCAATACCCGCAAGGCTCCCACCGCCATAATCCAGAGACCACCACTCACCAACCCCGCCAGGGCCATCCCCGTCACCACCAGCAAGGGGGGCCAAGACTCAATGGCCAATCCCACTGTCACCGCCCCAATGCCGCCGATCACCACCGCCCCTTCATTGCCGATCACAATCAGCCCCAAGCGAGCGGGCAGGATCGTACACAGCGACGCCAGCATCAAGGGGGAGGCTCGAATCAGGGTGTTTTGAAACGAGTTCCAACTGCCAAACGCGGCCAAGTAGATGGAGTTGTAGACCTCCAGAGGGTTGGCACCCGCCAAAGTACAGAACAACCCAAAGATCACCAGCGAGGCCAGCAGGGCCACCAAGGGCAACACAATCGGTTCGAGACCCGAACGCCACCGCAGCGGCTCAGACTGAGAGGAAACAGTGGTGACAGTCATGGGAATGGCTCCAAGCTAAACAGAGGTGGGCAAAAAAGTGGCATCGGGGGAGAAGAGCGAATTTCTCGTCCCCCCGCCGCTGGATTATCTAGACGGATCCCTGTACCCCCTCCACCAGCCAGCCCATCGATTCCAGCTCCAGATCTGTCTGGCCATATTCTTCGCCCGCTGCCAAAATCACATTGCCCGCGTTGTCTTTTAGTTCGCCAGCATAAATCACCAGATCGCCCGCCATCAGCTCAGCTTTGGCCGCTTCAGCCGCCGTTTGGGTTTCAGGGCTGACCGCTGGGCCGTAGGCCGACAGCTTACAGAATCCATCCGCCAGCCCCCCCCGCACCAAGTGAGGGATCTCGCCATTCATCAGGGTTTTGCCCGCCTGCATATCTTCCACATAGCGGGTGTAGACGCTCGTCCAATCCCATTCGGCCCCGGTTAGATAGCCCGCAGGCGCTAAGGATACCTGATTGGCATGGTAGCCAGAGCAGTAGATGCCCCGCCGTTCAGCGGTTTCCATCACAATTTTGGGACTATCCACATGGCAGGTGATCACGTCAATGCCTTGGTCAGCCATGCTGTTGGCGGCTTCCGCTTCCCGCACGGGCAGCGACCAATCGCCCGTAAAGATCACCTGGGTGGTGGCCTCTGGCCGAGCTGAGCGCGCCCCCAATGTGAAGCTATTGATGTTGCGAATCACCTGCGGGATCGGTTTGGCGGCAATAAAGCCTAGCTGGCCATTGGCACTGGTCAGTCCGGCCACAATGCCCGCGATGTATTGGGCCTCATCGATGTAGCCGTAATAGCTGCCGACATTCTCAGGATGGGTGCCATCCACATACAGGCCGCCACAGTGGAAGAATTGCACATCGGGATAGTCGGTGGCCACCTCTAAAATATGGGGATCAAAGTAGCCAAAAGAGGTGGGAAATAGGACATTGGCTCCATCCAAATCGATCATGGCCCGCATCGATTCCTGCACCGAAGTTGTCTCTGGCACATTTTCTTCATCGACGGTTTCGACTAAACCAGCGATCCCTTCTTTACCCTCAAAGTGAGCTTGGTTATAGCCAAAGTCATCCCGTGGGCCGACATAGATAAACCCGATCACCAATTCAGTGCCCTGAGCATTGGCGGTGCCGGTGCGCCAGACCTGGGAAGTCAGAGCCAGTGCCCCCAAAGCTGAGGATCCCTGAATCAACTGCCGACGACTGATTTTGCCACCATTGCGGGTCTTGATGCTGCGATTGATAAAAGACATGGTGCTGTGCTCCTAAAGGGTAGAACGTGTCAAAATTTCTGAGCTTTTTCTGTAACCAATCTGCGACCAAAATGATTACCAACTCCAACTCGAAGGGATCCTAAAGACCTCACGAAACGGGACTTAGGGAGCGCTCTGCCGACTCAAGCGAGTGGGTGTAAGCCCGCCAGCCCCCCCAGGATGTGATCTCGGGTTGCCCCTCACAGAGCCACGGCTCCGCTAGGATCCCAAGGACATCAGAGCCATCGGCTAGCTGGATCCGACCCATACACAGCCCAGCAGGTTCCTGAAGCAAAAGCTGGCTCAGTCCTGCGGCTGGCACCTCCCAGATCTCCAGTTCAATAGGGGATCCCGTGGTGGAGTCTCGCATCATGCCAGGGTGAACATCATTGATCGACCAGAGGCGATAACAGGCATCTGTTTGGGTTTCTTTGACAAAGATAGCCCCTAGGTTCTGCAAGTTTCGATTGAGAGCCAACCCTCTCATCAAGGTGCCGTTGACGGCCAGATAAACACTGCTCACTTGCCACTCCAGTGAATTACTTTTTTCTCCAATACCAGAAAGACCACATTCAGGAAATAGCCTAGGATCCCTGTCAGTAGTATCGAGGAATACATATCTTTGACATTCAGGACTTGCTGGGCATTGATGATGCGTTTTCCTAAGCCCAATTGGGTGCCAATAAACATCTCGGCCACGATCACGATCACCAGAGCAATACTGACCCCGCTACGCAGACCGATAAAAGTTTGGGGCAAGCTTTCCCAAAACAGCACATCGCGAAAGACCTGAAACCGATTGGCCCCCATCACTTGAGCCGCTAAAATGCGGGATCGCTTCGCATTCATCACCCCATAAGCACTGTTGAAAAGAATCAGTAAAAGGGCACTAAAAGCGGCAATGGCGATCTTATTGAACTCTCCAATGCCAAAGAAGAGAATGAACAATGGAATCAGGGCACTGGCTGGGGTGGAGCGAAAGAAATCGATTAAAAACTCAAAGCTGCGATAGACCCGAATGGAGCTGCCCATGGCCACCCCTAATGGCACCCCAATTAGGGCCGCGATCACAAATGCCTGGAAAGTCCGGGCCACCGTTGCTCCACAATCGCTCATCAAGGTGCCGTTGAAGGTGATGCGAACCAGCTCAGTGAGGGTGGCCCCAGGGGTCGGCAGCAGGGCGGGGTTGATCCAGCCGGATAGGGCGACAAAGTGCCAAAGGCCAAACAGAATTAGGACGCCAATCAGGGGCAGCAGATGATCTGCGATCTTTTGGATCCCGACTAAACGGTTGGCTCGACTGGCCCGTTCAGAGACGCTGCTGATCATAGACGCATCTCCTGACGGAAGATATCAAGACAATGGCTGCTGACCTGGATGAACTCAGGGGTGGTCAGGGTATCAAAGGTGCGGGGGCGCTGGGCTGCAAACTTGACGGCTTCCACAACGCGGGTAGGGCGCTTGCTTAACAACAGAATTCGATCGGCCAAATAAACCGCCTCCTCTAGGTTGTGAACCACCATCACCATAGTCAGACCTGATTCCAAAAAAATCTTTTGTAGTTTTTCCCGCACATCAAGAGTAGTCTCAAAATCCAAAGCGGAGAAAGGCTCATCCAAAAACAAGACTTCAGGATCCGCAATCAAGGCTCTTAAAATCGAGATCAACTGTTGTTGTCCCCCCGAAAAGGTATAGGGGTACTGATTTAAGTCCAGAGTGATATCGAAAGACTGAATCAGATATTCTGCTCGCTGCCGACAATCTCGCTCAGGGATCCCTCTGACCCGCAGCGGATAAATGATGTTATCCAGGGCGGTTTGCCAAGGGAATAAAGCATCTCGATAGTTTTGAAACACATAGCCAATTCTGGACTTGCTGATTGGCTTACCCCCGATCAAAATGCGTCCACTATCGATGGGCAACAGCCCGCTCATCATATTGATCAGAGTTGATTTGCCGCAGCCATTGGGGCCAAAGATCGAGACAAACTCCCCCTTGGGCAGCTCTAGATTAAAATCGGCATATAGTGGTTGACCTGCAAAAGATTTGCAGAGATTTTCCACCTGAATAATCGGCTGAGGTGGTGAAAGGATGGAGGGCTGAACGGCCTGGATCATAGTAATACTCTCGAACTCTAGAACGATGACAAGTGGGATCCCTAAAACCGCGATCTCAAGACTTTATGAGTAAAGCAAGGTAGAAACATCTAAGGATCGGCTAAAAATCTCGGCATCGGTCAAAAAGTCATAGAACTTTTGAAATGAGGCCACATCCGCAGGGGTGAATTCGTCATACATCAGATAGGCCGCCAACGGCACCGCCTGGGCTAAATCCCCTTCAATGGCGGTGTACCCAGACAAAAAGGCTCTGGCCCCAACGGGATCCTGACGAATATCCTCGATAGCGGCTCGATAGGCGTCGATATAGGTCTGGGTTGTCTCAGGATATTGCTCGATAAACTCAGTGGTTAGGGTCGCCGCCCCACCTGACCAATTGGCTTGGGGATCCCCCAACAGATACTTGGCCACTACGCCAGCCTCCAAAACCCGTGTGATGCCCAGCGAGGATCCAATCGTCCCAGTGGGCTCTAGGGTATAAACAGCATCTAACTGACCTGCTTGGAGCGCTGGCACATGCTGACTGATATCCAGCGGTTGAATCTCCACATCTGTCACCCCATTAGCAGCTAGGATCCCTTGGGCAACCGTGACATTTTGGGCCCCAGGGGCGGAGGCGACTCGCTTGCCACTCAGCTCAGAGATGGCCTGAATGGGACTGTCGATCGGCACCAAAAATTGATCCAGCACATGGTCGGCATTGCTGGGGTTGGTGGCGATGATCTTGAACAGGCCGGGGGAGGCAATTTCTGCAACGGCTAAGGCTCCCGATGCCGTTCCATTGGCAGAGCCTTCTAGTCGGCCCGAAATGATCCCTTCCGCCACCTGCTGAGCAGTGCCCAATCTGACGGCTTCCACAGTGAGACCAAAGTCCTCAAAGATGCCTTTTCCAACGCCCAAATAGAGGGGTAATCCTGCCGCAATCGGCCAAAATCCGATCCGAATGGTGCCCGAAAAATCTTGGGATTGAGCTGGCCGACGAAGACCACTTGCTGCCGTAATCAGAGCCGCTCCAGCCCCCAGCTTAAGTAGTTGACGTCTTTGAATACGCTGCATAACAAGTCCCTCCTGCCCTAGGTTGGCTACAGGTTATCAGGATCCCTATGGAAAACTAGGGGGCTTGTGAGGAGATTATCGGGCAGAATTCGGGTGGAATTCGGGTAGTTCAGAATGAACAGAACTCAGGTGATTGAGATGATAAAGATTTTAGCTTTCTGGTCTACTGATCTATTCAATCAGAGTAGAGATGGACGGTTAAAGATGATCAAAATTGAGACTTTGCCTAATTAAGACTTTGCATAGATGTTTGCTGGGGAACGATTCGCTAGCAAATCAGAGACCTTTGGTTGGGATCCAGAAAAGCAAACTGCCCCCCAACCGAATTCCCTGCTACAAACGCTGTGTTGATAGACTTCTTCAGACTGGTGGTCAAAATAGAAAGGTCTCGATAGGATCCCTTTTGTTGTAAATTTGTTGTAAAAGCTTTTGCTGTAAGAGATAGCTGACCTCTATAGTGGTGTGGCGATCATGGCTGTCTTTTATATCACTGCTACTATATCACTGCTATATCACTGCGCTCGCCAAATAGGACATCGGCTTCATCATGAGGATTCTAGTAGTCAAATATCAGATCCGCAATCACATCTTTCACCATCTGGGCAGTCAGAATCGGTAGTGCGGATACTCGTCGGAGGGCAGTTCCCAATAGGCACTAATTGAGGGGAGATATGGCAACTCCACAGCCATAGAGTGCTGATGCAGACCCCAGAAGTTCGATCCTGGGCTACTAGCTGTAGCAGGTGCAAGAGGATTGTTCACAAGGGGATCCCCACGGTTAAAATTTCGGTATGGGTATGGTGGGTATGAGTTCAAAAAGGGTAGAGCCTGTAACGGGTGAAGCCAATTAGAACCACTGATGAGTCAGTAATGCGTCAGGCGCAATTCTGTCTGATCAATCCTTGAGAACCCTATCCCTTGGGACTTAGATAATGCCCAAAAGTCTCTCACCTGCTCCAACTGCTGCTCAAACTTCATAAAGGATCCCCTTGGACGCCCCCGTGGTCTGTTGTCGCCCCCACCCTGTCTGCCGTCGCTTTTGTCGGCTGGATGGGCGGTTGATCGTGGGGCAGGGATCCATCCAAAACCCTGATACAGGTTATGGTTACGAGGTGATCGATACCCTGGCTCAGGGGGGAATGAGCGTCACCTATTTGGTCTATGACTATCAGGTTCATCGGTTGGCGGTGCTCAAGGAGATCAGCTCCGAACTAGCCGGTCGCCCCAAAGCCCGCGAACTATTTCAGCGGGAGGCGGCATCCCTACAATCCTTACAACATCCAGGGATCCCTCGGTTTCACGACTTTTTTGTCAATGGTGACGGCTACACCCTGGTCATGGAGCTGGTACATGGCCAGACTCTCGAACAGGTGCCACAGCCCAGCCTCTCGCAGGCCGTCGCCTGGATCATTGAAGTGGCAGAAGTGCTGGATTATCTCCACACTCGAACCCCGCCGATGGTGCATCGAGATATCAAGCCCGCCAACCTGATCCTGCGCCATCACCCTCGTCAGATGGTTCTAATTGATTTTGGCGCGGTCAAAGATGTCACCACTCCTCCGGGGACTCGGATCGCCACACCGGGCTACAGTGCCATGGAGCAGCAGCGGGGCACCCCCTGTCTCCAGTCCGATTATTTTGCCTTGGGCACTACCCTAATCTTTTTGTTGACCCGCACCTTCCCTGGTCGCTTTTTTGATAAGCAGCAAGGGGTTTTTGTTGGCCTCGATAACACCTCTTTGCCCCGTCCCGTGATTGCCGCCATCAAGCGGATGACAGCCCTCCTGCCCGAACAACGGCCCCAAACCGCTCGCGATGTTATTGATCTGTTACAGCCCTTGTGCAGCTCTTGATGGATCCCTGCGCCTATTCATCCTGACCCCGCCGATTGAGGTCGGGCCACCGGGATCCCTTGCCAGCAAAGCAACGCCACCGTCAGAACAAGCTAGCTGGCGGGAGTAAGTGTGGGGTACTGTGTGCGGTCGGGATTGGATGTGTCATAATTTATTTCAATCTCTCCTGCTGATATCAACAGTCTGATGTTAGAAGCCCTGACTGGAGCAAAAAGCCCTAACTGGAGCAAAAAGCCTGACTGGAGCAAAAGGTAAGAGAGACAACACGATTAGAGCTGTATTACACAGCAACCATCATTGGGTTTATCTATGTCTCAGCCCCCTGAATGTCTTCGTACCGGGATCGAGGCTTTGAGCCAAGAACGGTATCTTGAGGCAATCGACCGACTGGAAGCCTACTGCTATCGTTGCAGCATTGAAGGCAGTATTGAAGCAGGATCCCAGACCTTTCCACCCGACAGCTACCCCCTTGCCCATATCTGCCTGGTCAAAGCCTATTTAAGTAGCGGTGATTGTGAACGAGCCTTGGCCCTCTGCCAAGATGTCGCCTCGGGATCCCATTTGATAGCTCGCCATTGGGCCACCTCCGCCCTACCCAATCTGCAACAGGCAGTCTCCCTCTCTTGGCAAGAACGCGAGTCTCTGGCATTGCCCCCGCTGCCCACACCACTGGTCACGCAAGTCTTTGCAGATCGGATCCCCCCTGCTATTCCAGAAGCTCACCTCTCTGATCCCAAAGCAGAACAGCCCCTAGCGTTTGCCCCTTGGAGTCTGTCCGCAGCCGTCTCCGGTTGATGGTGGGTTCTCCACTAGGATTCCCGACTTCTGACTATCCCGCTTGAACCGGGATCCCGTTTTGCCTGATGATGCGATCAGTCAAAGTAGTCTCAAGTGATCTCAAGTGGTCTCATTTGTGGTGTACAGCGAAACCATGTCCCAGACAACCTACTATTTCCTGGCCGCCAGTCAGTCCTTTATGGAGTCGGAGCCTCTCGATGAGGTACTAGAAGAGCGCCATCGTCGCTACCAGTCAGAGGGTCGGGATCCCGACTTTTTCTATATCTTGCAACCTGCTTTCTTGGCGGCCCCAGAACTGGCCTCCGTTTCAGCCCAGATCGAGACTCCAGCAGCGGCGGTGATTTCAACGGATCCCTATTTCATTCGTTGGCTAAAAGTCCGCCTAGTCTTGGTGCGGGATGGGCAGTTTGTTGCCCCCAGCGAGAGTATCCCGGATCCGTTTGCTTCTGTGGCCGTCCCTGCCGCTGAGTCAACAGCACCGGATTGAGCCAACTGACTCAATCGGCTTTTGGGGCTTACAATCCTACTCTAGAGGCCAAATCCCAGAGTCTTGCTTTCAGCTAATCTGAAAGTAGGTTTGTTAACGAGTGTACAGTTGCCCCGATGGATCAACAGGATCACCCTATCAACGATAATCCTTCCGTCGATCGGGACGCCTCAGTCAACGGGATCCCTGACCAGGCCAGTGTCACAAGAGATCCCCATTGGAGTGAGATATCGAGTGAGATATCGAGTGAGATCAACTCTGCTGCCGAGCCTCAGCCCACTTCTGAAGATATGGCAACAGAGGAGTTGACGACGGAGCATGAATTAGAGCCTGCTGATGTTGCCCCAGATCACACTCCCGCCCCAGCTAAGGCCGCAGCTCGGATCCGTAGTTTTACTCATGTTTTGCGTAACCGCCGCTTCCTCACCCTCTGGAGTGGACAGGTTTTTTCTCAGCTAGCCGATAAGGTGGTATTGGTGCTGATGGTCAGTTTGGCCTCAGCGTTTGTCCGTTCAGCCGATGAATCGATCAGCGGGTGGGTGTCCTTGATCATGGTGGCTTTCACCTTGCCAGCAATTTTGTTTGGCACCTTGGCCGGAGTCTATGTGGATCGATGGTCGAAAAAGGCTGTCCTGGTGGGATCCAACTTGATCCGGGGGCTGCTGCTGATGCTTTTGCCGCTACTGCTGTGGCTCAGTCAGGGCTGGATGATCGCAGATCGGATCCCATTGGGATTTGTGGAGATGTTAGCCATCACCTTCTTGATCTCCACCTTGACCCAGTATTTCTCGCCAGCCGAACAAGCCACCATTCCGCTGATCGTGC
This sequence comes from Synechococcaceae cyanobacterium SM2_3_2, assembly GCA_012031565.1. Classification (GTDB taxonomy): domain Bacteria; phylum Cyanobacteriota; class Cyanobacteriia; order Thermostichales; family Thermostichaceae; genus JAAUUM01. The sequence continues at coordinate 11,481 of JAAUUM010000088.1, forward strand.
CGCGTCGAGACTTGCTCTCGGCCAACTCTCTCTATACCACCACCATGATGGCATCGGTGATCGTGGGTTTTGCCATCGGTCAACCTATCCTCGACTTCGCGGATCAGGTGTTTAGCGGCATTCTACCGGGTGGGGGAGCGGCAGTATTGGTGGGGGTGACCTACGCCATTGCCGGGATCCTGCTGCTGGGTCTGCGCACTCAAGAAAAGGATCCCCACCCCCTGCTGGAACGGCATATCTGGGATGACATCAAGACGGGTATGCAGTATATCCTCACTACCCCAAAGGTGCGAGCAGCCCTGATTCAGCTGGTGATCCTATTCTCAGTGTTTGCTGCCCTAGCGGTGTTGGCGGTGCGGATGGCGGAGCTGATGCCGGGATTACAAGCCTCTCAGTTTGGATCCCTGTTGGCGGCTGCAGGAGTCGGGATGGGCTTGGGGGCCTTCTGGATGGGCCGCTATGGACATGGCGTTTCCCGAGGGCGATTTAGCCTGTATGGATCCCTGGGGTTAGCCTTGGCACTGGCCATCTTAGCTTCCACCTCGCAGCGGCTGATTCCCACCTTAGTGCTGATCACCCTGATGGGAGTGGCGGGGGCACTGGTGGCCATTCCGATGCAGACCCTGATCCAAGAAAAAACCCCTGAGCACCTGCGCGGCAAGGTATTTGGCCTGCAAAATAATGCCGTCAACATTGCCCTCAGTATCCCCTTGGTGGTGGCTGGGTTGGCCGAGACTTACTTTGGGCTGGGGTGGGTGTTACTGGGGCTGGCTGTGCTGACTGGGGTGGGTGGGGTGGTGAGCTGGCATATCAGCCGTGGCACGTGATCCTCATCTGCTCCCTAACCCCATTTGGGATCCCTGTCATCCTCTGGTCTTGATTAGAAATATCCTCTTGTAGACCCATTGATCGAGACAGGTTTGATGGCTCTCACCGACAGAACAGCTTGCTTGGTTGCCAAGAGTTCAGCATCGGGGCCGGGATCCTTTAAGATTTGATCAAGGTTTGGTCGGCACAATGACCGGATCCCAAGGCTTTGGCCTGACATCACCCCCCAGGGATCCCATCGGGAGGGGCTTGGATGGATGGGGCAAAGTTGATTACGGCTCAGGAGGCCACAGATGCACATTGCATGGCTCGGCAAGAAAACTCCCTTTTGTGGCAATGTCACCTACAGCCGCGAGGTTACCAATGCCCTATTAGACCGGGGGCATCAGGTCAGTTTTTTTCACTTTGCCACTGAGGTCGAAAGCGGCTCGGAGGTGGAGCTGAATGAAACCGAGGATCCCGCCCTGCTGCGGGAAGATGTATCGCTGCCTTACCTCTACAAATCCCAGATTTATACCATCCCCAATCCCCGTGCCTCCAAGGTCTTGACTGAAGCCCTGAAAACCCTGGCCCCCGATCTGGTTCATGCCTCGTTGACCTTATCCCCGCTCGATTTTGCCCTGCCCGAGCTTTGCGCTGAGTTGGGCTTACCCTTGGTGGCCACCTTTCATCCCGCTTTTGACCGTCGCCGGCGCAATATTGCCTCTCGTACCCAATATCTCGCCTACCAAATCTATGCCCCGGCCCTGGCCCACTACCACCGGGTCATCGTTTTTTCTGAAGCTCAGCAACAGATCTTGATCAAACTGGGGGTGGGATCCCAGCAGGTGATCACCATTCCAAATGGCGTGGATGTGGACAAATTTTCCCCTGGCCCGTCGGAGGTGAAGCAAGAGTTTGACGCCGATCATCTGTTTGTCTATCAGGGGCGAGTGGCGGCAGAGAAGAATCTGGAAGCTCTACTCAAAGCTTGGAAAGAAGCCGAAATGGGGGATCGTTCCAAGCTGGTGATTATGGGGGATGGCCCGCTGACTGCTAGCCTCAAGCCATTTTATACCGCTCAGCACGGGATCCTTTGGCTGGGCTACATCGCTGATGAGGTTCGCCGGATCGATATTTTGCGGGGGGCGGATGTGTTTGTCTTACCCTCTTTGGTGGAGGGGTTGTCCCTTTCGCTGCTAGAGGCGATGGCTTGTGGGGTGGCTCCGGTGGCTACAGATGTCGGGGCTGATGGTGAGGTGCTGGATCAAGGGGTGGGCATCCGCTTGGATCCTCATCGGATCACGGCTCAATTAGTAACTTTATTGCCCCTTCTGCGAGATCAACCTGAGTTTAGGCAAATGCTGGGTCACAAAGCTCGGCAACGGGTCTTGGAACGCTACACCCTTTCTCGCAACATTACGGCTGTGGAGGACTGCTATCGACAGTTGGTGGGATCCCCGACCCAGCGGGTCTGATCTCCTCTATTGGTTTGGCGGCGTTTGTTTGGGGGGTTGAACCCCTCTCAGGTGATTTAGCAATGGGTCAGAGACAATGGAGCAGTCAGACTCTAGGGCGTGTCATCAGGCATAGTCATTCCAAATAACATTTATGCCCAAATAACATTTATGCCCAAATAACATTTATGCCCAAATAACATTTAGGCATCGCTAGAGGACGCAGTATGAGCAGATAACCTGAAGGGGTGACAGAGATGCTAGAGAGGTTGCCTGATAAGCTCTGCGGCTCTGAGGGCACGGCGATGATGAAGCTCTTTTGAGCCTGCTGTGAAGATATCATCTACCCCCATTTGTAGTCCCTCAGCCCACATCAAACCCCACAATCCCAGATAAAATGTGCTGTGGTTCGCTGCGGTTCACGGTTAGGATCCACATAGGGTTCCATATTTTGCCGCCTGATTTTCTCTCCCCCTATCGTTGCACTGATATGGTCATTCCAAATAGAACTCAGACATCGCTAGAGAACACAGTACAGCCTATTCACCTATTAGCTATCACAGTAGCAGCACTTAGCAAACCAGTTACTGAAGGATGAAGTCTCAATCAAATACAAGCCTATTTCTACCAGCTTCTCCAATGCTGCCATTCCTCGTGTGCAATAGAGGCGAACAAAAGCTTTGATGACTGACCACATCATCTCAATAGGATTAAAGTCTGGTGAGTATGGCGGCAGATATTCAATCCTTGCCCCTTTCTCTTCAACTAGTTCTTTGATTCCTTCCATTTTGTGACT
>JAAUUM010000089.1 GCA_012031565.1 Synechococcaceae cyanobacterium SM2_3_2
GGCGAAGATGTTTCCAGCGATCAGGTTGTGTTGACGGCTAGCCCCGGTCATGGCCACGACATCACCATCAATGTATTCGCTCTTGCACTCGGCTTGTCGCTCTTGAGTTAGGTAGTCCTGTGGAGGGGTTTTCGGGTAGGGGTTAGCAATCATGTCTTGTTCTCCAGGATCCAGTTGCGTAGATTGCGTTTAGCTCTGTTTAGATCGCTTTGGTGAGGTCGTTTTGCTAAGGCTGCTCAGGTCTTGTGACCAAAGAGATAAAAGCTGTTACTCATTCGGGACAGGTCATCGAGGAAACGAGAACGTACATGCTGACTACCAGCCTGGATACCTCCCATAAAAAGACAGACAACTTCTTGGCAATCTGTGTCAGCTTGGTTATGTCTAGTCTTGTGTCTCCTAATGCTCACCCAGGAGCAATTTGCATTGCCTTGGGCAGCGTTGCCCCCAAGATCAGGGTTGCGCTTATAGTTTCTGTGCTGGTCACTTTGATAAATCAACCACATTCCATCCCCTCGGGTACTCTCCACATCATCGGGATCAATCCAGTTTGAGTCTGAATTGTCATCTGAACTTTCAATTGGATCCTGATCAGGCCCAGGAACAGCAAATACAGCACAACTACTTGGCGAGAATGCCTCATAGATGGGGTTCTGGGATCCTCTGAGTAATCGCTCAGGCCAAAGCTGTTCAACCTTCTCATACCATCCCTGGTACAATTCATCCCATTTTTCTGGATCAAGGGATATCCCAACTTTTTTGAATTCACCCTTGATTTTGATATCAAGCGTTAGGTGACTCCCTCGGGATGCCGGAATGGGGGCTTTTTCTCTTCTTTCCATCATGAAGAGGTGCAGGGGCCTACGCCAACCCCGACCTACTCCGCCTGTCATCACCGCTACCCGGATCATCGGAAAGAGGATACCCATGAGGATCTCTTTGGGAGCTTCAACTCTGAGATCACCATTCCATGTGTAGAAGAATGGAGAATTTCCCGATTTACTCCCCCATGGATCTCCCTGGATCATTTCCAACCGCACACAGCCTTTGTGAGACTCAGGCTCCAGAGATCCAAAAAGCTCACCCACTGTCTGAAGAGCATTTTCTCTCGTCATGACCCCCAGGAAGAAGCGCAATGCCCAGGATCGTAGCCATCCCCGCCAGTGGGAAGGCCGTAGTTCCATAGTCCTCATATTGGGACCTGCATTGCCCTGGCTAGAGAGATTGAATCTAAAGATGCTTTCTGACACACCTTCGCCCAATTGTTTGGATCCCTTAAATCCAGAAACCAGGATCCGCCCATACCCGGATGCAGTACGGCTACCTACCCCTAAAACTTTTAGAGCTTGCAGAACCCAAGACCAAACTTCATCCACTTCCTCCTTAGTCGCCCCAGAAATTCCCCGAATAGCGATGAGAAATGGGATGGGATCTCGTCCATCACCCAGGGTATAGAGAGATAAAGGAGTACCCTGACCTTCATGAAACACCTGGAAGTTTTGCTGAGGATTGACGATGTCTAGGCTTAAGGGTGTGGGTTCTAATGGCCAGGCATCGAGAAATTGTATTTTGCCTGCCGAGATAGTACTTCCCTTCTGAACGCCCAAGAGCTCTTCCATTCTGGCTATTCGCTCAGGTCGTTGTTTTGCCCATGCCCGGACAATTCCTCGTATAGATGCTCCCGGAATATACCCGTTGAGGGGAAGGTCAGGCAGAAGATCCCAGTTGTCGCCAACATTACGCTTATCCTCTGGGCGACCGCTACTCGGATTCCATGACCCACAAGGCTCTCCAGCAGAGACCAAGGTCTCAACATCTGGATGAGGGAAGGATCCGACCTTAGCACGCCAACGCAAGGTAAAGGTTCCCTCTTGGAAAAGATTAGAAGATCGCCTTTGGTGCTGCTGCCTCAAGAGTTCAATCAAGCGTGGTCCTGTGTACATAGCTCACTCCTGATAGTAGGCTCGTGCCCAGAAATTCCAGTGATTCGCGAGGTTTAACGCTCGTCGCCACAACCCAAGATACTCAGAGGGGCTATCACTAGCTTTTTCCTGAACAATATTCATCAATTCCCGAGACGGTAGAGAGTCTTGTTCATTCAACAGTTGACCCAGTAATGCAGTCCACACAGGTACGGTACGCTCACGAACTTTGCCTGACTGCTGGTTGGACTGGTTGATATACCCTACTGCTGATAACAGCCCAAACACGCGCAAATGCTGCGATAGACGGAGAACTGCCGTGAGATCATCCTGAGTGAGCCTCTCAGAGCCTTGAGATTGCATGTAGCTCTGGATGTGTTTATGGGCCAGTAGGCTGATGTGTTCTGGACGAACCAGGGACTCATTCGTCTCTCTGGCTATGGAGGTCGGCTGGGTACTCACTGGGTTCAGAGGTGGTGAATTTCCCTGCTTAGTTTGAGGATTGGGAGGAGTTGGTCTGGGATACCCTTTGTTTTTGTGCTTAGACATTAGTTAACTCCTGTAGCGCTTTTAAGGGTGTTCTTGATCATTGGGGCTTCGATCTTGGATACCCATCCCTGTACCCATCCCCGTCCGACATTGGCCTGTCCTCCCACTTGGAACAGACCTTGGAGTACATCGAGTAATATTTGATGTTCTTGAGTGATCTCTTGTTGACTGGGAAGGGGGCTATATCCCCAGGCAAAGTAGAGGATGGTGTCACGAGGAATACACACATCTGTCCAAAAAACCTCAGCTGAACCTGCCTGGCTAGCCCCTTCACTCTCCCCCTGAATCTTGTTACGGATCTGAGTCCAGAGGGAGTGCTCCATCAAGATTTGGAAATCTGCGTCAGGAAGAATGATCCGATTCTTAGTCCAAGTTGACTTTGTATCCCCATCCAAAACAGATGGCCATCCTCCACTCAAATCAAAAGAATGATCTGAAGGTATCTCGCTCACCTGGACTTCAGCATCTGCAACGATATATCGTCCAGGTCTGGTTCCAACTGGATGGTTAGGAAAGATTGGCAGGGAGTTGCGGGATACCAGCGCATGATCTCGAAGTAGAGAATGGCAGCTCACCCAACAGAAAACAGGCCCTCCCCCCTTCAGAGACATGGTGCGCATTGGCATCCACAATAAACGGGCATCCCCAAACCAGACCTGGTGAACTCCCATTTGACTATCTTTTTGGAGTTCTCGTCCAAAGAGTATATCGGCAATGTCTGGATCCTGAAGGGTAACTTCGTTGCGGAGGCTGCCCCGTAAAGATGAGCCAGGGACATAGGGGAAGTTAGTGTGAGCTTCCCGAGCGATCTCCAGGATGTTTCCGAGATCACCCTCTCCTCCACAATGAATGGGCGCAAGGCTGTAAAGATAACCAACACGAAAATCAGGTTGAGTCATGTCATGATCCCCACAAAAGTGTTCCGTAATTCAAAGATTCAAAGGTCTGAGATTGGGCACATGGGTTACCCAGTAGCTGCTTGGGAGGCGGTGGATCCTGCTTGAAGCGATACACCGTGCCAGCAGGAATAAAGGCCCGTTGAGGTAATAGAGCAAAGTCCGCCTGCTCACTCTGATCTCTGCCCTGCTGCCGCCGCCGGATCGCCGAGATCCCACCCCAGAGCAAAGCCCGATCGGTGGCAGATCCTGCAAGGAAAGGCTGCCACTGGTAAGGATAAGCCTGATAGACTGGACTTCCCTCTTCAGGCTGGGCCAGACCTGGAGTGAGCAGATAAGCCACCAAACCTGTTCCCTCCCGAGACTGATCCCAATCGATGCCCGGTTTCCAGTTTTCAAGAGGTGCGACTAGCGCTCGATGCCCCTCCCCCCCCAGGCGAACGGTAGTGGTCGGGATCCGGGCACTGATGGCCGCAGCCAATCGCCACCCACGGCGCAGCCGGATTGCTACCTCCGTGAAGTAACCAGCCTCACCTTTCACCTGGCGGGTATCAGACTGGATATCGATGTGAGGCAGCACCTGGGGATCCCACGGATCACTTTGAAAATCATGGCTCTTGGGAAGCTGACCTTGCAGATAGGCACTCAACGCCGAGGCGCGGATCCAGGGGTGGGGGCGGCCCTTGATATACTCTCCTTCCTCCAGACCAGGGGGCACCAGAGGCGGAAGTTTCTGTTGATCCCATTGAATATGTTTCCAATGATCCTTCTGAACGGGTTGCAACCGCTGGTACTTATCTCCCTCGGCAAGTTCTTCTGGAGTGTCATCGATCTGAGCCGGATCAGCCTTAGGATCGTAGTGTCCCATGGCCAACAGATCCTTAGGAGTAGATAGCCAAAGCGTATTCTCTTGGTCTAAGAGGAATGGCCCCAGAAATCTGAGATCTCGTTCCTTTTTTGGGGTGTAGGGTAAGGCAGATCTCAGGGCTTGAAAAATAGTGGTGGGCATAGGCGGGAATAATCCCTTGGCCCAGGAACCTTCCCCAGGGGAAAAAGGTTTACTTTCCCGAAAGAGTAATACATCGATAGGATCCAGAGCATACCAGTGTAAGGCTGCAAGTTTGGTTTCAGACATACGCATTACCTCCCTAGATGAATATTTTGAGCTTGACTTTGTCTTGTAATTACATATCAATCTCCTAATTCTTCTGTAGCTTTTTTGGGCTGGATCCATTGATCTCGCTGTCTTTTCTTATCCACCCAGAACGCAGAGAACCTTAGAAGATTACCCAGATCTGTAGGGGTGGTGCCCAGTGCATCTGACTTGTCCAGCGTTAAGACCCACTTCTCCCAGTCATCCAGCCAGCTCACCAGGGGCTCACGAATGGATTCCAGTTCATCCTTGCGATCTCGTCGAGCCAGGATGCTTGTGGCCGCCAGTTGGAATAGTTTGCTGTCTGAGACCACACATCGTTGCGGTAACTCCTCCGCCAGACGGTGCAACACAGGCCCAAGATCCAACTCTGGCCCCTTCTCCAGCCAACTCCACCAACTGTCCAGCAATTCACCCTTCATCAAAGCCTCCAGAGTATTGCCCGACTGGTAAATCACCCGAAAACAGAGGCCATCTTTACCTGGGATCTTCTTGGCCCGATTCTTCTCAGCCTCCCAGAGATTCTCCAGGACTGTGGGCAACGGGATCCCTTTGTTGGCGATCACCACCCCGATGCTCATAGTGGCTCCTTTACCCATGGTGAAAAGCGGGCGCTGAGGAAGACCAGGGAGAGGTTTGTCCTGAGGTAAGTGCCAGAAACCCCCTCTATTGTCGAACTCACCTTTGGGATCCCGTTTTCCACACCAGGCTGCTCGCAGGGAGAGGAGATACTCAGGCAGATCCTCCAGAGGAAGCAAAGCCATGACGTCATCCCCGCCACTGTAGACCACCCGACCACAGAAGCGTTTCTCTGTCAGGTAAGGGACTAATCGATTGGAGAAATCTAACAAGGCCCGATTAAGCCCAACGTGGGTGGCTGGCCCCATGCGCTTTTTGACGGGAAGTCCATCTTTGGGATTAGGATCCAACAGTTGAACCCACTCATCCCCATGTTTTCTCAACTGATCAGCAACACCTTCAGCCAGGTAGTTTTCATAAGGATGCAGCCTGGATCCATTGACATACTTGCCCATGCTGTCTCCATCCGCCAGCACGATCACCCACCAGTCAGAAGGACTGCCCCCCTTTAACCCCACCTGCTGATGGGCCTGATCCACTGCTCCTCGTAACAGAGCGATGTCATCCGGATCTTTAAGCCCCAGATCATCTACCAACCACTTGCTAGAAAACATCACCCCGTTGTAAGCATCCTTGGGTTGAGTTGCAGATTCGGGATTAAGTAATTCATCGGCCTGGGGAACTTGTAAGGGTTTTCGGGTCACTCGTCTGAGGTCTTCGTGCCACTGAGTAGGAATCAAAGCCTTTAGCTTCTCCCAATACTGCTTCACCTTCTCTGGAGCCTCATGGGCAAAGCGAGCAGATGCGATAGAACTCAAATTAGGAAATCGGATCAGGTTCTCCAGATCGTCTTCATCTGTTGAAACCCCTAAGGATTCAGCAATCCCTCCATACTTCCAGGCCATGCGTTTGGTGAGTTCGACCGCATTCAGCATTTCGGATCCGTTGAAAAGTCCTGGATACACCTCTCCCATCAGTTTCCAGAACATGCGCAGGGATCCCGCAGGCAACCCTGCCCCCTCACAAAACCGATCCCGATAGAGCAAATTGGGGTGAACCGCACTGTACATACCAGAGAGAGTAGACCGCTCCCCTGGCCCCACAGGGATCTGCCAAGTGCGTGTGTTTTTGATGGCTTGAATCGATTGGCCTAGACGCGATTGTAAGCTGCCCCACCAAGTGCCCACATTCAGATTCCCGTAGGCTTTCTCTTCAGGGGTGGTGGGTAACTCAACTCGACTCTGAGCTAGATTCTGTTGAGATTTTTTCCATGTCTTGTAGTCAGGATCTTTGGTTTTTGCTTGCAAAGGTTTGTCAGGATCTCCCAGAGGAACCAGAGTCCAATAGCTTTCCCAGGTATTATCTAACTGAGCATCCCAGAGTTTGTTCCATTCCCAATTCGATTGATGCTTCCACTTCTGAAACTCTCTTTCGTAGTTGATGTAAGATCCTTCGGCTGTTCCCATCGTTGGGGCAATTTTGCCCCAAATCACCGACTCGCGTTTCTCCAAGTGTTCGATGCAGGTCTTACGAATGTGATCCCGTACCTTTGTCCCGATCTCTTTCCAGAGTTTGCGCATCTCCTGGGTGAGTTCCTCTGCAAAGTCTTTAGCCTCTTCTCTGGGCACCAGAGCCGTGATCACATTGGGGAACCCAGCGGTGCTCAGACTGGTGGAAGCACGATCCTGGAATCGGCTTACGGCAGTGGATCCCTGTGCATCCCTGTTTCGGATACCAAGCCTGTCGATCTCTCGAAAATACTGCTCAAAATCTGGATATTCTTTCAGGATCCAGGCATCAATGATCTCCTGTCCCCAGAGAGAAGGTGTGATTACAGCATCCGGGCCATAGCGCTCGGCAATGAACCAGCAGAGACGGGCACTCAGGTAGTGGAGCAGATAGGATCCAGACCAAAAATCCAACAGCTTACGAGAGGACTTAATGAACTCCTGTACCGGAGAGAAGGTAAATAGGAACAGATCAGCATGGGAAACTGAATTGGGCGACTGAGACTTCTCAGGAAATAAGGCTCCAGCCAAAGCTGAGACGATACTGTTATGATCATGGACTGCGCAATCAGGAATGCGGGTATCGGCAGGTAATAGCAGAGCGGATGGGGTGTCGATACCCGTTTCCTGAACTACTAACTGGGGATAGAACCGCCAGAACCACCAGAACACTCTTTCCGGTTCCCCATGGCGCACTTGCTCATAGGGGATGATCCGATTCTGGATCTCTTCCAGTTGCCCTTCCGTTAACTGGTTCCAGATCTTGATATCCTGTTTTTCTCCCGACAGAGGGTGACGCACCTCCACCTGGGTGAGTCCCCCTAATTTCTCGGCGTCTTTATAGATCCCTCTCATGGATACTCGATCTGATGCAGCAGCAATATGATCCGAGATCACCCCCTGATGTGACTGCCACCACTCCTCCAGTTCTGCCCCGTGGTGATATAACTCCGTCACCTGCTCCCAGGGGCCCTTGCTGTTTTTATACTGATACAGAGACTTGAGCTGAGGATCATGTAGCAAAGCAAATAGTTTGCGTCGAAAATACTGGGTGCGATCTTCAGTCATTTGGCCACCTTTGAGAGTATAATAATAAACAGCAGCTATTAAATCTTGATAGGCTGTTTATCAGCACCATCAAATCTCTTCATCACCTGATCAACAGCATAAACGGATACCTAAGATCCACATCACTTCATGACGCGAACGGCAAAATAGTACACAGTTCGCTAGACAACGATAGAGTTCGGTGGGGTCAGCAGTTCAGGCCCGCCCCAAGTCTCAATGCGGGAGAGGGTGTGTGCCGAGAGAGGATAAAACCGTACTTGATCTTCTGCCAGATCTAGGCGGGCTTGGAGACGTCGTTGCAGATCCCGATACTGATCCGCCCCCAATAAACACTCGAAGACGCTGTACTGTACCCGTTGCCCATAACCCTCCAACAGATCAGAGACCTTCTTGCGACGTTTATCGCTGGGGATGTCATAGGTGACCACATATAATTGCATTTCACACCTCAGCGGATCAGATAAGGAGTGTAGAAGGGAAGTTGGTTGCTGACGAACTGTCGGTAGATCTGCACCTGATGGTTGACGAGGTCCCAACGGGGGATTTCCTCCTCAAAGCCCGTTACTGGATCTCTATGTGGGTGAACGGTATCTTCCATCCGCTGAATGAAGGCTTGTAGAAACTTCGTGCGGCCTGACTGAGTCAGCAAGCAGCCCTCAACCTCATCCGTGAAATCTTCGAATGGATCCATCACCCCTGTATTGATCAACCACAACACCAGTGAATCGATGATTGGAGCGCGAAACTCTTCGATCAAATCAGAAGCTAGGCAGGGATGGTTATGGTGGCTCGTGTGCAAGCAGCCCTGGTAAGGATCTAGCCCCTGCAACTCAATGAGCAACAGGATATGGTTCCAGAGCAACTGGTAGCCAAAGCTGAGCATGGCATTGACTGGATCTTTGGGAGGGCGGCGGCTACGAGTGGTGAATTCGAAGCCAAACTGGGTCAGACATTCTCCCATGGTGGGATAGTAGCTCGCAGCTGCGGCTCCCTCCAGACCCATCAATTGATCGATACTCTGGGCAGAATCCATATCAGTATGAAGTTTCTGGAGCAAGGCAAGTTTCTCACTGCTCACCTGAGGCTTGCGGCGTCGCTGCCGCAGCAAGAGGATCCGACAGTTATGCACCTTGGCTTTCAGGATCTGGCGACCTGTTTCTAGCTTTCGTTTGGATGTCAGTTGCAGTTGCATTTCCTGCAAGGCCCGATTACCCCGCTGGATCGGCTGCAGTCTTCCGTAGCAATATCCCATGCGCGAGAGGTAGGCGATGGGAATGTTGCGCTGCAGGCAGCTCTGGATCAGCTGGGTGGTGACCTGGGCATGGCCAAAGATTAGGATCTGATCCAAATGAGGGAGCTGCGCCTGCTGTAGGGTAGTACCAGCTCGTTTAACAACCAGAAGTTCTTGATTGAGGCTGATGTAGCAATCTTGCTGAGATACATACAGTGTTCTGCCCATGACGCCACTCCTTGAGGTCTGGAACCAGATCCGAGGTGGAAGGTCTAACCTTCTTTAAGCTAAGCGGTGGAACACAGAATGATGGGAACCGAGATGCGAACGGCAAAAAAACATGAATGAATGAGATTAACTTTTTTTCCTTAGCTGGCCCAGCATGAGAGTTCAGACACCAAGCAGAAGCACAAAGTGAACCTAGAAAATGTAAGTGGCTATCCACCTTGTTTGAACTTCATTCCGGTGATGCGACCGCGCCTCCCCGTAAGGGTTCCATAGGCTTAGCGCGCCCTTAGCGCAAGGATCTCATTCTCATGACTCTACACCCCTCCCAAACCTACACTCGCCCCCAGAGCTTCGACCGCCTTCTCTGCCTGATCGCCACCCTGGCCCAGAACCCCGGTGTCGGTCATCTCACCGCTCACCCTCGCCTGCAAGAACTCCTACTTTACCTGAACTCTGTGGCCACCCAGCAACAGATCGTTCTCCCCCCCTGCTCCCCCCATACCTTACACAAAGACCTAGAAACCTTGAGATACTACGGCATCCTCAGCGAGCAGATGTATCGTTGGGGCTATTATCTTGGCCCCAGCGCCATGACCGAAGTCGAATTTAACACTGCCCTCAGCGCCCTCCATTCTCAAGCCACCTACCAACGGGATCCTCAAGCCCTAGACGTTTTCAACTCTATTTCCCAACGTCGCTGGGGCAAAAGCCAGAGTTCCAAGAGCTTTTACCCCGTTAGAGCCCAGATCAATCGCTCCATCACCCCCACGGATCCCACTCAAGTTAGCCGCAAAGGATCTGCTACCCGAACCCTGTACAGCGCTCTTGACACCCTAGAAACAGCGATTCTCAAAGGTGAAGCACTCCAGATCCGTCGCACCACAGATCCTTACCAGCAAGGCCAAAAAGGATCCAAGTCGATTTGGCCCCTGCAGTTGATCCACTACGACATTGCCTGGTACCTAGCCTACGAAGAATGTGATACCCAGCATTTTGTGATTGGTCGACTGGATCGCTTCGATGATCATTGCCAGGTTCTCTCTCTCCCTCTCCGCAGCCGCACTCAACAACTTCAACGGCTCCAACAAGTCCATGAGCTTCTGGAAAACGGATGGGGCCTTTTCCTGGGTGAACCTGAAGAACAACGCCAGGAGCTACACGGCCAACTTTCCCTCACTGAGATCACTGTCCGTTTTTACGGCAGCACTATCGCTTTCATCAATGAGGGAGGCTACCGTCATCCCAGCCAAAAGATCTTGACCTCAACTGAACATAGTCAATATCTAGACTACCAGGTCAAACTTCCACCTCGTTCTCATGGGGAATTTTTGCGCTGGGTGAACCGGTTCATGGGCAATGTTCAAATCCTGACTCCAGCAGGACTGGCTGAGCAGCACGCCCATTGGGCTGAGGAACAGTTGCAGAGATACAAAGGTGGCAACCAAAAGCTGACCTAGCAGCCATCCAAAGTCATAAGGAATATGTCACCCGGCCCCGCACCCTGATGCAGCTAGGGGCACGTAGCCTTCTAAAACCAATACCCAACGTTTTGCCGCGTTTAGCTCCTGCACCACCAGGTGTATCCTGACTGCCGATTAACCACGAAATCGGTGTTACCTTCTTTTCTCGACAGCGACTACTTTGAAGCGTAACCACCTCTCCCCGCATCAGTGTCATCCTCTGTTGCACCGGATCATTCCCTGGCCTACCACCAGCAACACAAACCCTCAATTGGATCCCATTCATAAAAGCAATGTGTGAAATTCAGCCTGAAAATCTTACTCTGCTCCAAGTCTTTGGGACAGCAATGCTAGGAATTGGAGCTGTATCCCTGGGGACAGGAACAACTTATTATCGGCGAGTGGTTCAGAGAGATACGGAGCCATTCACCTACTGGTCAGCAACCATCAGCTATTTTCTCGTCGGTAGCCTAGTTTGGCTTGGGATCCTCATCTGTTAAACCTATCTCCAAATCAGACAAAGAATCTATCAGAAAAAGCAAAAAGTGTTATAGACGTTGTGCAGGATGCAGTATCTGGAGCTATCCATGAATCAAGTCATCCTAATTGGCCGTCTCACCGCAGATCCTGAGAGTCGCTACTTCGAGAGTGGGGCAAATGTCACCCATTTCCGTATTGCAGTAGACCGTCTCAAACCCCGCGAAAATCAATCTCAAACCGATTATTTTCATTGCGGTGCGACCCGTTGAATGGGAAAGCTACCCCCTCAGGTAGCGTGCCATCCGTAGAGAAACGTTGCTAGTCAACAATTCTTTACAACTGATTGCTTAGGTGGGTGCGAGTCATCAATTCCCACCGTCTAGATGCAAGACGAGACCATTCCCCCATTGAGGCGAATGACCATCAAATCGATGAAGCGGGGAATAAAGGTGGTAACTCTGAATCCAACAGGGAATCCCATCGAGTCGAGTCAAGAATGGGTAAGGTTATCTGAACTCATGCTCAACCATCGTGAAAAATAGCCGGCCTACGTGGATTATTGGCTGTACCAAAAGGTAAGGATACAAGAGGCAGGGCGGTTGGCAGTCCGACCCTGAGCATCCCTCGATAAACCTGGTGGATAGTGAGGCCCTAACCTTGACACAAAGTAAGCAATCGGAACGGGGTAACTCAGGTTATATCTCTCCGAGAGGTCAATATCGGAGTAGGCAGTCAAGCCGTATGAATAACCTGAGCAGGATTGATTCAGAAGCAAATGCCGGGGGGAAAGCCCACGGATAAGCCGACAGAATCACGTTTTCTTGGAGATAGAAAATCAAGTCAGGGTACATACGCTATGAACACGGCAAAGCCGATGTATAGATGGGAAGAAATCCGCTGGAAGTCTGTTCAGCAGAGAGTATTCAAGCTCCAAAAGAGGATCTATCGAGCCAGCCAACGTGGTGATGGTCAGGCAGTACGCTTGCTTCAGAAACTGTTGGTAGATTCCTTTGCTGCCAAACTCCTGGCAGTCAGGAAAGTTGCTCAAGAGAACCAAGGCAAGAACACCCCTGGGGTGGATGGTTTCAGCCGGTTGAGAAATCACCAAAAGCTGAGACTTGCCCAGGAGCTCAGATTGAGTGACAAATCCAAGCCCACAAAACGGGTATGGATTCCCAAACCTGGCAGACAGGAAAAGAGGCCGCTAGGGATCCCAACGATGGAAGAAAGAGCAAGACAGGCGCTGGCCAAACTTGCCCTAGAACCCGAATGGGAGGCAAAGTTCGAGCCTAACTCCTACGGATTCAGGCCGGGACGCTCAGCCCATGATGCTATTGCAGCCCTCTTTAACGCCGTCAACCAACGCGAGAAATACGTGCTGGATGCGGATATCGAGAAGTGCTTTGATAGAATCGACCATCAAAAGCTCCTGGATAAGGTCAACACTTATCCCACCATGCGGAGACAACTTCGAGCATGGTTGAAAGCAGAGGTAATGGATGGCAGGCAATTATTGCCAACCCATGCTGGAACTCCCCAAGGTGGGGTCATCTCCCCACTGCTTGCAAATATCGCCTTACACGAAACCCATCTCAAGAAGAAGTTTACGACTCGCTTCAAGGGAAGGAATCAAACCCTAAGTGTAGTTCGATATGCAGATGACTTCGTTATTCTGCATGAAAGCAAGGGGATAATCCAGATGGCCAAAGAGGAAACCGAGCAATGGCTTAACGAGATTGGACTCCAACTTAAGGAATCTAAAACTCGTCTATGCCATACACTGATTTCTGATGGATGCCAGAATGCCGGTTTCGATTTTCTCGGATTTAACATAATCCAGAGAGGGATGAATCCCAAACATACGGGAGGCTATCCTGGAACCGACCGCAAAAGAGGGTTCAAAACTTTCATCACCCCTAGTAAGGAAGCCGTGTCTCGCTTCAAGAAGATGATTGGTGAGCTCATTATGAGTAGCCGTAATCTTTCTCAGAAGAAGCTGATTGACCGGCTTAATCCCAGGATCCTGGGATGGGCACGGTATTATAGGACAGTAGTGAGTTCAAGAACTTTCAGTAAGTTGGATGGGTATATCTTCCAAAAGCTGAGAGGATGGGCTGTCTACAGACACCCCAATTTGACTATTGGCCCTATTCTTTCCAAATACTGGGGTATGAATAGAGGACTTGGATGGAAGTTCATCACTTCCGATAACCGGCATGAATTGGCTAGACTTAGCTCAGTTAAGATAACCAGACATGTAAAGGTTTTTCAGGATAGAACTCCATACGATGGAGACTTCGATTATTGGAGTCGACTTGTACGATTCCCAACCATAACAGAAGTCTCTAAAGTTCTCCTTAGAAAGCAAGCGTATAAGTGCGCTTACTGCGGATTGCAAATCCTTCCCAGCGATCCTTTTGAACTTCATCATAAGAATAAGAATAGGGAAAACAATAGGACTAGCAATCTCGAAGCAGTACATATGCACTGCCATGATGTCATCCATGCAAAAGCTGGTATCGTAGTTGACCAAGAAAATGAGGAGCCGGATGAGGGGAAACTCTCACGTCCGGTTTTGAAGGAGAGGGGTGGTCAGTGATGACTGCTTCGACTCTAACAAGCCTGGGGGAAACTGGGAGATATCATCAGCGAATTTACCCGCATGGGTCATCAAGTCGCAGTCCAGGGATCCATCCACATCGAGTCCTACGAATACGAGGGACAACTACGCTGGAAAACCTATGTCAAGGCCGAGAATGTCCGCTTCCTGACCAGCAAAGCAGAGGCTACTCGCCTGACAGAAGCACGGGAAGCCACCGCAGCCTAAATCCAATCCAGGGATCCTCTCCTCAGGGGATCCTTTCCTTATGCGCCCCTCCCCCTACAACAAACCCATCCACCAGAGGATCCCCATGAGTCTCACCCTCGAACAACTGGATCATCTCGAAATCCAAATCCTGGAGCTGCTAGAAGCTGAAGACTATGAGCAAGCTGAACGACTCTTAGACAGCTTCACCTACCTACGAGAAACCAAGATTGAAGCCTACTGCCACATCATCAACAAACTCAACACCCGTGCCCAATGGAGAAGAGATGAAGCCCAACGCCTGAAAAGCCGAGCTGACATCGACCAAACCCAATCTGACTGGCTGAAACAGAAGCTGCACCACTACTTCGAGAGCCACGGCATCAAAACCCTAGAAACCGACCGCTACAAAGTCACCCTGGCCAAAAATGGAGGCAAAGCTCCCCTGGTCATCACAGCTGACACAAGCGATCTGCTAGACGCTGTCGTCAAATCAACAAAATATTGTAAGGTAGGCAAAACCCGACAAGCCCACCACTATGAGTGCTCACCGCAGACACGACATCTCAGACAAGCTTTGGCAATTACTAGAACCTCATCTG
>JAAUUM010000090.1 GCA_012031565.1 Synechococcaceae cyanobacterium SM2_3_2
CAGCCTTTGGGAATTGGTGTTTGGGAGGAAGGCACTTGGGCGATGCGGGCAGACTTGCCCAGTTTCTGGAGGGATTGGGCAACTTTCTGGGATCCCTCATGTCCCGCCTCATCCCGGTCGTAGAAGATGACCACCTCACCGGGGAGTTTTCTCAACTCAGACTCTGAGGGGACTGAGCGGGCACCACAGGTGAAGGTGGCAATGGCGATGGGGAGATTGGCTTCTCTAACTTTCCAGCCCAGCAGTAGAGCATCCCATTCCCCCTCGCAGAGCCAGGTCTGGGTAGACTCCTCTGGGTGGTGGGTGAAGAAAACCAGGGCAGGGATCCCTTTTTGGTGCCAGACCCCGGATGAGTCCAAAGGGAAGCGGCGTGTCTTGATACCAAAAGTGCCGTCAGGTAAGGGAATGGGGATCCCAATACCTTTCGGGGTACACATCAGCCCAAGTTGGTAGTGCTGAAGGAGAGCTGAAGGGATCCCACGGTTAGAGAGCCACTCTCTAGCTTCGACGGCATCAGGAGTTTGGCCATTGAGCAGCAGCCCCACAAACTTCCCTACCTGCAATGCCGTGTAGGTCTGGGATTGACCCTCACTGGTACTGGATTTATGGCCATTGCTGGAGGCCGAAACCTTGGGTTGCCCAATGGCAGAGCGGATCTCGTCAACACTGCATCCCGCATGACAGAGATAAGCTCCATCGGTGCCAGGAACCAGAGCCAAACTCCGCTGGCGGGGTCTGCGGCCTTTCTTTCTCTCGCAACTAGGGCAGTAGGCTCGCCCGTTCTGGAAATTGACATGTGTGCGGATATCAAAGCTCATTGACAGCCTCCAAACGCTCCGCATCGCTAACACGAAGGGGGTAACGCTCAGGAAAGACTTCCTCCACCGACTTGCCCAACGTCTCCGCGATGGCTCGCTCTACCCTGGCGCTGCGCTTCTCCCCCTTCATCACACTGGTGACAAACTGGCGGCATACCCCATACTCTGCGGCGGCTTTCTCTAACGTCCCAAAGCTCTTACGGATCCCTGCCCTAATATCTTCCTTGTGCATCACTTCCTCGCATGAGGTTGACATTTGACTACCTGTGTGGATAATGTTGTTTGTGTACAATGCTATAGTCGCTACGTTATTGCGATTCGTCAACACTGTAAACCTGGGTGATTTTTTATGCCTAAACGTCCTGCTTCTTCCCCTAACCCCCGCGCCCAATCGGCAGATCCCGCTCAGGTACAGGCGATTGCCCGCCGCCTCCATGATTTGATGCTGGAGTTTTTTAAGGAGCGCGGCATGGATCCAATTGCGGCGGATTTTGCCCATATCTGTGGGCTAGCGGATAGTTCTTTGCGGAATTACCTTCAGGCCAAGGCAATTCCCAATTCGGATAAGTCGATCATGATTGCGGAGGCGACGGGGGTGAGTATTGATTGGTTGCTGACGGGGCAGGGGCCGCGTTATCGCAGACCGTTGCTGGGGGGTGAGTTGCCGTCTACGTCACCAGAAGCTCTGGCGGCAGCGGATGTGTATTTTTACTTCCCGTTTTTTGATGTGGCGGCCAGTGCCGGGGGTGGGGCGTTTTGTGGAGGAGGGGGCAGAGAGAACGTTGGTGCCCCTGAGTAAGTCCTGGATCCAGAGGAGTTTGGGGGTGAGTCCCCGCCATCTGAGCATGATTCGGGTGATGGGGGGATTCCATGACTCCGACGCTGGATTCGGGGGATATGGTGATTGTGGATGAGTCGGCGAAGTTTGCTGACCGGATTGTGGAAGGAATTTTTGTCCTGCGGATTGATGGTTATCTGCGGGTGAAGCGATTGGAGCGGATGAAGGAGCGGATCCGGGTGTTGAGTGATAATCCGGCGTATCGACCGGAGGTGTATCGTCTCAATGAGTTGCAGGAGGAGTTTGCGGTGCTGGGACGGGTGGTGGCTGCGGTTAAGCCGACGGCGTGAAGGGAAAGGGAGATACCTAAAGATGGAATTAGAAGGTTATGACGGGTTGATAAGCCCTATGGGGTGGTGCCGTTGTTAGGCTCGGAACCTATGTTGGTGGAGTTGGGGGCGCTACTGGGGTTTAGGGATGACGGGCGGGTCTATGACCTAGTGCAAATCTGTGGGGATTCGATGTTGGGGGCAGGGATCCTTGATGGGGATTATGCGCTGGCGGATCCCTGTCGAGAGGCGGTGGATCAGGATATTGTTTTGGCGTATGTGGAAGGGAAGCCAACGGTGAAACGCTTGCGGATCCTGGACGGTCGGATGGTGTTGGTGCCGGAGAATCCAGATTATTTGCCCATGATGGGGGAGTCGATTGAGATTGCGGCGGTGGTGACTTCTACCATGCGGATCCACTGTTGATCTGTGTAGATGGTTTTGTCTCTGGCAATTTCCCGTTGACTGAGCTTTGAATCGAAAAACCCTTAAAGCCAATAGCAGACAATAACCTTCACCAATTCAATGATGTGCCGCGCCAAATCAGAACCGATTTGAGCTGTGTATTGCAGTTGGCGTAGGGTGGGTCAAACGAAGGGAAATTCAGCATCAGTAGCGGCCTGCGGCTACGCCCTCGATGTAGTGGCGGAAGAGGGGAACTTGGAACTGAGGGAAGCCCTGGGGGTCTAGCTCCAGGATGTCCCGCTGGATCAGGCGCTGGAGGGTGGCTTGGCTGTCGGGGGGCGGAGTGAACTGTGTGACGAGGTGGGAGAGCAGTGCTTGCTCCTCTACAGGAAGGGTGGTGAGCCGCTCCCGCAGCACCTCCCCGCCCCGCTCGATCACCTTGGGCAGGATGTCAGTGATATCTTTTGGGATGGCGCGGTAGCCCCGCTCCAGAGCTTGGTGACGGTTGAGGTTTTCTACCAATACCAGACAGGTGAGTTGGAGGTAGTAGGGCTGGCAGTGGGTCAGGTTCAGGATGGCCTCCACCGCCTCCGGAGTGTAGATGTCGGGGAAGCCCTCCACGGGGGTTTGCACCAGGGCGCGGGCTTCAGACTCTTCTAAATAGCTGAGCTTAAGGGATTGGGCATTGATTAGATAGTCGCTCCAGTAGTCTTCGAGTTCGTGGCGGGCGCGGGAGCCACTGAAGAGGACGATCCATTGCTGTTGGTGCTGGACTATGTGGCGCAAAAAGTTCAGCGGTGCCCGACTGCCGGTGGCGTTGATCACTTCGCTAAAGCGATCGAACTCATCTAAACAGAGCAAGAATCGCTTGCCTCGGCAGGTCTGCTCGATGGTGGTGAACCAGTGCTGCAAGGCGAAAAAGGGATCACGCTCTAATGCTTCGAGGTCGGGGGCTGGCAGGGTGAGGTTACGGCCCTGCCGTGCCGCCTTCTGAATGGCGTTGACCAAAAACTGGGCAGTGCCCAGGAGAGTGACGCTCATGCCCATGCCCTGCACATCCACCAGCAGGGGCACCAAGTCGGGGCCGACCCGCTGGGGCAGATATTTCAGGGCGGAGGTTTTGCCAGTGCGGCGACCGCCATAGAGCAACAGCGTCGGGGGCTGGCTAGCGGTGGCCAGGGTTTCGATTTCGCGGAATAGGTCTTGGCGACCCCGGAACCGCAGCCCCGCCGTGGTGGGGTCGAGGGCGGCTCCGGCCACATACACCGCCGGAATTTCGGAGGTTCTCAGGGCTTCGTCTTTGAGGGTGGCCTGGGCGGTGGTGAGCAGCCCCAGCCATTGCTCCACAATGCGGCCATAGGTGGTGGCTAGGGCCGGCGACTGCTGGGCCAACCCCTGTTTCAGGGTGTGCAACCGCTTGATTAACGGCCCCATGGCCTCCCATTGGCGATAGGTGGAGGTCATCTCCAATGCCGCCCTTACCCCCTGACTGATGTCTAGGAATTTGGGTAACAGCGGCCCCACTTTGGGCGGTAGGGGCGACGTAACCCAATCCAACTCTGCCGCCATCGCCCCCACCTGGGGCAACGTCCGACAGGCCGCCAACCGATCTACGGCAATCTCTGCCATGGCCACCAACACCACCCGCTGCTGGTTGGTGGAGATTGCCAAGAAAAAATCGTCTCCATAGCCGCCGAAGGATTGGTGCGGTGGGCCTGGGCAATCAACTCAGCCATGAAGGGCAGGGGCAGATAAATCCACTCATCAAACCTAGGTGGCAACCACCGCAACATCTTCGCCGCCTGCGCCTCTGGCACCACCCACCGCAACACCGCCATCCACAGCAACTCCGGTAGCCAAAACCAAACTCGCAAGACCACCAGGATGATCGTGACACCGACTACGCTACCGAATGCGATACCGCTTGCGATACCTGCGACACCTGCGACAACAACTGCGACAACGGCTGGGACAATGATTCCGACACCGAATGTGCTACCGACTACGCTACCGACTGCAACACCGAGTGCGATAACGCTTGCGATACCAGAGACACCGAATGCGACACCGAATGTGACACTGCTTGCGATACTTGTGACATCGGCTCTGTGACCGAATGTGACACCGACTGCGACAATTACCAAAGGCGAGCCAGAAATTGGTTGCCAAATGGGGTTAATTAAATCTGGCGCAAAGAGCACTGCAATCGAAAAAAAACAGAAGATAGCGATGAGTATATGTAAGGTTTTTATAATCCATTCAGATGTCTTTTTGCTATCTTGACGAGTAATAATTAGCCCTATTATCCACCCCAAGAGGAACAACCCACTTAGCGACCAATTAAAAGATTCAGCCCAGATAGAATAGAGCACCGCCACCAGCACCATACCCACCATAGGTGCCACCGCCGTCAGCCACCACTCTTGGCTGGCATAGCGGGCTAAATCTGGGTTGCTTGAAAACTCTGCCTGCTTAACAAAGGGATTTGTTTCAGGTTCTAGTTCTGGATGAATTGTGCGTAGCCAACGACGGAAAGTGAAAGGTTTGAAATAGGCCCAATAGAGCAATCTTAGGCATTCTCCTAGATAGGTGATTGCTCCTTGCCAACGTGTTTCTAGGGGCATTAGTTTCCCATTCCCAATAGGTCTAAAATTTGAACCATCAATGGCCCCAGCCAATCCAATTGGGCCTGGGTAATGATGCCCATTGCTACTAGCAGCACAATCAACGCCACCACCGGCCACGGCCCCAACTTCAAGAGCCGCTCCAGCCTATTAAAGCCACAGCTGAGCCAATTCCCCAGAACTGGGGGTAGACGAAAGACCAGCCATTGACGCCAGCGGGGCCAATAGCGAGGCTGGCGGAGTTCCCCGTGGAGGCGTTGCTCCTCTAGGACGAATCGTTGCCGTGCCCAGGTGTCGGGCCTGCTGAGCTGGGCCGCATCCCACAGGGTCAAGGCCGCCATCTGCAACAACAGGGGATGATTGTGCCCCCATTGCAAGGCGGTTTCCTGGGCAGCGGGGGACAGGGCCGGGTGGGCCGGGTCGGGTAAGGTGACCACCTGGCGGGCTTCGGCATCGGAGAAGCGCCCTAGCCTTTGAACCTGCCCCAGGTTAAAAAATGCTGAGGTGAGTTGATAGTCCCGGCGATAGTCATCCAGCAACCGCCGGGAGGCAGTGATCAGCATCAGCTCACTGTTGTTCATTAAGGTGCGGAGGCTGTCGTAGAAGTCGTCCTGGAAAGAGTCGCGGTGGTCAAATAGGGCTTCAAATTCATCTAAACACAGCACCGGCAATACCCCCGCCGCCCGACTCTGGCCCAT
This sequence comes from Synechococcaceae cyanobacterium SM2_3_2, assembly GCA_012031565.1. GTDB lineage: Bacteria > Cyanobacteriota > Cyanobacteriia > Thermostichales > Thermostichaceae > JAAUUM01. The sequence goes on from JAAUUM010000090.1 coordinate 5,653, forward strand.
CGCCGCCACAAAGCCTGGGCGATCGAGCACCCGCTCTTGCCAGATCGCCCGCCAAGCCTCTGGGTAGTGGGAGTAGCTGGCTAAAAGGGTGCGGGCGATCGCCTGATACAGGCTCTCTTCCTCGGTGCAGGGGGCTCCCTGGAGACTGAGGTAAATCACCGCGTAGGCGTGGCGGCGCTCTGGGGGCAACCGCTCCGACCAGGTTTGGTAAAAGTGATAGAGCAGGGAAGATTTGCCAATGCGACGCTCCCCCACCACGTTGACGCTAGTGGGCTGGGAGGCCTTGGCCATCCGGTTAATTAGCTCTTGCAGTTCGTCCTTGCGCCCGACAAAATTCTGGGGCAACTGGATCATCGGCCCCGCAATGAAGGGGCAAGCAACTGGTGGGAGAGGGGACATCAGTGCGTGACCCGTCGAATCTATCCCTAGAGTAGCCCCAGGTTGCCCGGAAGGGGACGGGTTCCTAGAGGCACCCCTGCTGAAACTCTGCCTCTCGATCCATTGCGTCGGTGCCCCCCAGATGCGCCCTTTGATGCTGGTCGTTGAATATCCCCCCGTGGAACAGGGATCCCTCCACCTTGCAGTGTTAGGAAACTATTGTGGACTGCCACTCCTGCCACTACTACTCTCACAGTACCTTTTTCCTTTGTGCAGCCCAGCCTTGCGGATTGGAAAGTACCGCCTGTCCAGATTACAAGTCCTCTCCACACATAGATAACTCAGAGGATTGGTATCCTGTTCTCCTTCCATCGCCTGTGGATCCTTTTGAGGTTCTTTCAGATGAAGATTATCTTTGGCTGCACCTCCTCCAGGGCTCCGGCGTGGACTATCTCGACAGGGACATTAATGATCGGCACGAGGAGATGGCCTCGCGATTTCTCAGGCAGGCGTATGACCTAGAGGTCACGGAACCGATCCGTCTACATGTCTCGGCAAAACGGTATCTTACAGCTGTTCGCTCAGGCTACAGCGAGTTGCTTTCGCCCGCCTCGATCAAGAGCCTCAAACTTCAGGGAGGGCCGATGACCCCCGAGGAGGTTTGTGAGTTTGAACGTGAACCATACTTTGTCGCTGCTGCTGCTTTACGCGAGTATGACGACTGGGCAAAGATTGTTGGGCTTGAAACGCCTTCCTATACCTACTTTCGCAAATATCTGGTGGCAGCACTATCTGCTGAGTGATTTGCAAGATCCCAACTGAGTGAGTATGGCGGCTGGGGATGGGGATATGGATAGGATCCATGTGATTGAGATGGAGGGGACGCTATTGGTGAAGAGGTTGGTGGTGTTGCCGGGTCACCGGGTCAGGGTGAGTAACGATAATCCGGCTTATGAGTCGTTTGTGGTGGATCCCCATCTGGACGAGTTCCGGGTGATTGGTAAGGTGGTGGGATCCCTGAGGGCGATTTGAGAAAAGGTTAGAAGTGCTAAAGGATCCCGAACTAACTCCAAAAATCCGGTTGGGGCTAAAAAAATTCCGTTTAAGGCGTTTTCTAGGTACTAGGCTGCCCTACCCTCAGACTAGATTGCAATACTGCGGGATCCCTGGTGCTTCTTTACTGGCGGCTATTGTCCACCTATCTTGCTCCCCAACGCGGGTGGGTGATAGGGCTAGCTGTGGTTTTGCTGACTCAGATTGGTCTGCGGTTGCTCAATCCTCAGATTCTGGGCCTTTTCATCGATACGCTGACACTGCGCCTCACGGACGATAGCGCACAGGAGGGATCCCAGCAGGCGTTAGTCCAGGCCGGGATCCTGTTTCTAGGGCTAGCATTCCTGATTCAAGCCTTGATAGTACTGACTACTTACTTGAGTGAAAATGTCGCCTGGGCTGCCACCAATCAACTGCGTCGAGATCTGGTTAAACACGCTCTTAATCTGGATTTGTCCCATCATAAGCAGCGCACGCCAGGGGAATGGGTGGAGCGGATCGATGGGGATGTCACCACGTTGGCCCGTTTTTTCTCCCAGTTTGTTATTCATTTGTTGGGAAATGGTCTGTTGCTGATCGGGATCCTAGGGGTGCTGTGGTGGCAAGAGTGGCGGGCGGGATTGATGTTGACCCTCTTTGCCCTGGGATCCCTGGGGCTACTGGTTCGCCTGCGGGGTTTGGCGGTTCCAGCTTGGAAGGCTTATCGCCAAATCAGTGGGGAGTTTTATGGGTTTATCGGCGAAACGATTGCTGCTACCGAAGACTTAAAGGCGAATGGCGCGACCAGCTATGTGATGCAGCGGTTTCACCGTTTTTTGCAAAGCTGGATCCCTGTTTGGCAGCGGGCACGACTGACCAGCACGGTTTTGTGGGCTACTTCGGTGGGGCTGTTCACACTGGGTAATGCTGTAGCCTTGGGCATTGGGGCTTATCTGTGGAGAGAGCAGTCTGCCAGTATTGGTAGCATCTATCTCATTTTTCACTACACCAATCTGCTGGCCGAACCGATCGAACGGATCCGAGAAGAACTGGAGCAATTTCAACAGTCTGAAGCCAGCATCAGCCGCATTCAAGAGCTATGGCAAACTCGCTCCTGTTTGGATGCCGGGGGATCCCATCTCTTGCCAACGGGGGCATTGTCAGTACACTTTCAAGAGGTTTGGTTTCACTATCCCGATGCTGAGAGCCAAGAATGGGCTTTACGGGGCATTTCGTTTGAGTTGAAACCGGGAGAGGTGTTGGGATTATTAGGGCGTACCGGGAGTGGCAAATCTTCTCTTTCTCGCCTATTACTGCGCCTCTACGATCCTCAACAGGGATCCATTCGTATCGGTGGGATCCCATTGCCTGATATTGCATTATCGACCTTACCTCAGCAGGTGGGTTTGGTGACTCAGGATGTCCAGTTATTTCAGGCCACTATTCGACATAATCTCACCTTTTTTGACCCTGGGATCCCGGATGAAACGATCCTGGCCAAGCTGGAGAAGTTGGGGTTAATGGATTGGCTGCAATCACAACCTGCTGGGCTGGATTCGCTCTTGGCTGCTGACAGTGGCAATCTTTCGGCGGGACAGGCTCAGCTGTTGGCCTTTGCCCGTGTCTTTCTCAAAGATCCGGGGTTGGTGATCTTGGATGAGGCTTCGTCACGACTGGATCCCGTGACGGAAAAGCGCATTGAGCATGCCCTGGATCAGCTGTTGCAAAACCGTACCGCCATCATCATTGCTCACCGCCTGCAAACGGTGGAGCGGGCAGATCGGGTGCTGATTTTGGAGCAGGGCAAGGTTTTGGAGTATGGATCCCGTGCTCAGCTAGGGCAAGAGTCTGGCTCCCGATATCACCATCTGCTGCAACTGGGTCAGGCGGGAATGAGGATCTGAGGATCCCCTATCGAAAATTCCGTCTGGGATAAACAATAATCCGTTTGACGACATTATTGCCTGGGATCCCTGCGCTATATCTTTGCTCTGTGCGAAAGCAATCTCCTGCAAGGGATCCATTAGTCGCTACTCACTTATTTGTGCCTCTTGATGCGATGGTTGATTCCGAATTCTCCATATCCCTCGGATCCCAAACAATAAAGAACTGATCCCAACCATAAACATCAGAATCATCAAATCATTTAGGGGCCATTCCACCCCGAATCCCTCACCCAAAAAGAAGCTGCCGTAGGACAACAACATCACTCCTGCGCCCATCTTGATCCAGACATCTGGGATCCGTTGTAATTGACCATGTAGGATTGAGATCACCATTAAAATCAGAATCAATGCCACTCCAGCTCCCGACAAAGGTTCTACCCAGGATCCTGTCGCCAAACTGAGGGTGAGCACCACCAAAGCGACCTCAAAGGTTTCCAACGCGGAGCTTTTTGTCATTACCAAAAAATTGCCCCAGTTAAATCCTGGGGATCCCAATTCAATTTCAAGACCCTCTGCTGCCAAAGGATCCTCACTGACCCAACCCGCCCGCTGTTGACGAAGATGCCGTAAAAATGATTTTTTTGTCCAGCCAAATCCAAACCAAAGCAGAGCGAGCCCCACCCCCAATTGGATCCAGGCTAAAGGAATGGCTTGCAATTGGGATCCCAGTGCCCAAGACAAGCCACCTACACCGATGAGTCCCACCAGAGTTCCAGTGATCGATTCGCGCCAAAAACCAGATCGTCCGATGGCATAAGCAATCGCTGCTGTCTCAAAAAACTCCACGCTAGCCGTACCTAAAGCAGTGCCAATAATGCCCCAGTGCATAGACAACATCCTCATGAGTATTCCAGATCGATAACACAAAAAGGCGATCAAAATTTTAGTGCTGGCATAATTGTTTTACCCCAAGGATCCCTGGCACAATCTCAACACTTGATCGGCTTGATTCAACACAAATGGACGATGGGATACAACTAAAAAAGTAGGAATCCATCCTTGAGAGTTCTCTCTGAGGCTTAATAACTGCTCCCACAGTCGCCGTTCGGTTTCCACATCGAGGGCGCTGGATAAATCGTCAAAGACCATTAGCTCAGGCTTGCGGATCAACATCCTAGCTGCCGCTGTTCGTTGAATTTGCCCCCCGGAAAGTCGTACCCCTTTGGAGCCAATTTGAGTCTCTAATCCAAGGGGCATCTGAGCCAGATCAGACTGCAATGCAGCTTGTTCAATGACCCATTCCAAATCCTGGTCTGACAGAGGTAATCCTAACTTTAAATTTTCTTGTAATGTTTGACTTAAAAGCCTTGGCACTTGGGGTGTATAGGCCGCTTGTGGAGGCACAAAAAATTGAGCTGGATCCCCAATCTCAAACTCATTCCAAAGCAGGGATCCCGACTCTTGGGGCAATAATCCCAGGAGCGTTTTCAACACCGTTGTTTTCCCGGATCCGACATCCCCTGTAACCACAGTTAAGCTACCCCGCTCCAGCGCAAAAGAAATATCTCGGATGCCGTTGAGGCTACCGGGATAAACATATGTCAAATGCTCTGCGCGTAGGCGTTGCAAAGAGATGCGGGCTGGCAGCGGATCCAAGGGTGGCAAAGGGGGATAGGTATCCCGTAAATCCGGCAGATAGAGCGGCTGTGGATCCAGTAAGGTGAGCACAGAGCCTGACTCTGGCAACAGCTTTTCCATTCGATCGAGGGATACCTCTGTATGTTTAGAAAGTGCTAAAAACTCCCCCAAACTCAACACAAATCCACTCACGTAAGCCAGGTAATAGATAAATAGGGCAAAGTCGCCCACACTAAAGTTTTCGGAACCTGTGGCCACCAACAGCAAAATAATTCCTGTCCCAATGTTATTGAGATTCTCAAAAACCGAATTTAACAGGCTGGATAATAACCGATCCCGCAACGCTGCCCGTCGCCGCTGTTCACTGAGCTGCTCGAAATGGCCTAATAGATGAGCTTCAGCCCCGGCCACTTTGATCGCCTGCACCGCCCCGAACATCTCTCCCACCAACCCAGTTACCTTTTGGGTGGCCAGACGACTGGCCTGCCGATAGCGTTTCAGGGCTTTGTTGGCTCGCTCCACCACCAGCACCACCAGCACCAAGGGCAGCACCGCCCCGACGGTGACCGGAATGTCTATGAAAAGCAGGATCCCTAGGGCGCTCAAGGCAAACAAACCATCCCCCAGCAGCTCATTTGTCCAGGCGACGTTATCTTCTACCTGCTCGGCATCCTCCCGAAAGAAGCTGATCACCGCGCCAGAAGACAGGGATCCTCCAGCCCCCTGCATGGCCAATGCCCCTGGTCGTTGCAGGATCCCGGCCAGCAGATTCCGCCGCACCAAGCCACTAATCGTAAAGCGATGCTGAGTTTTAGTCACTCGTCCGGCAAAAATGACCCCAATTCGCATCATGCCTGTTGCCAACAGAAAAGTGATTAACGTTGAAGTGTTCCAACCGGTGGCAGTAGCTCCCGTCAGCCCATCAAAGAATAGTTTGAGAATTAATCCGGGCAGTGCGGGCAAAATCGAGATCAGGCCCCAAAACAGGGCATCAAAAGCGTAGAGCCTCGGTACATAGGCAATTAACCGCCTCAGGGATCCCCAGATGGATAGCTTTTTCATGGCTGCCGTCTCATCTCTGGCAACTGTCTTACGGAAATGCTGGGATCCCTGAAAACCAGGCCATGCCCAAACCTAACTCGCAGGGATCTTGCTCTCATCTTAATAGGAATAGTTTGCATCTACACTGATGGCAGCACTGTTTGTCTCTGACTTGAGTATGGCTGAGGATGTGACCGCATCGGCGGCAGAGTTTTATGCCCCGCTCCCTGCCTATGTGGGGCGAGGGGGCACGTTGTCGATTCAGGATTGAGGCTGTGTGTTAAGGATGCTGACTATCAACACCCACACCAGTCCGCTATCAGATTTGAGAGGGGGAGCCTTTGGGGTCTCGTAGAGATCCGAGTAGGGATCCCTGTGTAAAACTCTATAGATCTAAGATCTTAGTGGGAAGATATCGAGCAAAAGCTGAAAAATCTTGATCCGTAGTCAAAAAATCTGGATAACTTCGATGAGAGGCAGCCGATCAAATAAGAAAATCTGTATTGCTACCTTGGATCCCTTGTCTTCTGGATATATTGTAAAACCCTGCTGCCAATTCATAATCTTCAATAAGAGTATTTTCCACTTGCACTGCTCTTTCGAGTAATGAGGCTTCAACTTCAATTTGAATTAAACTAGGATCCATCATCGTTACTGCGCTAACAACTGTTTCAGAAAGGATATCAACATAACCCATGAAATCTATCAGCGTCACCGAATCTTTGCTCACCTATCTGCATTCTGTTTCCCTCCGAGAACCAGGGATCCTGCCTGCTCTCCGCCAAGAAACGCTGCAAATGCCCGAAGGCGGTATGCAGATTGCCCCAGAACAAGGTCAGTTTATGGCCTTTCTAGCACGGCTGATTCATGCCCAAAAAATCTTGGAAGTTGGCGTCTTTACGGGCTACAGCTCTCTCTGTTTTGCGCTTGCTTTGCCGGAAAAAGGTCGCCTTGTGGCTTGCGATATCAGTGAAACTTACTCGGCGATTGCTCGGCGCTATTGGCAACTTGCAGATGTAGACTCAAAGATTGACCTCAGAATCGCCCCTGCCTTACAAACGTTGGACGCCCTTTTAGCCAGTGGTGAGGCAGAAACCTTCGATCTAGCGTTCATCGATGCCGACAAGTCAAACTATGATGCCTACTATGAAAAATCCCTGCAACTCTTGCGTCTAGGAGGCTTGATGTTGATCGATAACGTGCTGTGGTCAGGGGCAGTTGCAGATCCTGCCATCACGGATGCCGACACGGTGGCTCTGCGAAATCTCAATCAAAAGCTGCATCAAGACCAGCGAATCGAGCTGGCGATGTTGCCTATTGCGGATGGGCTGACTCTGGCGATGAAGCGGTAGCTCTCACCGGGATCCCTGCGCCAAGGGCGGGCTGGCGCGAACGCCGTGCCACCGGAATGCACATGGGGGATCCTGCTACTGGATCTGAGATGATGCGACAGCCTAGCCCAAAGACCTCCTGCACCATCCCTTCAGTCACCACTTCCCACGGGGATCCCTGGGCAAAAACGCTGCCCTGCTTGATGGCCACCAGATGATGAGCATAACGAGCCGCTTGATTTAGGTCGTGTAAGACCATGATCACTGTGCGCTTTTGCTCTTGATTGAGATGCGCCAGTAGTTCCAGCACTTCCATTTGATGAGCTAGATCCAGAAAGGTTGTGGGTTCATCCAGTAGCAGAATCGGGGTGTTTTGGGCCAGAGTCATGGCGATCCAGGCTCGTTGCCGTTGTCCACCTGACAGCTGATCGAGGGGGCGATCCATTAGATCCAGCAACCCGGTTGTTTCCAGGGCATTCAGGGTCATTTCCTCATCTTGGACTGACCACTGCTGCCACCAGCTTTGATGGGGATACCGACCTTGGGCCACCAAATCCTTCACAGTTAGCCCTTCGGGTGCCACAGGACCTTGGGGTAGGATCCCCAGATTTTGGGCAATACTGCGGGTGGAAAGACGGTGGATATCCGATCCATCCAGCAATACCGTCCCCGCTTGAGGTTTGAGTAACCTCGCCAACCCCCGAAGAATGGTGGACTTACCACAGCCATTTGGCCCCACCAAAACGGCGATCTCTCCTCGCGGGATCCCGAAGCTGAGATTCTCAACAATCCGAGTGCGCTCGTAGGACAGGGATAGATTTTGGGTGGCGAGGGCGGAGGGATCCGGCATGGACGCAGTGGGCGAAAGACCTACCCTATGATATCAGGGCAAATGAGAATATTTATCAGTATTCCCTTTGATACTATGAGCCTACTTCTCTTGCTGGCACCTTAATGACTGAATAGGGGATGTCAACTTTTTGGAGATCCTAATGGGAATAATGTGCTGAGCGTAAGCTAGGATCCCCTCATTAATTCAAACTAAATTGAATGGGCACAATGACTGAAGAATCAATCGGTGTTGTGCCACTCAATGCAGGGCTAAACTGCCATCCCTGTACAGCTCTTTCTGCCGATTGATCGAGGGATGGAAAGCCGCTGGACTCAACAACTTGCACTTGCACCACTTGACCTTGGGCATTTACCCGCGCCCGCAAAAGTACCCGCCCCTGCTGATTTAAGCGGCGGGCTTGCGCCGGATAGTCTGGGGCAGCGTTTTGCCCTGGAATCGGCTGAGCCAAAACGTCAGGTTCGGCAGGTGGAGGCGGTGGCGCGGGAGGCGGCGATGGAGGAGGGACTGGTGGCGGGGGGGTGAAGCTGGAGGAATTGCCAACAATGGGGTCATTCGAGGAATCGGTGTGGCAGGGGCACTGCCACTGGCGGCGGTGGTGCAGGAGGAACTGGCACAGGTGGTGGTGGTGCAGGAGGAA
>JAAUUM010000008.1 GCA_012031565.1 Synechococcaceae cyanobacterium SM2_3_2
GGGGTATTAAAGGGTGGGCTATCCTCCCCGGCCCATTCTTTACAAGGGGGGGGGAATCCTCTACACCTCTACAAAAGAAACCTCAAACCCAGTCCCAGAGCGACTCTAAGCCCGTAGAGGAAATCCTCTACACCACCTCTACAACCTCTACACCTGACTCTGAAACCTACGTGAGCTACCTAGACATATTTTAGCCAAGTAGTAAATAACACTATCCTCTTGACTACTCACTCCATATGAGGAAAACGATGCAAGTTACAAAAAGTAACCTTAATCCATCCCTTGTCCAACAAAAAAATCACATGACTGGATCCGTCCAGCCCTTCGAGAACTAGTTGGAGCAACTGAACCTCAATGTCAACTCACAGCTACCATCAAAAAATTTCTGAAGGAATCGATTTTGAGAGCTACGACAGAGATGGGTTAGAGCAGTATGCACAAGCACCGGGACTACTAGGAATCTTATGTCGTACTGCTCTCAAACTTTTAGATCAATCTCAATCTCCCCCATCCGCCCTAGACGGATCTCAGAAACAAATTGGTGATAAACCGCTTTGCGATCCTCCGGCGACATTACCTGCCAAAAAGCATCCTGCTGCATGAGTCGGATCAAGTCTTGCTGCAGGCGGGTGGATTTTTGCGATTGTTCGCCGCTGCTTATCCGAAGATGATCAAGTTGGGAGGTTAATTGAGCAACCAGCGTCTGAATCTCGGGCAACGCTCCTGGAACCCTCTTTAGAGCCGCTATCTTTTCCTCAATGGATATCTCTTCTAGGGTCTTCTCGCTAGTGATCTCAGTGATTCCTGATTGAAGCAGCAGCTCTGCTTTCATCTGGAGCCTCCGTTGCACATTCATTTCCAGCTCTTTTAAGCTGTATTTGGCATCGTTGCTGCACATCTGGGTCTGGCAGGAGTAGTAGCAATAGAATCTTTTCTGTGGCCCTTCTTCAGTCTCAAAGCGGGTATAGGAGCCGTGCGCGGTAAATGCTCCCCCGCACAACAAACAGCGGGTCAGTCCTGATACAGGATAAATCCTCCGGGATCCCCTGCCACTGGTTGTCCTGTTACTGGATATGATCCTTTCTATCTCTAAGTACTCATCTTCGGTCATCAGCCGCTCAGGGTGGTTGTTATAAAGAATCTGCTCTCTTGGACTGTTGGGGAAAAATCGTAGATGGCCCCGGTGGATCGGATTACGTAGCCAAGATCTAAAGGAAGTGTTGTACCATCCTATGAACTTTCGGGATCCCCGCTGTGATTGACGCTCTCTGGTTGTTCTCCCCTCTTGTGAGATTCCGTAGTAGGCATTTATCGTCTTGACTGTCTGGCTAGCTGAGCGACTAAGCAACATCCAATCGATAAACTGCCTTGCTGCCTGGGCGTGGCTTAGCCCATCTTGAAACGGCTCATGGTTCAAACAAGGCTTACCATCGGAGCCTATTGTCCAGCCAAAGGGGACGTGGTGGGGGTGGCCTCTCATCCGGCGACGTTCTTGTCCTGCCCTCACTTTGACTGCCAATTCCTCGACATAATACTGAGCAACACTAGCTTTCACCCTTGACATAAAGCGGCCATCAGGTTGGTTAAGGTCTATGGCTCCCTCATCAAGGAAACGCACTTGTGTCCCTGATTGGTAAATCTCTTTTAGAATCTGCTCCCACTCAAGCGAATCGCGTACTATCCTGTCCTGGCGTGCCAACAGAATCCCTGTTACCTTGCGACTCTTAATCAGTGCTAGCACCGCTTGGAAGTCACTGCGGCTTGCATCGGTGCCAGATCCCACGTCCGAAAATATTTGGTCATCACTTAAACCCAGCTCTTGAAATCGTTGGATGTGGTTAGTCAGTGCTCGTAGCTGTGTCGGATCCTTCGTACTTACTCTTGTGTAAGCGACCCAGCCCTCCCAATTTTTCATTACTGGGATCCCTAATTTCAGTAGCTGCATCTCTTATTAAATGTCAAAAATCAGCTAATCGGCCAACAGATCGTCACCCGCGGCACCGCCACCGAAACCCTCTCCCATCCCCGCGAGACCTTTCGGCTGGCCATCAAGCAGGGGGCAGCTCATATTCTGGTGGCCCACAATCATCCTTCCGGCAGTCTCGATCCCAGTGCGGCGGATCTGCAACTGACCCGGCAATTACTGCGGGCGGGACAAATCGTCGGGATCCCGGTCTTGGATCATCTGATCTTGGGGGCAGGCCAGTTTCTCAGCCTGCGCCAACACTCCACCCTGTGGGACGATTTTCCCCAAGAGGATCCCTAGAGGTGCATCTCACCCAAAAGCCCGCTACACTACTCCGTTAGGGTGTCTGAAATTGAATTTGAATTTGAAAGAGATTGGGATCTGCTTATTGCCCCGATCCAGGCGAAACCCTGCCAGATTCATCCTTTAAGACAGTATTGACGACAAGACTGTGAGCTGAACTGAGACTGAGGTTGGCCATTGACGTATTGCTGCAAGACTTGTGGCCCGCAAAGGCCTCAGCCCCTGGGGGAGAACCTACTCTGATGATGTTGAGGCCATGAGAGTTGTTCTCACCAGTCTGGAGCACACGTTGCTGGATCCTCAAACCAGCGGCTATGGTGCTGCACGGCAAGCCCTTGCAGCTTTAGAGCGTCGGTCGATTCCCTTGATCTTGATCAGCTCATCCCCCCGTGCTCAGGTGGAGCTCACCCGTCTGGCCCTAGAGCTGGAGCATCCGTTTATTACCGAGGGTGGCATGGCCCTCTATGTGCCGGAGCACTATTTTCCTGATAGTGTTTTGGACAAAAGCTGGATCCATCGTCCGCCCTATTATGTCCAAGCGTTAGGGGTGCCCTACGAGCAGTTGCGCCAGATGTTGCGGGCTTTACGATTGTTGCTACAAGCAGATCTGGTGGGTTTTGGCGATTGGACAGAGGCCGAGCTGGCTGTCACGCTGGGCTGCTCCATCGAAGTGGCCCAAATGGCTCGCCAACGGGAGTACAGCGAGATCTTTAGCTACGGCGGGGATCCCATGCTGCTCCAGCAGGCGGCAGCGGGGTTGGCCACCGAGAATGGCTCTCCCTTGCGGCTGCGGGCGATCGAGCTGTCTGCCACCCAGAGTCAGTGGTTTCTGAGCGCGAGTTTGGATCCGGATCCCCTACAGACAGCAGTGCAAATCCTGCTCAAGTGCTACCACGATCACCTCGGTTCTGGGGAAATCTCCCTGGGCATTGGTAGTGAGCTGCAGGATAGTAGTTTTTTGGTGGTGACCAAAACAGCAGTGGCTTTGCCCAGTCCTCATGTGCAGAGCCTCTGGGCGCAAGCCCGTGACAGTTGGCGGCTGGCAGAATTGCCCGGCCCCGCAGGTTGGAATGATGTGGTGTTGACGTGGTTGGAGGAAACTGACGGTGATGAATAAGATCAATGGTTTTCAAGTTAAGCCCTTGTGGGTGGCGGTGGCCCTAGTCGGGATCCCCGGCCTCATACCTGGGGCAGCGCTGGCTCGTCCCCCCCTGGGGGTGCTGACCAGTGAGGGATCCGTGGCTCAGCTCAAGGCCGATGGGATGCGTTATCAACAGACAGGCTTTCAAACCTTGGCGGAGGAAGCCTACCGCGAGGCGTTGGAGTTGGAGGATCGGGCCAACCTGTTGCCGCCGGAACGGGATGCCGATGTGCCCTTCAATTTGGGCTTGATCTACACCCAACAGGGCAAGTTGGTGGAGGCCCGCAATGTCTTTCAGCGAGCTTATGACGCGGATCCCAGTAACTTTCAGATCGTCTATCATCTGGGGGTGACGGAGTTGCGGCTGGGCAATCAAGTCGAGGCCCGTACCCATCTGAGCCGCCTGGAGCTGGCTGCGGCTGAAGATCCAGAGATGAAGCAACATCTGGGATCCCTGATAGCTCTCTTAGATCCTGCGCCCGGTCAGGAGCTGAATAATCACAACTTTGCCGATACGGCTGGGACTTCTGACCCTGAAGCCAACTCTGATTCGCCAGAGCCCCTCTCGCCAGCTGCTGCCAGCCTGTTGCCCCCCGGTGCCCCCCAGACGGTGGAGTTTACCCCCCCGACGGACGGTGCTCAACCTGTGACCCTGCCGGATCCCCCTGGTGCTTTGCAGCAGATTCGCAATCGGCGCGATTAGATAGCGCGATTAGATAGATTGAGGGATCCCATCCCACTTGTGGGCGGGTGAAATGTGATGTTTTGCTGACTCGGATCCGCACTAGGGTTCGAGGTAATTTTATGGCGAGGCTGAGGCGAAAGGAGGCTTCCCCCCTAGCTACACATCTCAAAAAACTCAAGTAGCATTGTGTGACATCGATTCGCCTTGATGCCCACTGACTTCATTGGCGATAGTAACTCCGCTGGCGATAGTTGTTTATGAGTGCCTCCCCCTTGCCTCCAGCACCTCTGGGATCCCGCCTTCATGTCTGGCTGCTGTTTGGCTGTCAGGCATTAGGGATGACCAGCAATTCCATTTTGTTTACGGTGGCGGCGCTGATTGGGGTGGCTCTGGCTCCCGATCCGGCTTGGGCCACCTTGCCGCTGGCGCTGCTGCACCTGGTCACCATGATCACCACGATTCCGGCCTCGATGTTGATGCGTCGGGTAGGTCGCCGCCTAGGCTTTCAGATTGGGGTGTTGATCGGCGTGACCGGCACCGCCCTCGGAGCGACAGCGGTACTGACCGGATCCTTTGGCCTCTTTGCGGTGGCAATGGCGTTCTTGGGCAGTTTCAATGCCTTTTTGGGGTTTTACCGCTTTGCGCCACAGAGGTGGCACCGCCTGATTTTGGAGCACGAGCGGTCTCTTTGGTGATTGCAGGAGGGGTCTTGGCGGCTCTATTTGGCGCACCGATGGCCCGTGGGTTCAAAGATTGGATCCCGGAGGCGGAGTTTGCCGGTTGCTTGGTGGTGATGGGCCTGTTGCTGTTGCCCTCATTGGTCATGCTGTCTCAGATCTCCTTTCCAGCTCCTCGCCAGAGCAGCTCCAAACGGGAGGGCCGACCCTTAGGGGAGATTATCCGACAGCCGCTTTTTGCGGTGGCGGCCTTGGGCAGCACGGTGGGCTACGGGGTGATGGTGTTGGTGATGACCGCAACCCCCTTGGCCATGAGAATGGTGCCCTTTACCTTTGGCCAGACCGCGTTGGTGATTCAGTGGCATGTGCTGGGGATGTTTGCCCCCTCCTTTTTGACGGGATCCCTGATTCGGCGGCTGGGGGTGACCCCTGTGATCGCCATAGGCTGCGGGCTAACGCTGGTGAGCTGTGGGATCAATCTTTTGGGAGAAGGCTTCGGCCACTATTGGTTGGCGCTGCTGGTGTTGGGGCTGGGTTGGAATTTTATGTTCATCGGATCCACCACCCTGTTGACGCAATCCTGCACTGTCGAGGAAGCACCCAAGGTTCAAGCTGCCCATGACTTTTTTATGTTTGGATCGGTCACGCTGGCGGCTTTGCTCTCAGGTGGGCTGCTCAGTCGCTTTGGATGGACACTCGTCAATGGAGTCAGTCTGCCATTTGTGGGGGCGGTCTTAATTGCTCTGGTCTGGCTCCATCGTCAGCAGGTCAAGCCGATCCATCCTTAGCGTAGCGATGATCTCAAAGGCTGATTGCTTGACCTGAGCTGATCCCCTGAACTGACCTTGGGGTGAGCAGGGGGGTGCCCTGACTAGTCCTCTCTATCAAGGTCTATCAAGGGTGGAATGGGATCATCGATGTGAGGATTGGTACTGAAACGAGGCTCGGGTGTGGGAGCTTTTCTTCGTCCCACGAGGGGGATTCACTTGGGGAGAGATGGAGCGAGAAATCGTCCGTCGAGAAGAGGGGTTCAGCTGCGGCTGCCGTAACCGTTTTTGATGCCCTATGGGTTTCTTTTTCTGGGATCCCTTCTTGTTCTGAAATCGCTTCCAGCCGGAAACCGTCCAGTCGCTGAGGGAGTGATTGATGGATCCCAATTCCAAGCCCAGGACTGCCCAGATCAGCTCCACCCGATGCACCTGGATCAGTTGCCATAGATCGGAGCGCCAGATCTGGGGTTGCCAAGGCCACCAGTTCAGCAGGGATCCCAGCCAGCCGTAGCCCGCCAGCAGAGGCAGCAGCCACAGGCCGAGATATAACAATCGCCCCACCGTACCCACGATCAACCCGTGTGACCAGATCGAGCGATGACGGCACAATCTTCGATAGGGCAACCACAGCCAGCGCAGCACAGTCCACCGTTGATACTGCCGCGAACGGATATCCAAGTCTCCCGAAAACATCAGCCCGCTAAACAAATAGGCCGAACCTGTGGCCAACGCCACCCCCGGCTCTGACGATAGGATCCCAGCGGCTAGGGTGACAAAGGGCGATGTCCAGAGGGTGATACGGTCGTGAGTGGATCCCAGTGGCATAGGACAATCGGCAGAACAGCTACCCCCGATTGCATCACATAAATCCTCAAAAGGCTTGTCTGGTTAGTTTTTATCCCTAGGGTCAGCACAAGAGATAGCCATGATGCTTTAATGCTGAGGATCCCGGTGGAGTGTAGCTGGGATCCTGTGGATTAGCGCGTTGTGCAGATATAGGCTCAGGCGCTAGTTTGCTAAGGGTTTGGATCTCGTCTGCCCCAAAATTGCTGCCATAGCGGGGATCCAGCCGCTAAACTGCCAAACTCTACACAGGAGTGGGATCCTGATTTCCGGTAGGATACCCAAGGTCATTCATCAGCGGAGCCCCATCTCTCTGTGTGGCAGCTTTGGATGTTGCAGTTGTGATGACATGTGATGACAGTTGTTTGCTAGAGGTTGACCTTGCTGAACCTATCCCTATTTGCACCAGATCTAGTGGCCACAGCGGAGCCCGTTAATCTGGAACCACTCATCTTAGTGTCTGTGTTGTTGGCGGTGGTGGTCATCCATTTGGCCAGCCGCCTGATGGGGGAGATCTCCGTGCGGATGGGATTCCCCTCAGTCCTAGGAGAGCTGATCGGCGGCGTGCTGGTGGGATCCTCGGTGTTGGGTCTGCTGATCTTTCAGGGGGGCACATCGGGCGAAGAACTGTTGCCATTGGCCGAATCTTCCCAGTTGATCCAGTTTTTGGAACGCACCACCGGGGTATCTGGGGAGGCGGTGGCGGAGGTGTTTTCGGCCCAGAGCGAGATCATCAACATCTTGTCAGAGCTGGGGGTGATCATCCTCCTGTTTGAGATTGGTCTGGAGTCCGACTTGGGCGAACTGATCCGGGTGGGGCCGCAGGCGGCGGTGGTAGCCCTGATCGGCGTCGTGGTGCCGTTTGTGGGAGGAACCTTAGGGCTGATTTATCTCTTTGATATCCCTAGCATTCCGGCTATCTTTGCGGGGGCAGCCCTGACCGCCACCAGCATCGGCATCACCGCCCGAGTGCTAGCAGAAATGCGGCAGCTCTCCAGCCCAGAGGGACAGGTGATCATCGGGGCAGCTGTCTTGGATGACGTTTTGGGGATCATCATCCTGGCGGTGGTGGCAGGCTTGGCCCGAACGGGCGAGGTGGTGATCAGCGATATCGCCTGGATCGCCTTCAGCGCAGTGGCTTTTTTGGTGGGATCCATTGTGGTGGGTCGCCTGCTCAGCCCCTATTTGGTCAGCCTGATCGACAATCTCAAAACCCGAGGCAATCCCCTGATCCCAGGGTTGATCATCGCTTTTGTGCTGTCCTATGTGGCGCAGGTGATCCAACTGGAGGCCATCTTGGGAGCCTTTGCGGCGGGCCTGATCTTGGGGGAAACCCAAAAACGGGGGGAGTTTGAGGAGCAAGTCCGGCCTCTCTCCGATCTGTTCACCCCAATTTTCTTTGTCTGCGTCGGGGCCAAGACCAATCTGGCGGTTTTGGATCCCCGCATCCCTGCCAATCAAGAGGGGCTGATCATCGCCGCCTTTTTGATTGTGGTGGCCATGCTGGGCAAGCTGGCGGCGGGTCTGGGGGCATTTGGCAAACCGGGCATCAACAAGCTGGCCATCGGCGTGGGCATGATTCCCCGAGGCGAAGTAGGGTTGGTCTTTGCGGGGGTGGGAGCTGCCAGTGGCGTACTGAGCGACTCTCTGGGGGTCAGCATCATCGTCATGGTGATCGTCACCACCTTTGTGGCTCCCCTTTGGTTGCGGGGGGTGTTTAGCCGTCCAGAGGACAGCCAAGACTCTGAGCAAGCATCTAGTGCCGCTGAAGGGATCCCAGAGGATGATGCCGATCCCGCCCCTGACCTCCTATTAACGGAGCAACTGGCCCTGCAAGAAGGGGATGCCGAAATGCCCTCTTTGGCGGATCTCCAGCAGGAGGTGGTCACTCAAGATGCCGCAGCTTTCGGACGGTCAGCGAAAGGCACATCTGTGTTAGAACCAGCAGAGGAGGGCTAGGGACACCTCTCTAGGATTTAGCCACGTTGGGGTTTGTCCTCAACCTTGTCCTCGCTGATAAAGCCCCCGTGGCGAAGAACGGAGCGCATGGATCTCAACTCAATTTTGCTATGGATTGTGGGCATCAACTGTGCTGTCAACCTGTCCCAGTCCTGGCCCATTCGCCATCAGTTGCCCGATATCAGCATTCGGATCCCGGTGACTGTCTTGGGGGTGCTGGGGCTGACCTGGCAGGTACTGCCTGAGTTCGCCGGGATCCTCGCGGCCATCACCTGGGGGATCCTTTGGGTGGTGCCGCTTCAGTTATTTAAGCGGGTACGCGGCCTGATCCTCAGCCAACGCTATGGAGAAGCTGCTGCTCTATCGGGGCAGATCGGCTGGCTCTATAGCCTGTTTGAGATGGCTGAGATCCCAGTGGTGGCGAAAAAACTAGACCAAGTGGCTCACCAATCGGATCCCGACCTGCTGGAGCAGGAGGTGCTGCCGCTGGATGTCAGCCCCTACATCAAAAGTGCTGTGGGCCGATTGGCTCTGATCCATCTCTATACCTTGCTGCGGCAGTGGCATACCTTGGTGGAGTGGTTACAGCCCCAGATCAAGGGCGTTGGGCAGCTGGACTCGGCCACGTTGCCTGCCTATCTCCGCGCTTTGGGGGAAATAGGCGACCTGGAAACCTTGACCCACACCTATGACCAGATGGGGGTAGAAGACCCGGAGATCCGCCGCGCCAGTGCCCTGATGGTGTTGGCCTTTGGGGGACAAGTGGGATCCCTAGGGCCATTGCTGCGGGATTGGGATGACTTTGACAAAGTGTTTTGGCTGGCCACAGCCCGGATGGCAGCGGGAGACAATCAGGCGGCTCAAACCCAGCTCGACAATCTGCTATCCAGCTACGATCTCAACCCCTTACAACGGCAGCTAATCGAGTGGCGATTGGCTCACCCGCCCCAGATCCCACACTTGAGTCAGGGATCCCAGCGGGTGATTGAGCAGTTAGCCCAGACGAAGTGGGATGGATTAGAGGGATCCCTGGTTCGCTCCAATCAAGGCATCTCTGGGGCCACGGGCCTGATCATTGGCCTCAATGTCAGCTTTTTTCTCTTGGAAATTTTGATGGGGGGGGAGCACCAATCCTCAAGTCTTGATCCGGCTGGGAGCGTTGATCCCGCCGCTGGTGGTGCAGGGGGAATGGTGGCGATTGGTCGCGGCCACGGTGCTGCACTATGGCATCCTTCACATTGGACTAAATATGCTGGGTCTGATGGTTCTGGCTCCCACGGTCGAGAAGGCTTTGGGGCTGTGGCGCTATGGGCTCGTCTATTGGGGATCCGGGATCCTCTCGATGGGAATGCTGACGGCCTTTTGGGCCTGGGGGCTGACGGAGGTGGATCTGGTGGTGGGAGCCTCGGGCAGCATCATGGGTCTGGTGGGATCCACGGCGGCAATCTTACTCTGGGCGTGGCTGCGACGCGGATCGGGGCTGGCCCAAAAACAATTGCGTTGGGTGGGGCTGCTGGTGGTGTTGCAGACCGCTTTTGACCTCTCCACCCCTGAGGTCAGCTTTGCCGGACATGCCGGAGGGTTGGTGGCGGGCTTTTTGTTGACAACGCTGCTGCTGTTTTGGCAAGAGGGATCCCAGGCTTCGCCCCAGTCAGAAAGCTAACAGTCCAGAAAGCTAACAGTCCAGAAAGCTAACAGTCTGGGAGAGACGGAAACTATAAAACAATACGACCAAGTTAAAAAAAGGATCCCCGTTGCCAGGGATCCGATCTCAGGAGAGGGCAAAGCTGTCTGCTAACCCGCTGCTAACAGAAGGATTAAACGTCGTAGTAGAGAGCAAACTCATAGGGATGCGGGCGCAGGCGCATCGGGTTGATCTCGTTGTCGATCTTGTACTCGATCCAGGTCTCGATCAGATCTTCGGTGAACACCCCACCCTCCAACAGGAAGGCATGATCTTGGCGCAGAGCTTCCAACGCCTCCAACAGGGATCCCGGAGTGGAAGGAATCTTGGCCAACTCTTGGGGGGACAGATCGTAGATATCCACATCCAGTGGGCTGCCCGGATCGATCTGGTTCTTAATGCCGTCGATGCCCGCCATCAACATGGCCGCAAAAGCCAGGTACGGGTTGGAGGTGGCATCAGGACAGCGGAACTCCAGGCGTTTGGCCTTGGGATTGCTACCCGAAATGGGGATCCGCACAGAGGCAGAGCGATTGCCCTGAGAGTAGGCCAGGTTGACCGGGGCTTCAAAACCAGGCACCAGCCGTTTGTAGGAATTGGTGGAGGGGTTGGTGAAGGCCAACAATGCAGGGGCGTGCTTCAGCAATCCACCGATATACCACAGGGCGGTCTGGCTCAAGTTGGCGTACTGGTCGCCAAAGAATAGGGGCTGACCATTGCTCCAAAGGGACTGGTGGGTGTGCATCCCGCTGCCGTTGTCGTTAAACACAGGCTTGGGCATGAAGGTAACGGTTTTGCCGTGCTTGCGGGCCACATTTTTGATCACATATTTGTAGACCATCAGGTAGTCGGCGGCACTGACCATATCGGCGAACCGAAAGCCCAATTCCGCTTGGCCACCCGAAGCGACTTCGTGGTGATGCTTTTCGATAGGCACGCCACACTTGCCCATGGTCAACAGCATCTCGGTGCGGATGTCCTGCTGGGTATCGGTGGGGGGCACGGGGAAATAGCCCTCTTTGTAACGGGGCTTGTAGCCCAAGTTGCCACCGGCTTCTTCGCGGCCAGAGTTCCAGCGGCCTTCGATAGAATCCACATAGTAGTAGGCGCTGTGCTGGGTTTGGTCAAACCGGACATCGTCAAACAAGAAAAATTCAGCCTCAGGGCCAAAGTAGGCGGTGTCGGCAATGTTGGTGGTGCTGAGGTAGCTGACGGCGCGGGCGGCCAAACTGCGGGGGCAGCGGGCATAGGGCAGACCGGTGCGAGGCTCGCTGATGCTGCAAGTCATGCTGAGGGTGGGCACTTCGCAAAACGGCTCGATCCAGGCGGTGGCGGGATCAGGAATCTTGAGCATGTCAGACTCGTTGATGGTTTTCCAGCCCCGAATGCTGGATCCATCAAAGGGCATCCCTGTGGTGAAGGTGTCCTCATCGATTTGGCTGATGTGATAAGAGCAGTGCTGCCAGATACCCGGCAAGTCGATAAACTTCAGGTCGACGATCTGGACATTGTTGTCCTTGATCATCTGCATTACATCTTGGGGGGTCGATGGCATACTATTCTCCTTCTGTGGCGGGTGGATCCCATTTTGCTCAACACATCCTAGAGAGGGATCCGCCTGTTATTTGTGCTTTCCGATACATTTTTTTGGGTCATAATGCAACAATCGACAGTCTCAAAGTGACATGATTGCCAAAAGTCACCAAAACAAACTAGGAGACCTTTGCCTGCCCTTTCTGACTAGACTTCAGCCTGTCCCTACCCCATCAAACAGAATCTTTTTGACAATCCTTAACTTTTTCTTGAAGTGAACTTAATCATGGCCTGATAGGCTGTGCCTAATTGATACGGCTCGTTTTGTAGGCAAAGACTTCTAGACCAAGACTTCTGGTTCAAGCGGTTCGTGATGATCTCAGCCCAGGGATCCCTGTGTAGAGATGCTGAAGCGAAACCGATTGTCCAGGGTTTTTGTCTGGGGTTATTTGATGGCATTTTCAGGAGATTTTACCCATGTTTGATTTGTTTTCCCGTCGTTCAATGAGTTTAGGTTTGGCGGCTGTGGCCGGTGCGGCTACCTTGGTGGCGGCTCCCGGTTTAGCCCAAGACTGCCCCCGTCCCCCTCAGATGGACGAGCGTTTTTGTGACGCCGATGGGGATTTGGTGGCTGATGTGCCCGAGGATCCCAGTGAGTGGATCAATCCTGACACCCTGATTTTTGCCTATACCCCAGTCGAGGATCCCTCGGTTTATGAGGATGTGTGGGCAGAGTTTTTGGCTCACATGTCCGAAGTAACCGGCAAGGAAGTGGAGTTCTTTGGGGTGCAGAACAACGCGGCTCAATTGGAAGCGATGCGGGCGGGCCGTCTGCACGTCACAGGCTTTAATACTGGCTCTAACCCTTTAGCCGTTAACGCGGTTGGCTTCCGTCCTTTTGCCATGATGGCGGCCTTGGATGGATCCTTTGGTTACGAGATGGAAATCATCGTGCCTGCCGATAGCGATCTTGAGACGGTGGAAGACATCAAGGGTGGTCAGCTAGCCTTTACCTCCGAAACCTCTAACTCTGGCTTCAAAGCTCCCTCTGCCATTCTGCAAGGTGAGTTTGACATGATTGAGGGCCGTGATTTTGAGGCGGTTTTCTCGGGTAGCCACGAAAACTCCATCTTAGGGGTGGTGAATGGAGACTATGAGGCGGCTTCTATCGCTAACTCTGTGTTGACCCGGATGGCTGCACGCGATGCGGTAGATGCAACTCAAATCAGAACCATCTACCAATCTGAAACGTTTCCCACCACTGGGTATGGCACTGTCTATAATCTGGATCCTGAAGTGGCCGAGAAAGTGCAAGAAGCCTTCTTCAGTTTTGATTGGGAAGGCACCCGGATGCAGGCGGAGTTTGGCGAAAGTGGTGAAGAGCAGTTTATCCCCATCACCTACGAAGAGTATTGGGGCGTGATCCGCGCTATTGATGAAGTGACCGGGGTGGAGTATCGCCTGTGATGATAGAGAGGTTGTCCTCTAATACATCGAATACAAATGTCTGAGGACTACCTTTCTGTTCATGGTTGCGCTAAGTCAAAAGCAGCATGAATGGCTTGCAAGGCTCGAATCCCATCTGTCTTGGGCACAATGCAGCTAACTTTGATCTCTGAGGTGGCGATCATCTCAATGTTGATCTGGGCGGCAGCTAGGGTGGCAAACATCTGAGCCGCAACGCCGGGATGGGCTTCCATATCGGATCCCACAATGCTGACCTTGGCGATCTGGTTGTCCAACAGGGGGCGGGCACAGCCCAATTGATCCGCCACCTGTTGGAGTTGAGCGGCAGCTAGCTCCATTTGAGCTTGGGAAAGCATCAGGGCGATGGTGTTGGTAGGCTGACCTTCTCCATTGGCCTGTCTCCGTTGACTTTGAATGATCATATCGACGCTGATGTTGGCGTGGGCCAAGGGCCGAAAGACATCTGCCGCTGCTCCGGGGCGGTCGGGCACCCCCACCAGGGCCATTTGGCAAACATTGAGATCTAAAGCTACCCCACGCACTGGGCGATTCCCCCTAGATGCAGACTTCCCGGATATCTGCATCCCAGGGGCTACCGAGGGATCCCCGCGATGGGAGTGGGGAATAACCCGAAAATGTTCTCCCAAGAGCAGAGCCGCATCTCCGGCCTGGGCACTGTCGATCACACAGCTGATCTTGATTTCCGACATCGAGATCATTTGCAGGTTGATGCCCGCCTTGGCCAAAACCTGAAACATATCAGCCGCAATCACAGGCCGACCGATCATGCCCGCCCCGCCAATGCTGATCTTGGACACATCGGCATCCATCAAAACCTCGGGACAGCCCAGCGCCTGGGCCAACTGAGGAGCCAACTCTGCCATCAAAACCTGATACTGCTGCGGAATGGTGAAGGCAATATCATTGGTGCGACCCGATTGGGATGAATGCAGAGATTGCAGGATCAGATCGACGTTGATGCCCGCCTCAGCCACCCCCGCAAAGACCTGAGCTGCCACCCCCGGACGATCAGGCACGTGCAAGAACACCACCTTGACCTGATTGCGATCCAAGATCACCGAGTCAACTGCTTGGTTGCCCTCGATCCCCTCTGGGATCATGCTGGGTTGGGGGGAGATCACCTGGGTGCCCGATTGAGGAACTTCAGGTGGATCCAAGCTGGACAAAACCTTGAGGGTGACCCCAAAATTGCGGGCGATCTCCACCGAGCGGGGATGCAGCACCTGTGCCCCCAAACTGGCCAATTCCAACATCTCGGAGCTGGTGATTTGGGGCAAGAGACGAGCATCGTCCACTTTGCGGGGATCCGTGGTAAACACCCCTGGCACATCGGTATAGATCTCGCAGACCTCAGCCTGGAGGGCCGCTGCCAATGCCACCGCCGTCGTGTCGGATCCGCCCCGGCCCAGCGTTGTCACCTCTCGCTCAGTGCTGATGCCCTGGAAACCAGCCACAATCACCACTTCCTGCTGCCCAAGATGTTGCAGAATGCGCTCGGTATCGATGTGCAGAACCCTGGCCCGCGTATGGTCGCCATTGGTGACAATGCCCGCCTGGGATCCCGTCATGGAGACCGCCGGACAACCCATCTTTTGCAAGGCCATGGCCAACAGCGCAATGCTGACCTGCTCGCCTGTCGCCAAGAGCATATCCAACTCACGCTCACAGCTGGAGGACAACACCCCCATCGGCATGACCTGGAGAGCCAAGGCCATCAAACGGTCGGTCTCGTGTCCCATGGCGGAGACCACCACCACCACCTGATGCCCCTGTTGGCGGGTATGGGCCACCCGTCGGGCCACATGATCGATCCGTTCTGCCGAGGCAACTGAGGTGCCCCCGTACTTTTGAATGATTACAGCCATGCAGGGGATCATAAAACATTTCGGGATCCCTGTGGGCAAGGGATAGAACCCGTTAGTGTCCGCCTGCTTCGGATCCCCAAAGGGCATTGAGGCGGGCATCCCGACCACAGCTCAACCGATAGATCTGGTAGCGGACGGGATTCTTTTGGTAGTAGTCCTGGTGATAGTCTTCGGCGGGATAGAAGGTGCTGGCGTCGGTAATCGCGGTGGCAATCGGTCGATCAAAGCGAGGCTGAAGTTCGGCCTTAGAGGCTTCTGCCAGTTGGCGTTCTTCCTCGGTTTGGACAAAGATCTCCGAGCGATACTGACTGCCCCGATCACAAAACTGGCCCAGGCGATCGACCGGATCGATATTGCGCCAGAAGATATCCAGCAGCTCTTGATAGCTGACTTGCTCAGGATCATAAACCACCTCCATCACCTCCGTATGCCCTGTCTGGCCGGAGGAAACCTGCCGATAGGTGGGATTGTCGATGGTGCCGCCCATGTATCCCGAGGTGGTGGAGATCACCCCGGCCAGCTTATCGAACGGCGGCTCCATGCACCAAAAGCATCCGCCCGCAAACACCGCACTCCGGGATCCCTGGGCCCAGATGGGGCTGCTAGAGCCGAGGATCCCCAGTAACACCATGATCAAGAGGGCGACGATACGCCGTCGAAAGCTCTTGTGGGCAAAGGAATTGATTGCTGTGGCATCGATCATATCGATCATGAGGAACAACCTTGCTGCAACGGGGGAGGGGGACTAGAGAAGTGGAGCCATGCCTGTTGTCATTCGGTGTTTTCATCCCGGAGGATCGACATCCCGCCTGGATGATCCAGATGTAGTCTAAATGAATGGCCTTCCCATGATGACAGACGTTGATAGGTGGCCGCTTGGATTCATGCCAGAGCTGGATCCCTAAAGTGGATCCTTAAACAAGATGTAACCTAAACGAGATGTGATGAGGATGGTTCAAAAATGCAAAACCTGACCTTGACCCGGCCTGACGATTGGCATCTTCATCTTCGGGACGGTGCAGCCCTGAAAGCGGTTTTGCCCCATACGGTGCGTCAGTTTGCCCGGGCCATCATCATGCCGAATTTGAAGCCCCCCGTGCGCTCGGTGGCGGATGCTGAAGCCTATCGAGATCGGATTATCGCTGCTATTCCCCCAGGCCAACAGTTTGAACCCCTGATGACCCTCTACCTCACCGACAACACCGACCCCAAGGATATTCTCGCGGCCCAGGGATCCCAGTTTGTCAAAGCGGTCAAGTATTACCCCGCCGGTGCCACCACCCATTCGGACTTGGGGGTGACTGACATTCGCAACTGCGATCACGTCTTTGCCCTCATGGAAGAGGTAAATATGCCTCTCTTGTTGCATGGAGAAGTCACCGATCCAGATATTGATGTGTTTGATCGTGAAAAAGTGTTCATTGAGAAGTATTTAATCCCTCTCAAATTCCGGTTTCCCACTCTACGGGTGGTGCTTGAGCACATTACCACCTCAGATGCGGTGCAATTTGTCATGGCTACCGACACCATCGCTGCAACAATCACGCCACAGCATCTTTTGTTTAACCGCAATAGCTTATTTAAGGGTGGTATTCGCCCTCATTTTTATTGTCTGCCCATTTTGAAGCGTGAAGAACATCGTCGAGCCCTTTTACAAGCAGCCACTTCTGCTAATCCTAAGTTTTTTCTAGGTACCGACAGTGCTCCCCATGCCCGTAATACTAAAGAACAGTCCTGTGGCTGTGCGGGCTGTTATTCAGCTTTACACGCCCTGGAGTTGTATGCAGAAGCTTTTGAGAGTGTTGATGCTCTGGATAAACTTGAAGCTTTCGCTAGCTTTTATGGGCCAAACTTTTATCAACTTCCTCGTAATACTGAAAAAATCACACTCACCAAAACAACTTGGCGTATTCCTGATGAACTACCCTTTCCTGACTCTGGCCTAGTGCCTTTGCGAGCAGGAGAAGAAATGTTTTGGCAAATGGCATGATATCGGTACCCTTTGGCTGATTGCGAGTGATCTACATGAAGGTGATCTACATCGGTATGGATGGGCGAATCGGTGGCAGGGGGTGGGATCCAACGAGATAGAGCTTCAAGATTGCGAACGGGATCCCTCGGGATCCAGTCCTCAGAAATGGCCTAGTGGTGCTGGACTGGCATGACACAGATGACTCAAAGCCCCAGGGTCCAGATTGCAATTACAGGCGACAATGAATTGTGAAGCTCTGTTGAGGGATCCCGATTGTCAGCTCCTGAGATTCAAACGGTGGCATCGCTGTTGACGGTGGAAAGCCCTCTGCAATTGGTGGGGCGGACGCCCTTAATCCGGTTGCGTAAGATCGCCCCCGATCTGCCAGATACGGTCAAGATCTATGGCAAAGCCGAATGGTACAACCCCGGCGGCTCCGTCAAGGATCGACCGGCCCTCAATATGATCACCCAAGGGGAGAAGTCAGGCCAATTGCGTCCTGGCAAGATCATCTTGGATGCCACCTCTGGCAATACGGGCATCGCCTACGCCTGGATCGGGGCCGCTAAAGGCTTTAAGGTCAAGCTGGCCCTGCCCGCTAACGCCAGCCCGGAGCGCAAACAGATCTTGGCTGCCTATGGGGTAGATTTAGTCCTGACGGATCCGGCCCTGGGATCCGATGGAGCCATCCTCAAGGCGCGGGAATTGCACGCCGCTGATCCAGATCTATATTTTTATCCCGACCAGTACAGCAACCCCGCCAACTGGCAGGCCCACTATCACACCACCGCTGTTGAGCTGTGGCAGCAAACCCAAGGGCAGATCACCCACTTTGTCACCGGGCTGGGCACCAGCGGCACCTGTATGGGGGTGGGGCGACGGATGCGAGAGTACAACCCCGCCATCAAGATTGTGGCAATGCAGCCGGATTCGCCGTTTCATGGTCTGGAAGGTCTGAAACATATGGCCACCGCTCTCAAACCCGATATCTACGATCCCACGCTGCCCGACATCCAAGCAGAGATTGCCACCGAAGACGCTCAGCAGATGGTCAAAGCCCTGGCCCGCCAAGAGGGTCTGATGGTGGGTATCTCGGCGGGGGCTAATGTGGTGGCAGCGGTTAACATCGCCCGCCAGATCGAATCCGGCGTGATCGTGACGGTGCTCTGTGATGGTGCGGATAAATATCTATCCGAGCGATTCTGGCTGGATCCCTAACTGGAGTCAGCTATCAGCAGACTGGCAACCTGTAAAGATCCGTGAATAGAAACGCTAAACTAACGATCGCTGTAAACGTTTTGTCTCAACAGCCAAGAGAAGGATCCCAATATGGACACCAACACAATTTTGTCTGAGTTCTTGAGCAATCCGCTGCCCTTTGTGGCGGGCTTTATCTCTGGCACCTTGGGTATGGAGGTGAGCAAGGATCCCGTACGTACCTGGCTAGAAGGTCAAGGGGTCACGTTACCCATGCCTTCCTCAGGCCCTGTCTCTGGATCCAATTCCACTGGATCCAATCCGAATGGATCAAGCAGTGCTCGCTACTAAGCTAGCTGGACTAAGCTAATTGGACTAATTTAATTGGGAAGAGACGAGCCAGTTAGATCGGATTATCTAGGATTGCACGTCTTGACGGAAATCTATTCTACCGTTGGGCTGCTCAGGCAAAGGGCTTACAGATTGTTCGGAAACTGTCTGTCACACCTTTGGATCCCCCTAGCCCCCTTAAAAACTGGGATTAGGGGGATCTAAATCCCTGTCTTGTTACAGGCAATTCGTGAACAAGCTGTAAGCCTCTTATTCATACGTGTCATAGTCATATCTTACAAAGATGACAATTGCGATGATCAATTGCTGCCGCCGAGTTCTAAATCCACTCCTAAACCACTCCCCGAGTCGGGTCTGGGACGGCCTCTTCTTCTGATTCTTCTGCATCGGTGTCTAGTTCTCCAGACTCTAGGGCCAGCTGATCAGAGAACTGTCTGCCCCGCCACCAAACCAAAAGGGGGCCAGCCAAGAAAATACTGGAATAGACCCCCAGGGCAAAGCCTACCAACAGAGCCACCGCGAAAGATCGCAAGGTAACGCCCCCAAAAATAGCAATGGCCACCAGGGGCAACATGGTGGTTAGGGTCGTGTTGCAAGAGCGGGCGAAGGTTTGGTTGAGGGAGAGGTTGACCACATGATCAAAGGTGACCTTGCGGCTGATCAGGCGACGATTTTCTCGGATGCGGTCGAAGATGACCACCGTGTCATTGACGGAGAAGCCAATGATGGTCAACAACGCCACCACAAACAGGCTATCCACCTCGATACCCAGCGTCAGCCCCAATAGGGCAAAGATCCCGATGGTGAGGGCCACATCGTGCAACAGGGCGACAATGGCAAAGACGGCATAGTCAAACTGAAACCGCACCCCCAAATAGACCACGATCAGGCCAAACGAGATCAGCACCGATAAGATGCCACTCCGAAGAATCTGCCGCCCCACTGTGGGCCCTACGGTTTCCACCAAGGCGCGCTCGTAGTCCCCCACTTGTTCCCGGAGGGCATCCTCCACCGCCAGCCGCTCAGTTTCCTGCAACGGAGGCATCCGTAGCAGCACATTCTGGCCATTCTCCTGATCCAACTGAATAACACTGGATCCCAGGTTTTGAGTGTTGAGCACCTCCCGCACCTCTTGACTGGTGACTGGCTCCTGGAAGCGCAGATCCAGCAGGGTGCCCCCTGAGAAATCCAAACCCAGCCGTAACGGGGTGCCAAAGGTGGCCAGAGAGAAAGCCATGCTCGTCAATCCCACCAGCAGCACCAGCCCCGATAGGCTAAACCACAGCCTGGTGCGACTGAGGACATCAATGCGATAGGGTTTTGCCCCGTGGGGATCCGCCATAACTTCGCCAGCACTCATGTTCGCAGTCCTTCGAGACAACAATGATCAAGGTCGAGTGAAGCCAACTAAGAGGTCTGCCAGTTAGGGGGTCTGGTTGACCCATTCTGGTTTGACCCCATAGAGGGTGATATTTTTGAGCGGCGGGATCCCCATGGCTACCCGCAGCAAGGAGCGGGTACAGGTGAGGGCACTAAAGAAACTGACGATGATGCCGATGCCGAGGGTGAGGGCAAAACCTTTCACCAAGCCAGCACCTAACCAGAACAGCACCCCACAGACCAATAAGGTGGTGACATTACCATCCAAGATGCTGCTGAAGGCGCGGTTAAAGCCTTCATCCACCGATTTAAACAGGGATTTGCCGGCCCGTAGTTCTTCCTTGACCCGCTCAAAGATCAAGACATTGGCATCCACCGCCATGCCCACGCTGAGAATGAACCCAGCGATCCCCGGCAGAGTCAGGGTGACCCCCAATAGCTGAAAACAGGCAAAGGTACAGATGGCGTAGGCCAGCAGGGAGAGATTGGCGATCATCCCCAGCAGACGATAGTAGACCACCATATAGATGAACACCAAAATCAGGCCGCCAATCCCGGCGTAGAGGCTGCGCTCGATGCTCTCCGCCCCCAAGGTGGCTCCGACGGTGCGATTCTCGATCACCTCGATGGGTACTGGCAACGCCCCGGCTTGAATTTTGATGGCTAGGTCAGTGGCGGACTCCACTGTAAAGTTGCCGGTGATCACTGCACTGCCCCCGGTGATGCCTGTGCGACTAAACTCAGGCCCGACCACCGGCGCGCTCAACAGCACATCATCCAAAAATATCCCCAGAGAGCGGCCTGTGCCCGCTAGATCCCGGGTCAACTCCGCAAACATATCTCCCCCCTGGGGCTTAAACTCCAGCCGTACGTCCCAGCGGGATCCGGCCCCTTGGGCAGGCTGGGGATCCGCCCGCTCCAACAAATCTCCCGTCAGGCCAATCCGCTCGAAGATGGCATCGGGATCCTCACCAGCAATGGGCTGGCCAGTGGAGGGATCCCGAGGGATTTCGGTTGCCAGCCGTTGTTTGCGAAAGTCCAACTGAGCGGTATCCCCCAACAGAGCAATGGCCCGATCAGGATCGGCTATGCCAGGTAGCTGCACAAACAACTGGTCGCCACCCGTGGACTGAATCAAGGGTTCCGCCACCCCGAGGCCATCCACCCGCTGTTGGATCACTGTTTGCACCCCTGCCAACACCTCGGGGGTGATGCGAGGCACCTCAGTGGTGGGCTGAGCCTGGAGGGTAAGTTGTGTGCCTCCCTGTAAATCAAGCCCTAACCGAATCGGTCGGGTCAGCCCCACATAGAGGGCAGCACCCACCACCAAGATCACCAGAATCAAGGCGCGGGTTTTCAGGATCCCTTGCAGAAAGGAGCGATTGGGGCTGCGTTTAGCCATAGATGTTCCCCGGATGGGCGTGAAGGCAGAGCCTAGAGAGCTTAGCAAAGATTGGCCAGACCTGAGCCAGAGTCCGCTAGAAACCCTGAATCACTAGTTTATCGTGTCTGTTCCCTCGCCATCGTCATTTGACCCTTAGGACTGTTACCAACAAACTATTTCACCTGTTGGTCAGCAATCGTGTTGGTCAGCAATTGTGATCAGGATCCCTCTGGCAGCATCTCTGACTCTGGGCCGATGGACTGATAACGGGATCCCCAGCAGCAAGCGATGGTTCCGCAGGGATCCCCAATTGGGAGGTGATCAGAGCCACCACAAACCACCACACCATCTGGATCTGGGGCCGATACCAAACCGTATCCACCAAACCGTGTGCCATCACCCCTGCACAGGCGGCTAATCCCCCCGCTAGCCACAGCACCTCGGGATCCCGGACTTGGAGAGCGGCCCGCCACCGCTGCCAAGCCTGTGCCACCAGCGCCAGGATGAACCAAGCAAAGGCAATCAGGCCCACAAAGCCCATCTCCACGGTCAACTCTAACGGCACTGAATAGGCTCCTAAGGCACTGAAATTGCCCCGTTGGTAAAGGGGGTAGACCCGATTAAAAGCCACATTGCCAGGGCCGATCCCCAACAGCGGGAAGTCTTGGATCATATCCAGCACCGCCATCCAGACATTGATGCGAAAGTTGTTGCTGGTATCGCCCCGACCCTGAAACATGCTCAACACCCGCAGCCGCAAGGGTTCCAGCGTCAAGATGCCCACCGCCAACACCAGGATCCCTCCCCCCATCAGGGCGGGAATTGTCCAGCGTCGCCACCGGACGGGCAGATAGATCAGCATCCACTGGGCCAACAACAGCCCCATCACAGAGATGCTGACCAGCCCACCGATCCAGGCTCCCCGACTGTAAGTGAGCAGCAAACAGGCGAGATTAACTGCTGTGGTAAACCCGGCCATCAGCTTCCAGCCCCAAGACGACCACCGCCACATCGCCGCCAGCCCCAGGGGGAGCAACGGCACCAGATAGCCCCCATAGAGGTTGGGATTGCGCAGATAGCTGTAGACCCGCGTGGTGCCCGCCAAACCAGATTCAGGATCCACCCAGGTGGCCAACTCTGCCGCCCCGTAAAAGTATTGCCGCAGGCCATAAGTCCCCAGCCCCAAGCTGATCAGCAGCAGGATCCCCACCAGCCAAGAGCGATGCTGTGGCTTTTGCAAGACCTCGTGCAAGAGCATAAAGCCCAGCAGATAGAGGGTGAGCTTGATCCAGCCATCCAGGGCGGCATAGGAAACCGGAGAAAAAACCGTCGCCACGGTAGCCACCAGCCAGACCAGCGCCAGTGACAAATGGATCCCAGTCATAGCAGGAGGTTGGGTTAGCCACCGTAAGCCCAGCAGAGCCACCAACCCCAACAGAACTAAGCCCAATGGCCCGGTTGAGGCTTGAGAGGCCAGCCCGTAATACACCGCCACCCCTAGCAAACACAAGGGATCCAGCCAGCGCACCAACAGGCTCGATTCGCCCCATCTTCCCAGCCAGCCCGTCAAGCGACTGATCAGGCTGTGCCGCCACCATGTCGCCGCTGGCCACTGCCAAAACAAAAAAGACTGGATCCCGCTCATGGTCATTGCTCACCTCAACACCTTGTCACCCAACACTAGTCCAAGATTGACCCTTCTCTCAGATCGCATTTACAACCACCAACTCAGGGATCCTCGATCCGCACCAGTCCATAGGGATCAAAGTCTTGTCCTTCATCCAGGGAGAGTTGGGCTAGGACCAAATCCTGCTTCAGTCCCACCACCCAAGCCCCGGTAAACGGCTCGGTTGTGGCGGCCAGATCTTGCAGCACCTGGGATAATTGCCCAGGATCCGGCACGGGGATGATAGTTCGTTGGCTATAAAACACCAGGCTGGGTTTGAAAACCCCCACCATGAGCACGGGATCCTGCTGCGCTTCAGACGTATCTGCCCGCAACTCTAGGGCTAGCTCTCGCAGGGGCACTTGTCTCGCATCATTGAGGGCAAAGATCGCCGAGCTGAACAGCAGCACCACCAACCCCAGGGATCCCAGCACATTGGCCGTCCACAACCAGCGCACCTGGCGCAGCCCTAGCAACACCACCGCCAGCCCAAACGCCAAGCCCCAGCCCACCAGGGATCCCGTCGGCAGGTGAAAAGTTTGGATCGCCGCAGTCAGATCGGGGGCAGCATCATCTGGCCCCAGCAGGCGCGGCAATTGCCAGCCCAATCCGGCCAAGACAGCGAGAAAGGCAGCATTGAGGATCCCGGTGATCCAGTCCGGCCAAGGGATCCGGTGATGAGATTGGCTGAGATCGGGAACAGCGGTCAACTGGCAACTCCACTCCAGCGCCACTAGCATCGCCGCCGCTGGCATCAGGGGGAGCAGATAGCTGGGCAGCTTGGTCACCGCCATCGAAAAGAACCCAAACACCGCCCCAAACCAGCAGAGGGCAAACAGGCCCAGGTGTTGATCGCGAGGGATCCCGCGCCATCGCTGTCGTTGCCAAAACCGCAGTCGTGCCATCACCAGGGGCAGATGTACGGAATAGGGCAAAAAGCCCACCAGCACCACCAGGCCATAAAAGTACCAGGGGGCGGAGTGGTTATTCACCACCTGGGTAAAGCGAGCCACATTGTGATAGCCAAAAAAATCCTGCACATAGGCCCAGCCATGTCGCCCGATCACCGCCACATACCAGGGCAACGTAATGACCAGCACCACCACAGTGCCAGCGATCAGGCCCATCTCGCGCATCACCTTGAGGGCGTGATCCCGGCCCAGCCAGAGTAAAAATAGCCCAAGACTTAATCCCGGCAACACCAGCGCCACCGGGCCTTTGGCCAATATCCCCAGCCCTAGCAGGGTGTAGAAAACCAGATACCAATGCCGCCCAGATCCTGCGTAGGCCCAAAAAAATGCCCACATCGCCCCGCTGACACAGGCCACCAGCACCATGTCCGACACCCCTGTCCGACCCCAAACCAGGGTGAGAGGGGTTGTAGCCAACAGGGTTCCCCCCAGCAGGGCAGCCCACCAGGCCCGCGACAGCCCCCAAGGGGGTTGGGTCAAGTTTTCCTGATGACCTCGGGATCCACCAAAACGCAGCAGGGTGGCAGCCCCAAAAACCACTTGAACCAAGGCTGCGATGGCCGAAGGGATCCGTACAGCCCATTCGTTCAGCCCCAGCAGGTAATAGGCCGTGGCCTGTAGCCAGTAGATCAGGGGCGGCTTGTCAAATCGCTCTAGCCCATTAAAAGTGGGGGTGATCCAATCCCCCGTGATCCACATCTGTCGAGAGGTTTCAGCAAAAATCGGCTCGGTCTCATCCACCAGCCCCACTGCTCCCAAATGCCAAAACAGAGCCAGATAGCTGATCAGTCCCAGCCAGCCCCAAATCCAAAAGCTATGCCTCTGGGATGCGGGCTGCGACATCTTGATGGGTTGCACAGACTTCTGCACAGACTGGGTGGCAGGTTTAACCACAGCTCATGTTGATCTTGTTGACCTAATCAAGTTGACCTAATCAAGTTGACCTAATCAAATTGTCCAGGAATCAAACTTTTCGAGGGATCCCAGGGACGGATCCCAGATATTCGCAGCCGTCACCATTACCCTTCACCACTCGGATCGAGCTCGACGACGAACGCGGCGTTTGCCCACCTGGAAGCGCACCACCTGAGTCCGATAACTCTCGGATCCCTGGTGATGAGAATACACCTGGATAGCAGCCTGTTGGCCGGAGGGCAGGGCGGGCCGCTCCAGATCAGCCTCCGTTTCGATTGCCACAAAAAACTTGAGTCGAGCCAACAGTTGCAGGCGAGTCAACTGCTGGGCATTTTCGGGGGTCAAGGATCCCACAGAGATCTGCATAGTAGGGCGGTGTTGAGCCCAAGACTGCATTGTTGGAATGGCTTGGTGCAGCACGTGCCACCAGGAGATCTCCTGCGACTTGACCAAAAACTTGAGTCCTTGGAGAGGATTGAGGGTGTAGGTCAGTAAAACAGAGGGCATGGGAATTAAGTAAAAAACTGAAATGCTGTTTGATGCTTTAGGGCTAGAGTGGGGGCCTCAAGAACAAGAATAGGGTAACTTTTGTGATGAATCTTTAGACATGATACTGATCATAGCCACGTTTGTTGTTGGGCAACTGTGGTCTCGCGCACTTGCCATTTACCAGATCAGCATCCTTACGAATAATCCTTATGAATAGACTTGACCAAATGGAACGGGATGATCAGGCAGGGCGGATCAGAGCGGCAGCTTTACAGTTGTTATTGATATAAGATTGAGTTCAGATTAACGGCCTACGTGGAGACCATCATCCTATGAAGATGAGAGCTGCTGTCCTCATCACCTCTGGAATTGTCGCCAGTCTTGGGCTGGGGATCTATGGGTTTAATCAATTCAACCTTTGGGGAGCGCAGAGCCAAGAGCTGAATCCTCAACAGGAGGAGAGTTTGACACCAGTGGTGGCTACTCATGTGGGGGCACTCGGTCGGATTGAGCCTGAGGGAGAGGTGATTTTGGTGGGCGGCCTCTTGGGTGAGCGGATTGGGGAGCTGTTGGTCAGCCAGGGGCAGCGGGTCAACGCCGGGGATCCCTTGGCGCGTTTAGAAAGTTATCGAGAACGACAGGCGGAACGGGATTATGCCGCTAGCCAATTGGCGGAGGCAGAGCTGCGGCTGCGGGCAGAACTAGCCTATGCTCAGAGCCAAATTACAGAGGCTCAAACCCGGATTGAGCAGATCGATCAACCCCAATCAGCCCAAATCCGGTCTCAACGGGCCACCGTCCGACAGCTTGAGATCGAACTGTTGGATGCCCTACGTAACCAAGAGCGGTTTGAGAGTTTGTATGCCGATGGAGCGGTTTCCCAACTGGAGCTGGATCAACGGCAATTGACGGTACAGCAGGCTCAACAGGCGCTCAATTCGGCCCAAGCCAGCCTCAGCCAAATTGACCAATCCCGCCGTTTGGGTCTGGAAAACGCTCAAGCTCAACTGCTGAGTGCCGAAGCCAATCTGCTGCGCGCCCAAACCAGTGTTCAGTTGCAGTCCCTCAGTCGCAATCTGGAGCTGGCAGAAGCTCGCTTAGAGCGCACCATTATTCGTGCCCCTCAAGCGGGCCAAGTCTTGCGAATTGAGAGTCAGGCGGGGGAAACCATCAGTGATAACGGCGGCATTCTTGAATTGGCGAATACCGACCAGATGATGGTGGTGGCGGAGATCTATGAAACTGACATTGGGCGAGTGCAGATGGGGCAGCGGGCCCAGATCACCGGTAGTGGCTTTACCGAATCACTCTCGGGAGTTGTCGATCAAGTGGGTTTACAGATTGGCAGACGAGATGTTCTGAGTGCTGATCCTGCCGCTGATGTGGATGTGCGGGTGGTGGAGGTCAAGATCCTTCTGGATGCCCAGAGCAGTCAGCAGGTGGCGGGCCTCACCAACATGCAGGTGGATGTGGCCATCGAGTTATAAGCATCATGTTATAGCTATTAAGTTGAAGCTATTAAGTTATATCGGGTGGAGCTAGGGGGCAGTTGCATTTCTCAATCAATAACTTCAATGAATAACTTCTGTCAGGCTCGACAGCGACAACCAACGGCAAGTATCAGAGACAGCATTTGAGGGATCCCTAAGCATGATCACAGCCATCGGGTTTGTCGGATTGATCAAAACCGTCACGCAATCTGTCAGCCAGGGCTTGGGGGGAAGCTTTCGGATCCCAGTAGCATGGTTGCAATTAAGCCGGGAAAAGATTCGCTTGACTGTGGCGTTAGCAGGCATCAGTTTTGCTTGCATTTTGATGTTCATGCAATTGGGGTTTCGAGATGCTTTGTTTGATAGCGCAACCTTGTTTCACAAGAGCTTGACAGGGGATATCTTTTTGGTCAGTCCCCAGTCCAATGCTCTGATTGCGATGGACAATTTCTCGCAGCGACGACTCTATCAAGCTTTACAATTCGATACTGTCCAATCCGTCAGCCCTCTTTATCTCAACTTTGCCCTCTGGAAAAACCCTGAGACGGGGCAGACCCGCAGTATTTTTGTGGTAGGCATTGATCCGGCAGATGATCCGGTGTCGCTGCCAGAATTAACCCCGCAGGATTTGGAGGCGATCAGAAAAAGTGATGTGGTGATTTTTGATCGAGCTTCTAGGGCTGAGTTTGGCCCCATCGCTCAGATGTTGGAACAAGGGGATCCGGTTTATTCAGAAGTTGGACGGCGGCGGGTTTCTGTGGGCGGATTGTTCCAGATGGGAGCCACCTTTGGGGCCGATGGCACCATCTTGACCAGCGATCAAACTTTCTTGCGGATCTTCCCAAATCGGCAGCAGGGACTAATCGAGGCGGGCAGCATCACCCTCAAATCCGATGCTGATCTAGAGAGTACACTAGCAGCGATGCGTGAAACATTCCCCCAAGATGTCAATATTTTCTCAAAAGCTGAATTCATTGAAATGGAGCGTAGTTATTGGGCCGACAGTACCGCCATCGGTTTCATTTTTAGTCTAGGAACCGTGATGGGATTTATCGTCGGCATCGTCATTGTTTACCAAATTTTGTATACGGATGTAACCGATCATTTGGCAGAATACGCCACCCTCAAAGCGATGGGCTACACCGATGGCTATCTGTTAGGGGTGGTGTTTCAAGAGGCTTTATTTCTGGCTGTATTAGGGTACATCCCCAGCTATGGTTTGGCGACTCTCCTTTATGATTTAACCCAAGATGCCACCCTTTTGCCGATTGGGATGACGATGATTCGAGCCTCAGTCGTTTTTGGGTTGGCCTTGACGATGTGCCTCGTCTCAGGGGCGATTGCGGTGAGAAAGTTACGAGCTGCGGATCCCGCTGATATTTTTTAGTTCGATATTTTCTAGTCCAACATTCTTTAGTCCGCCACATTTTGAGCTTACTTTCTGTTTAGTGTTGGGATTTTTCTGATGCAACCGAATACTCTCGTTCCTCAACCCCATCCCTCTCTGCACCAAACGGAACCTCTGATTTCTATTCGAGGGGTCGATCACTTTTTTGGAACGGGATCCCTACGCAAACAGGTTTTGCTGGATATTCACCTGACCATTTATCCCGGAGAAATTGTCTTGATGACGGGGCCATCGGGATCGGGCAAAACCACCTTGCTGACCTTGATGGGTGCGCTGCGATCTGTACAGTTTGGCAGTCTCACTATTTTGGGGGAAGAATTGCATGGGGCATCTGTTCGTAAGCTGACCCGCATCCGTCGCAATATCGGCTATATCTTTCAGGCCCACAATCTCCTGCGCTTTTTGACCGCCACCCAAAATGTCCAGATGTCGCTAGAGTTGCACCGGATCCCGCCTGCATTGGCCCGACAGCAGGCACAGGAGATGCTGACAGCGGTGGGACTGGCTGATCACCTTGATTTTTTCCCGGAGAAGATGTCGGGGGGACAAAAACAACGGGTGGCGATTGCCAGAGCCTTAGTTAGCCAGCCCAAGTTGGTGTTGGCGGATGAGCCCACCGCTGCTCTGGATAGCAAGTCGGGTCGAGAGGTGGTCAATTTGATGCAGGCGTTGGCCCGAAATCAGGGCTGTTCAATTTTGATGGTCACCCATGACAACCGAATCCTGGATGTGGCAGATCGAATTGTCACGATGGAAGATGGCCAGCTCCAATCCACCTGAGCTGGGGATCCTGACAGCTTTCCACTTCACGGATAAGTTTTACCAATAAATTTCACAGACAAATTTCACAGACAAGAGGATCTTGCCTGGGACTGGGGTAACCCACTGGCCTGCCGTAAGCAGTTGATTTCGGCTGTGGTCAATTCCCGCCATTCTCCTGGGGCCAGATCCCCCAACGGGATCCCGGCAAAAGCCACCCGGATCAACCGCAAGGTGGGAAATCCTACCGCTGCCGTCATCCGCCGCACTTGGCGATTGCGTCCCTCCCGCAAGGTCAATTGGATCCAGTGGGTGGGAATCTGGGCTCGATAGCGAATAGGGGGATCCCGAGGGGGCCAATCAGGCTGAGGGGACAAGTCCTGTGCCTGGGCCGGACGGGTGCGTTGCCCCTGAATAATCACCCCTTGACTTAGGTCTCGCAGCGCCTCTGGGGTCGGGATCCCTTCCACCTGAATCCAGTAGGTGCGTTGATGTCCCCACAGTGGATCTAACAGACGAGCCTTGAGCCGTCCATCATCAGTCAGCAACAGGATCCCTTCACTGTCTCGATCCAAGCGTCCCACTGAGTAAACATTGGGTTGAGCAATAAAATCTTTGAGGGTTGTTCGCCCAGCTTCATCGCTAAATTGGCAGAGAACATCATAGGGCTTGTGAAACAAAAGATATTTCATCGGCTGCCAGCTGGTTTCTTGATTATTTTCTGGCTTGGGCGTACTTTTTCGGACTGTGAACGTATGATCAAACGATGATAGCTCTCGCTCTTGAGGTGCGTAGTCAATGAAAGTTTGGGATCAAATCAACGCTGCAAACGAAACGGTTAAGGTAATCCAGCTCCCCCCTGGGCGACTGAATGCGGTCAATGCCACTGATATGAGAACCCAACTGCTAGATATCCTGGCAGGACAAAATGGATCCTTTGCCAGCGTGATACTGGATCTAAGCCAAATCACGTTTGTAGACAGTATTGGCATGTCGGTGCTGATCGCTCTGTTGCGCTTTTGCAATGAATCATCTCTGAACCTCAAGTTGGTGGGGGTGCAGCCCCAGGCCAAGCCGACCTTCGATATTTTAGAGATGACCCAAGTTTTTGAGTTTTTTGGCACGATTGGGGATGCTATCGGGGCAGCAGAGCAAAAGTAGAGCTGTCAACGCTCGTTAGCTGCCGTCGAAAGTGACTAACATTTAGTGCCCATCATTTAGTGCCGATCATTTACAGTTAGGCAGGCTTTACCTATCGAGTCTGACAGTTTTCGCTCGCAGGCCCTTGCCATAGGGACGAGGAGAGACAGCCTTGATAGGGCCTGAGCCGACTGTGGTGTTGACTTCTCCCTACATTCTGCTGGGGTAAGTGTGACTGAGCCAACAACAAGCCCAGTCAAATTAACGCTACAACTGTAAAATCTACACCAGCCGCAGCAAGACTTCAGCGGCGAAGAGCCCCTCATTTCCTCTCCTGCACATCTGGGTTAGGTCATCTTTCTGTCCTGTGATTGAAGCCAAATTCCCCTTGTTTGGTTTGGCATGGTCTGAATTCTACCTCTGAGTTTGCCGCCTCTGAGCCTGACTCAGGGATCCCTATCTTTGGCTATCTGCACCTCTTGTCCCCTTGCTTAATCCCAATCGCCTCGCAGTCTTTGGAGTTTTGAAATGCCAACGCTTGCCCCCCCGATCAATCCCGCCCTGGATCCGACGCTGCGGCCAGAGGTGCAAGCACTAGCTCCAGATCTGGTGATTTGGCGACGACATCTCCACCAATATCCCGAGTTGGGGTTCCAAGAGGCCAAAACCGCTGCATACATTCAGTTTTTGTTGACCCAGTGGGGGGTTGAGTTCCGGTCAGAAATGGCCAAAACCGGCATTGTGGCCACCGTTCACGGCGATCAAGATGGCCCGACTTTAGCCATTCGTGCCGATATGGATGCCTTGCCGATTGAAGAAGAAAATGAGGTGGACTATCGCTCTAGCCATCCGCAGCGGATGCACGCCTGTGGCCATGACGGACATACCGCCATCGCTCTGGGTACAGTCAAGTTGCTGCACCAACAGCGCCATGCTCTCAAGGGCACCGTCAAGGTGATCTTTCAGCCCGCCGAAGAAGGCCCCGGTGGTGCTCAGCCCATGATCGAACAAGGGGTACTCCGGGATCCCGACGTGGAGGCAATCATCGGCCTGCACCTGTGGAACCAGATGTCGGTGGGCACGATTGGGGTCAAGAGTGGCCCTTCGATGGCTTTTGCCGACCGCTTTGAGATCATCGTTCATGGGGTGGGAGGACATGGAGCCTTGCCGCATCAGACGGTGGACAGCATCGTGGTGGGATCCCAGATCGTCAGTGCCCTGCAAACGGTGGTCTCCCGCAGCGTCGACCCAATGCAACCTGCCGTGCTCTCGATCGGGCGGTTCCGGGCCGGAGATGCCTTCAATGTGATCGCCCCCAAAGCCGAGATTGGCGGTACGATTCGTAGCTTTGATCCGGCTGTGGCGGATCTGATTCCCCAGCGGATTGAGCAGATTGTGGCTGGCATCTGTCAGGCTCAAGGGGCCCGCTATGACTTCAACTACATTCGCTACTACCCCGCTGTGATCAATGATGGGCGGATGGCCCGTCTGGTGGAAACCGCCGCCCGCCAAGTGCTGGGATCCGCTGGCACCATCACCCCGGAGATGACGATGGGGGGAGAGGATATGTCGTTTTTCCTTCGTGAGATCCCCGGTTGCTACTTTTTCTTGGGATCCGCCAACCCTGACAAAGGGCTCAATTATCCTCATCACCATCCCCGTTTTGACTTTGATGAGACTGCGTTGCCGATTGGAGTGGAGATCTTTCTGCGCTGTGTGGAGGATTTTATGAACCGTGGCCTAGACGGTCTGTGACCTGCTGTTACTTGGATAAGGCACAGGAACGTGCAGGAATGAATAGATAAAGAATTAGCCTAACCTCAGCATAGTGATGGATAATTGAGATCCAAAAGTTGTCAACATTATTTTTGAGACAACATGACTACCAAAATCAAGCTCACATACCGAGTTCCATCCTTCCTTGAAGGAGTTGCTCGAATTTTTGACATATCCGGTGTCTTCAGAGATGAGGTGACGGTTGTGCCTCTACCACCCGTTTCTAAAAGTCGTAGATCTAAAAAGCGCGTGCCTCCTGAAGTTGCCGAAGCGAGAGCGATTGCCGCAGCATCACGTCGGATCAATGAAGATATGAGCCTCGTTGCAGGTAGAATGCGTCCGGTGGCAGTCCGTCGTCAGCACTCTATCTTGGCGGGAAAGTCTAGTGTGGGATCCCATTAATCCATAAGCGTTCTGCAAAGATATGCCAGCAGTGACCCCTCCTGATCAGCCTCGGGAACCAGAAGTCCCCCCAGTCCAAGCCGAAGTTGTGGAAGATGGGGGGACTCAACGTGAGCAGATAGCAAAGCGTGATGATGATCCCCCTGAGTATGAACTTTCCTACAGAGAAGGGCCACTACCACCGGATGAATTAGAGCACTACAACCGACTAGTTCCTGGGTTTGCAAAAGATTATCTTGAAGATATTCGCAATGAATCTCAGCATCGAAGAGAAATGGAAAGAGCGGAACTTCAGCTAGAAAGAGATCGATTTGAGCAGGGCAAAGAAGTTTTGCGTTTTCAAGAGAGAGTCATTAATAGTAATCAACAGCGTTCAACTAAAGGATTGAACCGGGGAACTGTCATTTTTATGAGTGGCATCATAGCTGCTGTGATCCTTGGTCTTTCAGGGCGGGAGACTACTGCTGTTGCCGTGGTGGGTTCTTTGGCGGCTGTCGCGCTGGTTTCTTATGGCACGGATGCATTCAACAAAAGTCGACAGAAAGAGATCACTTCTAACAGTGACACTCTTGAATTTCCTGAGGAAAAGGATCCACCTAGACTACCTGGAGATACCTAACTTATCCACCACCAAGAACAAGCTTGACAAAACAAATTGGGCTATCTCTATGTTGTGAATCATTGTTTTCCAAAAAAGCTACAAAACCTATTGAATGATTGAGTCCTCATACCTGCCAAGTTTTCCCTTAGGATTGCTCTGGCCCGCTTCCTGGATCCCCTGTGTTAAACACCCTTTTGCAAGTCTATGCGCCCCTGGTGGGGTGGACGGTGGTGGGCATCGTCATCCGTCGTCTCACAGTCGGGATCCCCTGGGCGGATCCCCGTATCCTGGGGCGGTTGATGTATTGGCTGGGGGTGCCTCTGGGCATCATTGGCTTTTTGCTGGGCACCGATCTGTCGGGATCCGAGTGGGTGGCGGGCCTGATGGGCTGGGTGGCGGTGGCGATAGCAGCAGCGTTGTCCTGGATTTTTTGGCGGGTACGGGGAGAACAGCGCTTGACGGCGGGGCAGTGGGGCAGCTTTCAGCTTTCGGCCATGTTGGGCAACACGGGCTATGTGGGTTTTCCCCTCTGTTTAGCGGTGGGGGGCATGGCCTATTTTGGCTGGGCCTTGTTTTATGACATGCTCTGCACCCTGTTTAGTGCCTATGGGCTGGGGGTCTGGGTGGCCAGCCGTTCTGGCAAACATCAGCTCTCCCAACGACAGGTGGCAGTCAATGTGCTGCGGAGTCCGGCTCTGTGGTCGTTTGGGTTTGGGTTATTGCTCAAAGGGATCCCTG
The DNA here is from genome assembly GCA_012031565.1 of Synechococcaceae cyanobacterium SM2_3_2. Taxonomy (GTDB): domain Bacteria; phylum Cyanobacteriota; class Cyanobacteriia; order Thermostichales; family Thermostichaceae; genus JAAUUM01. The sequence goes on from JAAUUM010000008.1 coordinate 33,554, forward strand.
TGCCCGACTTGCTACAAGAGAGCTTGCTGAGGGTGGCTTGGGGGCTGATCCCGGTCAGTCTGATCATGCTGGGGATGCGACTGGGAATGGTGGATCCGGGGCATCGTTGGTTTCAGGCCGGATGGCCGATCATGATCAAGCTGATCCTGGTGCCAGCCCTGGTGGCGATGCTGCTCATTCCACTGCCCATTCCCGTCATGGCCAAATTGATCATCACCCTGCAAGCTGGCATGCCACCCGCTATGGCAACTCTGGTGCTGACGGAAGAATTTGAGCTGGATTATGAACTGACCATCGGATCCCTGGCGCTGGGGTATGGCCTGTCACTGTTGACCTTGCCCCTCTGGATCCTACTCTGGGGCGGTGGCTAGAGCTGAGGATTTCCAGCGGTCGCTATCATTGTCGCCATCATTCGGGATCCTGCTCCTGCTGCCACCACAGCCGCAGAGGAAGATACAAGGCGGGTGCCCACAGGCTGCTGAGGATGGCCGAGGTCAGGGTGGTGCGCTGGTGATTAAACCAAATGCTATCTAGCGAACGAGGCCCTTCTCCCACCCCCACACTGTTAGCGGCATCCCATCCAACAGAGAGTGAACTCAGTAGAGACCACTGTAAGGCCATCAAGCTAGAGGACACCACCACCATGCCAAAGACGATCAGGGCGACAGAAATAAAGTCTTCCCGCATATAGCGTTGCTTCTGCAATCGGGCGGTCAGGATCCCTACCACCATCAGACTCAAGGCATGGGTGGGCTGGCCAAAACTCAGGCTATCCTGCAACATGCCCATCGCCAGTCCGGCCACAGCCCCCTGCCAGAGGGGACGACGCACACTCCAGCACACCACCCACATCAGGGGCCAATCTGCCGTCAATCCAGCCAGTTCTAACCCCGGCCCCCGCAGCCAAGGAGCCCAGACACAGAGCAGAGCGGAAACAACGGTTCCCACCCAGAGGGCCGTCAGTCTAAAGCGAGGGTTCAGTTGATTGAGCATAGCTGTAAATCAGTCCCCATTCCAGCAATCCCAAGGGTGCTGACAACTCTATCACCGCTTGTGGGGCAGGGCTGGCATCGAGATCCACCGCCCGCACTTGGCCCACCACCACCCCAGCCGGATAGAGGCTACTGAGCCCGGAGGTAACGATGGTATCTCCTACCTCGACGCTGGGTTCCTTGTCAAAAAACTCCAGCACCGCCATTTGGGATCCCGTCCCCCGCAACACCCCCATCTGCCGCGACCGACTCAGCATGACCCCGACTCGGCTGGTGGGATCGCTGATCAGCAAGACCCGGCTGGTATTGGGGGTGATCTGCTGGACTCGTCCCACCAATCCGCCTGGAGCCATCACCACATCCCCTATTTTGACCCCATGATTGCTGCCTCGACTGAGGGTAGCCTGCTGCCACCACTGATCGGCACCGCGCCCAATCACTGCCGCCGGGATCCCTTGCCCTTCAATCTGTTCACTAAAGTCTAATAGTTGCCGCAGTTGCCGATTTTGATTCTGCAATTCCGCCACTTGGGCCTGCAACTCTTGGCTGGCGGACTGGGCAATCACGGTTTCATAGTCCACCACCGGATGCCAGATCTGGGTGGCCCAGCGATAGGTTTCCGCCAACCAGGCTCCTTGTGTCTGGCGAATACCCCAGGCAGAGAGCAGCACCAAGCTGGAGGTGGTTACCCCCAAGCCATATGTCTTCCACCACCGTCGGATCCCAGACACCTCACACCTCCTGCGGGATCCTGATTAATGGGTTTGCTTCAGAGCAGCTAGGGTCATGCTTAGCCTGATGAGAGTGATCGACGAAAAGGGATGGAACTGAACTGATTGATAATCATTCAGACCAAGAAACCTGCGCCAAGATCAGTTCAACACGTTTAATGGCTGCTGGCAAGCTCTGGCAGGGATCCCCAGCCCTCTATGCCCTGGCTTTTTGACCTTAGCTTTTGACGTTATCCTTTGAACCCAGTGCCCAAGACACGACCTAGCGTTTTGAAATCCTCCAAAACACGGCCTGTGCCCAGCACCACACAGCTCAACGGATCGGGGGCAATGTGAACCAGGATCCCGGTTTCGTGACTGATCAGAGCGTCTAAGCCCTTCAGCATCGCTCCTCCTCCCGCCAACATAATGCCCCGATCGATGATGTCAGCCGCCAATTCGGGCGGGGTGCGCTCCAGGGTGCGCTTGATGGCCTCCACAATCACCGATAGCGGCTCCGCCATACTCTCGCGGATCTCCGGGCTCTTGACCGTGACAGTACGGGGCAAGCCAGACAGCAGGTGCAGCCCCCGCACCTCCATGATGATTTCTTCCTGGATGGGATAGGCCGATCCAATCTGGATCTTGATCTCTTCGGCGGTGCGTTCCCCGATCACCAAGTTATGAACCTTCTTCATGTATTGGGCGATGGCCTCGCTCAGCTCATCTCCAGCCACCCGCACTGACTCGCTCAGCACGATGCCCTGCAAACTCAACACCGCCACCTCGGTGGTGCCGCCGCCAATGTCAATGATCATATTTCCGGTAGGTTCCTGCACGGGCAATCCCGCTCCAATCGCCGCCGCCACCGGCTCATCCACCAGATAGACCTCACGGGATCCCGCCTGGAGAGCGGCCTCCATCACCGCCCGTCGCTCCACCCCAGTCACCCCACTGGGGATCCCGATCACAATACGCGGGGCGATCAAGTAGCGGCCCTCATGCACCCGATGGATGAAATGCTTCAGCATCATCTCGGCGGTGTCAAAATCAGCGATCACCCCATCTCGCAAGGGGCGTACCGCTGTAATGTTTCCGGGTGTCCGTCCCAACATCTTTTTGGCATCATTGCCCACGGCTAGGGGCTGCTTCGTATTCTGGTCGATGGCCACCACGGAGGGTTCTTGCAGCACAATCCCCCGTCCGGCCACATAGACCAATGTGTTAGCCGTGCCAAGATCGATCCCCATATCTCGGGAAAAGCGGCTAAAGAGTCCCACGGCTTAAACACCCCTATCGTTTACTACGGTTGTCAATTATTGATGTCTGCTCTTGTCTATTGATCTTGTCTGATGTCATCTGCATAACCTCAGATCAGGACAGTGCCATCGTTGGCGATGTCGTTGCTTCTGATTATGCTACTTTTGGTTGCCCCGGACACTAGCCCGGATCTTGCAGCATTTAGAATAGCCCATCCCTTTGTTGGGTTGAGGGGTAAATGCTAACTTTTCGCTTGACCGCAACCTTCCCCTCTAACTGATCTAACTGAGCTGAGCCTTTGTCAGCTTAGGCAACTCTATCCAAATCCAATGGGAATTTCCCCAACGCTTCCCAATATCAAAACCCTAGACTCCTTCCTCCCTTGCTATGACTCTCGATTTGATCATTCGTGGTGCCACCCTAGCCAATTACAACCCGGGATCCCCTGCTTCAGGCTGGGACATCGGCATTCAAGGGGATCGCATTGTCGCCATAGAACCCCATTTGGAGGCCACCGCTCGGACGGAGTTGGAGGCAGAGGGCTACTTGGTCAGCCCGCCCTTTGTGGATGCTCATTTTCATTTGGATTCCACCTTGGCGTTGACAACCCATCCCGATCAGAAGGGATCCCCACGGGTGAATCGGTCGGGCACTCTGTTAGAAGGAATTTCCCTATGGGGACAGATCAAGCCCGATCTGACAGCAGCAGATCTCCATGCCCGAGCGATCGACTACTGCCAGTGGGCCTTGGCCCGAGGGATCCAGGCGATTCGTGCCCATGTGGATATTTGCGATCCCCGCCTCTTGGCAGTGGAGGCGCTGCTGGAGGTGAAACGGCAGATGCGACCCTACCTAGAATTACAACTGGTGGCCTTTCCTCAGGATGGCTATCTGCGGTTTGCCCAGTCTCGTCAACTGCTGGACAAGGCGCTGGCGATGGGGGTGGAGGTGGTGGGCGGGATCCCTCATTTTGAGCGGACTCAGGCGGAGGGGGTGGCCTCGATTCGGGCCTTATGCGAACTGGCGGCAGAGCTTGGCTTGCGGGTGGATATGCACTGCGATGAAACCGATGATCCCCACTCGCGTTATGTGGAGACCCTGGCCTCTGAAACCCAACGATTGGGCTTGCAGGGGCGAGTGACGGGATCCCACCTCACCTCCATGCACTCGATGGACAACGCCTATGTCAGTAAGCTGATTCCCCTGATGGCTGAGGCAGCGTTGGGGGTGGTGGCCAATCCCCTGATCAACATCACCCTCCAGGGGCGGCTAGATAGCTATCCCAAGCGGCGGGGCATGACACGGGTGCCGGAGCTGATGGCGGCAGGATTGACAGTCGCCTTTGGGCACGACTGCGTGATGGATCCCTGGTATGGCTTGGGCAGTGGCCACATGGTGGACGTGGCTCACATGGGGCTTCATATTGCCCAGATGACTGGGATCGCTCAGATGGAACAGTGTTATGGGGCGGTGACAGACCATCCAGCCCGGTTGTTGGGGTTGGAGGATTATGGGATCCAAGTCGGATGTTTTGCTGACTTGGTTATCTTGCAGGCCCGCAGTATCCCGGAGGTCTTGCGTTTAAGGCCGGTGTGCCTCACTGTTCTGCGTCGGGGCCAAGTTATTGCCCATACGCCGCCTGTCATTACTCAGCTGCATCTGGGTCAACAGTCCATCCCGGTAGATTTTCTCCGATCCTGAGACTCGCCTCAGGTGATTGAGAGATGATTGAGTTGATTACATGGATTGAGAATCCTGATGGGTTTGCGCTGACTGGACAGCCAGTGAGGGGGTTGGGCGTAGGAGACTCTAATCAATCCCGCCCCAATCTGTCTTCATAAAAAACCTATAATTGAATTATTAAGAACCTACGCTAACCCCACAGATCCTCAGCCTTGCTGCCCGATGCAGCTGGTTCGTCTTAGGAAAGTGGCAGAGATCGCAAGTTTTTTGAACTGTGAGTTTTGAGCCGTGCCCCGTCAGCACCTAGATCAGACGAGACCTCAATCACACCTGCTCACATCAATGAACCACTCTGAGAACCAGACAGATCTCAAACCAGACAGATCCTCAATAGTTAAAGAAAAGGAGAAGACAATGATGTCAATGATTTCTATGAATTGGATTCTATCGACCCCCCTCGTGTTGGGCTTGTCCGCCGTCAGTTTGACTGCATTGCCCCTGCCGTCTGTGATGGCCCAGCAGCAGTTTGATCTGGGAGCCTCTCAGCTTCAGCAGGGAACCGTTTTGCCGGTGACGGGACGCTCCAGTGATGAGCCAGCCTACTTCGCCCCTGATGGGGTTCACTCCTACACGGTGGTGGTGAGCCAAAATATCTTTGACCTGAATGGCCAATTGGTCTTGCCCGCTGGCAGCTTAATCTATGGTCAATTTCAACCGATAGCAGGTGGATTGGAGTTCGTCTCCAATTCTTTAGAGGTCAATGGGCGCACCTTCCCGCTTCAGGCCACCTCGGGTCTGATCAACGATGAAAAGGATCCCCGTGAATTTAGGGCCGACAATATCGCTGGCGATGCTGCCATCGGTGCTACTGCCGGGGCTGTTTTGGGGGTGCTAACAGGTGGCATGAGTACCTTGGGGGTGATGGGTGGTGCAGCGGCTGGTATCACTGTTGGTAATGTCACTGCTCCTCAGGTGGTGGTGTTGCGCCCCGGACAGAATTTCAACCTGACTTTGCAGGCTCCTGTCTCCTTCTAGCACTAAAGCCAATCTCTAGGGGCGAACTAACTTGAGGGGATCCTTACGCTAGCGCCGCTGATTGAAAATACCCCTAGCCGGGATCCTTTGTGTGAAGCAGGGGATCCCGATTTTGTGGCAATAATAAACTTCTTGCACGAATAGCTTTTTGTATCCTGAGGAACATTAAAAATTAGCTTAAATCAAGGGGTTTAGTGAAGTGAGGTTCAATTCACGCAAGAGGTCTAATCAGCAACTGGTTCGCAAAGTATTGTTGCTGTGACAGTTAATAGATGAATAAGCTCTAGCCAAACCATTTCACTCACTCTGTAACGACGGACACGTATGGATCCCATCTATTTGTGCTCTCTAGAACAATGTTGAGGTTGAGGATAATTCCCAAAGACTCCTGATTTGTCTAGATTCCATCTGTTGGGAGGCTGGCAAAAGACATCAAAATCCATGCAGGGCAAGTGGATTGATAATAACTCGGGCCTGCGTGCTTAAGCATATTCGCGCAAAACCAGAAGTCCGGTTAATTACATAACAGTATTTATACGTAACTTTTGCGTCATGAGCGATATATCCCTCATTTTTCCTCTGCGTGGTATTACTATATAGTTATGTTGATTTCGGCGTAGTTCCTGCGGTATGTCCCAAGCTCCTGTTCAGCTTTTTGCTACGTTGCCTTGTTTCTGCTCGTCTGATGCCCCCGTTGATGAGATGGAATCTGACTTGGTTGTTCTTTGGGGAACATTGCAGCTAATTCACCAAGGCCAACTGGATCTGCACTCCGAAAGAGCGCGGCATTTGCTGGAGGAAGGGATTCAAAACGCCCTTCACTTATTGTCGCTACTGAGGGGATCCACAGGTTCTAAAGCCATCTCGTGTGAGGCGGTTCTCACGCAGAGTTTGGGGGATGAGCTCAAGTCCGCCCTTCGGCAGGGTCAACTTTCTCTTCAATATCAGCCTATTTTTAGGTTGGACTCCTATCAACAAGCTCAGTTGGTGGGGTTTGAAGCGTTGCTGCGCTGGCTGCACCCAGAACGGGGTTGGATCCCACCCAGTGAGTTTATTCCGGTGGCGGAATGTAGCGACTTGATTCATGAACTGAGTTATTGGGTGCTCAAAACAGCTTGTTACCAGGTGGCGGACTGGCAACGGCAGACAGGTAGGCCATTGAGGCTGAATGTCAATCTTTCTCCGCGACAGTTGGATCAACCCAATCTGATAGCCAACATTAGCAACATCCTGGTGGAAACAGCGTTCTCGGCGCACCATTTGAGCTTGGAGCTGACCGAAAGTTTTGCCGTTCAAAATTATGAGACGGCGACTCACCAGCTCTCTCAACTCCAAAAACTCGGGATTCAAGTGGGCCTGGATGATTTTGGCACAGGCTATTCCTCCCTTAGTTGTCTGGATAATCTGCCTTTGGATTTCCTCAAGATTGACCAGAGCTTTGTGGCTAAAGCCCGGTGGGACACCTTGAAATTGATCCTGCTTTTGGCCAATCAGATGAATCTTTCGGTGGTTGCCGAGGGCATTGAAACCTCTGAGCAGTTGGAACAGCTCCAAAACATTGGCTACTCGATGGGCCAGGGGTATCGGCTGTCTTTTCCCCTCACACCCGAGCAGGTGCAAGCCTTTTTGCCGAGGGTTACTGCGACTGATCACTGTATTTAGTTCACCTTTTACCTCTAATCAATCTGTTTTGTCTGCGGACAACTTGCCCACAGCCTTTTTTTCAAGACAACCGTAGGAGTAAATATGAATGCCCGACCGCTTCCCCCCAGTTCTTCCAGAGAAGGAGCATTAACCTTGGTCTGCCGTCGTCAGGCTCCCCTGGGATCCCTGTTGCAACAGCTCAGTAGTGAACGGTTTAGCGGCAGGCTGGATATCTTTGGCTCTGGAGATCTGCGCTGGAGTTTTTATCTCTGCCTGGGACGCTTTGTCTGGGAGACCGGCGGGCACAATCCCCATCAACGCTGGCGGCGGCGGCTCAGTCAACACTGCCCAGGGGTCGATGCAGTGGAGATTGAGAGTATTGCCTCTCGGGAGTCTTCCACTCGGGAGTACACGATTTTGTCAGGATTGCTGCAACGGCAACAACTGAATCGCGGTCAATTGATTGAGCTGATTGAAGACGGACTGAATGAAGTCCTTTTTGATCTGCTCCAAGATATTGAATCGCATGTGCAAACTCTTGCCAACGAAGACTATCAGGTCACCTACCATCTCAATCAGCAAGATGTGGTGCAATCTCCCCTCACTTTAATTCGTGCAGAACTGGCCCTCGGCAAAGCTCGTGAGCAGTGGCAACAGTGGAAGGCAGCTGGATTGGCAGCGGTTTCTCCCAATATGGTGCCGATCATCTGTCGCCCTGATCTGCTTAGGGAGGTAGCCCCGCTTCAGTTTGAAGTGCTCAGTCGCCTGATCAATGGGCAACGCACTCTCCGCCACTTGGCCCTCAAAATGCGACAGGATCTGTTGGCTTTCTCGCAAAATTTGAACGGTTATGTCGCGGTCGGGATCCTGAGTTTCTCGGTCAACCGCTCCGATGCTTCTCGACCCAGTTCTTCCTGGCCTGACGAACCCACCACCGAGATCCTCAAAGAGCCGGTGGCCATTGTTCCCCTCAAAACCCAGCGGATCCCTTCAGTATCTCCAGCCCAACCCTTGGTGGTCTGCATCGACGACAGCCCGACTGTCTGCAAAACTCTGGAAGGGATCCTCACCAGTCAGGGCTACCGTTTTCAGTCTGTGCAGGATCCCCTGCAAGCCATCCCCACCTTGCTGAAGGCCAAACCGGATCTGGTGTTTCTCGATCTGGTCATGCCCATCGCCAACGGCTACGAGATCTGTTCCCAAATCCGCAGAGCGGCTGCCCTCAAACAGGTGCCAGTCGTGATCTTGACCGGCAACGATGGCCTGGTGGATCGGATGCGGGCCGGTATGGTGGGGGCCACCGATTTCATCGCTAAGCCGGTAGAGGCTGGCCGGATTGGGGCACTATTGCAGAAATATCTGCCTGTCAAAAAGACTCTGTGATGGCTGATGATTATTTCCCCAGTTCTGTCCAGAAAGATATCTTTACATACCCTTTGGAGAAGGAGGATAGGGGCGCATGTTGAATCTTTTGACCAAGTTGAACAGAATGGCCCCTGCCCCCGATCCCCAGCCGGAGCTGACACAGCGATGTCTACAGTTTCAGGTGGGGGGGATATCTAGGCTGATGCCTCTCGGTCACTTGCGGGAAGTGTCGTCTATCTCTGCTGAGGGCATCCTATCTGTGCCTGGTATCCCTCCACAGGGCTACCGTTTTCAGGCTGTGCAGGATCCCTTGCAAGTCATCCTCTCACGGCTAAAGCCCAAACAGAATCTGGTGTTTCTCGATCGGGTCATGCAACGGTTGCGAATCTAGTCTGCAACAAAAAATTACCGGCATGTATCTATTTTTTCCGAAAGAGTGTATTATCTAGACTCCAGCTTAAGATTGGCAACGGTGCTTTCGATATGTCTTACCCCCCAGTCCAACTTTATGCTAGAGTTCATCGCTCATCCGATGTGCAGGTGGATGAGATTCATGCTCACTTGGTTGCCCTCTCGGAGATATTGCAGCTCATTTACCAAGGCAGGTTAGATCTGCACTCAGCTGGAGTGGAGCAAGCTCTGAAGGGCGGGATCCAGAATTCCCTTCACCTGCTGTCGCTACTGCGAGAATCCAGCGGATCCAAAGCCGTATCTTGTGAGGCAGTTCTCACTCAAAGTCTGGGGGATGAGATCAAGTCGGCGCTTCAGCAGGGTCAGTTCTCCCTTCAGTATCAGCCCATTTTTAGGTTTGCCTCCGAGCAATTTCAATTAGATCAGTTAGATCAGTTGGTGGGGTTTGAAGCATTGCTGCGCTGGCTGCACCCAGAACGGGGTTGGATCCCGCCCAATCAGTTTATTCCTGTGGCGGAGTGCAGCGATTTGATTCATGAGCTGGGCTGCTGGGTACTCAAAACAGCTTCTCAACAGATGGTGAGCTGGCAACGGCAGACGGGCAAGTCATTGCGATTAAATGTCAACCTCTCTCCTCGACAACTGCACCAACCCAACCTCAGCGCACACATTAGCCAAATTCTGTTAGAAACTGGGTTCTCGGCTCACCACCTCAGCTTAGAGTTGACCGAAAAGGCTGCTGTTGAAAACTATGAGATAGCGACCCATCAGCTCTCCCAACTGCAAAAACTTGGGATCCAGGTGGGCCTTGATGATTTTGGTACGGGCTTTTCTTGTCTCAGTCGTCTCGATAATCTACCCTTAAATTTCCTCAAGATTGACCAGAGCTTTGTCGCCAAATCTCGCTGGGACACCCTAACCTTGATTCTGCTTTTGGCTGACCAGATCAATCTTTCGGTGGTTGCGGAAGGCATCGAAACCTCTGAGCAGCTAGAACAGCTCCAAAAAATTGGCTACTCGATGGGTCAGGGGTATCGGCTGTCTTTTCCCCTCACACCCGAACAGGTGCCTGCCTTTTTGCCGCAGGTTGCTACGTCTGGACATGGTTTTTGAGCAATTTGTTGCCAACAAGTATACTTATTATTACCGCAGTTTTCCTACCGCAATTTTCCTTTTTGACACAGCTTCAGAAAAAATATGAATGCCCAATCGCTCCCCCCTAGTTCTCCCAAAGATTCTCCTCAAGAAGAACCCCTGACCTTGTTTCGCCATCGCAAGGCTCCTCTGGGATCCCTGTTGCAGCAGCTCAGAAACGAACGGTTTAGCGGCAGGCTAGATATCTTTGGCACTGGGGCTCTGCGCTGGAGTTTTTATCTCTGCCTGGGGCGCTTTGTCTGGGAAACCGGCGGGCACGATCCCGATCAACGCTGGCGGCGAGGGCTTAGCCAACACTGTCCAGGGCTCGATGAGGTGGAAATTGAAAGTATTGCCTCAGAAGATTCCACCACCCGCGAGTACACGATTTTGTCAGGATTGCTGCAACGGCAACAACTGAATCGCAGCCAATTGATTGAGCTGATTGAAGACAACCTCAATGAAGTCCTTTTCGATCTGCTCCAAGATGTTGAATCAAATGTGCAAACCCTTCCCAACGAAGACTATGAGGTCACCTATCTACTGAATCAGCAGGATGTGGTGCAGTCCCCCCTCACCTTGATTCGTTCAGAATTGGCCTTCGACAAAGCCCTTCAGCAGTGGCAAGAGTGGAAGGCCGCTGGATTGGCAACCGTGTCTCCCAACCTGGTACCAATCATCCATCGCGCTGATTTGCTCAAACAAGCGGCCCCGCTTCAATTTGAAGTGCTCAGTCGCCTGATCAATGGACAACGCACCCTTCGCCACTTGGCCCTCAAAATGCAGCAGGATCTGTTGACCTTCTCGCAAACGTTAAACGGTTATGTGGCGGTTGGGATCCTGAGCTTCTCTGTGAACCGCCCCAATACCGTGCTGTCTGACGAACCCACCACCGAGATCCTCAAAGAGCCGGTGGCCATCGCTCCCTTAAAAATCCAGCCTGTACCCTCAGCTCCGTCAGTTCAGCCGCTGGTGGTCTGCATTGATGATAGCCCGCTGATCTGCAAAACCTTGGAAGGGATCCTCACCCGACAGGGCTACCGTTTTCAGGGGGTGCAGAATCCCCTGCAAGCCATCCCCACCTTGCTGAAGACCAAACCGGATCTGGTGTTTCTCGATCTGATCATGCCCATTGCCAATGGCTACGAAATCTGTGCTCAGATTCGCAGAGTGGCTACTCTCAAACAGGTTCCAGTTGTGATTTTTACCGGAAACTTAGTGGATCGGATGCGGGCCCGTATGGCGGGGGCCACTGATTTCTTGACTAAGCCGGTGCAGGCCGAGCAGATTGGGGCAATGTTGGAGAAATATTCACCCCTCAAAAAGACCTTGTGAAGGGTGATAGTTCGTTTCTGTCCTGAAAGATACCTTGCATACCCTCTAGAGAAGATCATGAACAACGTTTTTGTCGTCGAAGATAGCCGCACCGAAGCGGAGTTGATCAGCCTCAGCCTGCAAAAAGCTGGGTTCAGCGTATCCCTGGTGGGTAGTGGAGAAGAAGCTGAGCAGAAACTGCAAAGTCAAAAGCCCAATTTGATCCTGATGGATGTGATTTTGCCGGGGCAGAGCGGTTTTGAACTGTGTCGCAAACTCAAGGCTAACCCCGCCACCCAAGGGATCCCGATTGTGATCTGCTCAACCAAGGGCACCGAGGTGGACAAAACCTGGGGCCGCATGGGGGGGGGCTGATGCTTACTTGACCAAGCCCTTGGATGTCAACGAGCTGATCGCCACTGTCAAGCGTTGGATTAGCAACTAGCAACTCGGAGGATATGGGCAGGCACATGTTGGATCTTCTGACCGAGTTGAACGGAATCGCCATTGCCCCGGATCCCCAGCCGGAGCTAACACAGCGATATTTACAGTTTCAGGTGGGGGGGATATCTACGCTAATGCCTCTGGGTCACTTGCGGGAGGTGTTGTCTATCGCTCCTGAGCGCATCCTACCTGTGCCCGATATGTCCCCCCTGCTGCTGGGTTTGATCAGTTGGCGTAGTGAGGCGATTTGGCTTTTGGATGTGCCCCTGTTGTTGGGGGGATCCGCATTTTTTAGCGGTGGATACGGGCGGGCCAGCGTGTTGTTGGCAGAAGCCGCAGACCCCCAATCCACTTCTGGATCAACTTCCCAAAAACTGCTTCTGGGCCTGTTGGTGGGTTCGGTGCAAACGATTCTTTCCTTTCCTCCCGAGCGCATCTTGCCCTTGTCTCTAGAAGTGGTGGCTCCAGCCCAGACACACCTGTTTCAGGGATATCTTCTCTCCGAAA
>JAAUUM010000009.1 GCA_012031565.1 Synechococcaceae cyanobacterium SM2_3_2
GGGGGTGGCGTCATTGGCGATATGGCGGGCTTTGCGGCAGCGACGTGGTTACGAGGGATCCCGTTTGTGCAGGTGCCCACCTCGTTGCTGGCGATGGTGGATGCCTCCATTGGGGGCAAAACCGGAGTCAATCATCCCAAGGGCAAAAACCTGATTGGAGCCTTTCATCAGCCCCGCTTGGTTTGGATCGATCCTCATCTGTTGTCCACATTGCCCGCCCGAGAGCTGCGTTCCGCCCTGGCTGAGGTGATTAAATATGGGGTGATTCAGGATGCCGAGCTATTTGCTTTCCTGGAAACTTTGCCTCCCATATCTGGTTACAAAGACTATCCCCCCCAAGCCTTAGAACATTTATTGATCCGCTCTGCCGAATCGAAGGCTCAGGTGGTGCAAGCGGATGAGAAAGAGGGAGGATTGCGGGCGATCTTGAACTATGGCCACACGCTGGGGCACGCTCTCGAAAGCGCCACCCATTATCGTCAGTACCTACACGGCGAAGCCATCGCGGTCGGTATGGTGGGAGCCGGTGCCATTGCCGAGCTGATGGGCTGGTGGGATCCCGAATCGGCCCAGCGCCAAACCCAGCTGATCAAGCACTGTGGATTGCCCAGCACTTGGCCCGAGGGGATCCCTTACGACATCATTCAGCAGGCGCTGCAAGCGGACAAAAAAGTTAAAGAGGGCAGCGTCAGATTTATCCTGCCCACCCAAATTGGCAACGTGAAAATCACTGATCAGGTGAAGGACAGCACGATCCAACAGGCGCTAGAGCAAATCACGGCGCCTTGAGCCCTGATCCCCTGTCAGAATTAGGTATCAAATTCAGGTATCAAAGATAGCCAACTCAGCATCAGAACGACTGAGGGAATAGGGAAACGTCAGGGTCTTGGTGTTGCCGTCAGGGTAGGTGTAGCGCACCCAGATTACCGCTTCTTCCAGACGGATCTCAGCTGACCATCGATCCGCCTTGCCCACAAAAGACCAGCGCTCAATCTCTCCGGGATCCCGTTGGCACCCCATCCGCACCAGCCAATTCTCTAACGTAACCAGAGGATGACTGTAGAGGGGCACATCGTCATCTGGCATCTTGATCGACTCATCATCCATCACATCCCCACCTCAGTCGTTATTAGTCGTTAGATTGTAGTCATTAAATGAGCTAACTCCTTATCTCTAGGCTAACCCTTGCTGCACCCAGGCCAAAGCTCCCACCAAAAGTAGGCAGGCGGCAAAAGTTCCCCCCATCAACAGCAGCGCAAAAAGTTCAGTTCCAGACAGGGGACGGGTCTTGATCACATCGCCACCTCCAAGGGGATCCCTCAGACTTGCATCAGGGATCCCGTTGATTCGCTGGCCGAGGTAGTGCGCCCTCAGCAGCGCGTCATACTGGGCTTTCTGGACAGGATTGGTCAACGTAATGTAAGCTTCCTGAATATCTTGAAACCGGCGTACCGCCACATCAGGATCCAGCACAGACGTATCGGGATGATAGCGTTTGCTCATGCGCCGATAGGCCCGCCGAATCTCTGGGGGGGAAGCCCAAATGGGAATCTCCAGTCTCTGATAGTAAGACTCGCCAGTGCTTTCCACAGCTTTCAAACAACAAATTCAAAAAACAAAAAAGTCCACCAACAGGCTCACTGACGTTGAGTTGAGATAGCTGCATTGAGATAGCTGCATTGAGGTAGGTGTTGATCAAAGTGGGCTGATTAAACCTATTCTCTGGACTTATTCCCTGCGCTTAGCTCTCTTCGTCAGCCTCATCTGCCGCTGCATTAGGGTAGTAGAAACTGGTGTTGCGCTCGGTCAAAATCGAACGCCCCAATGACATGGCTCTGGCGGCTTGAGCATCGGCTTTGCGTAGCCAACCGGCATAACGGCGGCGACTTCTCGCCTTCGACATCTTCTTCTTAGGAACAGCCATGAGAACAACGGGATAGGTGGGCAGATCAGCAGATCATTTTGAGCCTAACAATCCTAGCAAGACTCTGAGAATTGCCCCAAGTTTTTTTGCTTAGATTCTGAGGCAGTCATTTTGTAAACATTCGTTAAGAGTTTGCCGTCATCCTGTCCACAGGGCTATGCTGGGCAGCATATTCATACCTGGAACACAGAAAGAACCCATTCCTTTTATGAGCGACCAGGCGGAGACCCCCCCCATGCAGCGAACCTCTATTCCAGCAGCAGTTCGGGCAGGCATCGATAGTTCGACTTCAGAGCAGCTGAACTCAGTGGTTCGATCTGTGACCACACCTGCTGATCTTGCTGTCGATCTCGTGGATCCCAGCCAAAGCCCTGAGGATGAGTCTGCAAGCAAGCAAAAGGTAACGCTGTATCTGCCAGCCGCCCTCTATCGCCAGCTCAAAACCCGTGCCGCAGTGGAGATGGAAACCATGTCGGCGGTCACAGAAAAGGCTCTGCACTTTCTGATCGAGCATCCCGAAACGGTCGAAGGTGTGATGGGTCGTACCCACCAGTTGCACCATTGCCCTGCTTGCGCCCACCCCTTTGTGATTCAGGGGGATGAAGTGGTCTCCGTTCAGTCTTCCCCCCGCTCCGGCTGGATCCTTGACGACGACTGGGACTCAATCCCCCATGAGCAAGACAAGTTAGTCACCTGTTAGTCCTTCACTGACAAGATAAATCAGCCCAATAAATCAGCTCATTGTCCATTGCTATCCACTTGTTCCATTGCCGCCCACTTGTAGAGATGAGCCATGCGAGAACTCGAAGTCCTCTTAAAAGCTCAATATCCTCTCATCTACCTGCAAACGCCGGAAGAGGAACGGGCAGAGCACGTTTTGGCTAACATTGGCAAGCGGATCCAGCCTCTGCGGCGACTGTTTGTTTGGACAGTGACTCACGGGATCATGGAATATGGCAACCCTCGCAGCCTGACTCAGCACAATACCCAATCTCCTCAACCTGCAATTCAGTGGGCAATGGAGCAAAAGGAGCCGGGTATCTTTGTTTTCAAAGACCTGCATGACTTTTTGGACAATGCTGAAGTGAAGCGGTGGCTGCGGGATGCGGTGGCCAGTCTCAAGGGTACCTACAAATCCATCGTCCTGATGTCGCCGATCCAGGTGATCCCGATTGAACTCGAAAAAGACGTGGCAGTGGTGGACTTTCCCTTGCCTGACATGGTGGCAATTGATCGGGTCATGCATCGTCAGTTGGAGCAGGTCTCTCCGGGGATCCATCTCAGTAGCGAGTCCCGCGAAAAATTGGTCAAGGCCGCTCTGGGACTAACTTTGGACGAAGCCGAAAAAGTCTACCGCAAAGCCACGGTGGTAGCGGGATCCCTGACGGAGCGCGAGGTCGATGTGGTTCTGTCTGAGAAAAAGCAACTGATCCGCCGCAATGGCATCCTGGAATTTATCGAGGATGTGGAATCCATCGACTCGGTGGGTGGCCTGGAAGAATTGAAGCGATGGCTGATGCAGCGATCAGGGGCCTTTACCGAACGAGCCCGTGAATATGGCCTGCCCCAGCCCAAAGGGATGCTGATTTTGGGGGTGCCCGGTTGCGGCAAGTCGATGATTGCCAAGACCACCGCCCGTCTCTGGGGATTGCCCCTCCTGCGGCTGGATATGGGCCGTATCTACGATGGATCCACTGTTGGCAAGTCTGAGGCTAACCTGCGCAATGCCCTCAAAACCGCTGAATCCTTATCCCCTGCCATTCTGTTCATCGACGAGCTGGATAAAGCCTTTGGCGGCTCTGCTGGCTCTGCCGATTCGGATGGGGGTACCTCCAGCCGGATCTTCGGTTCTTTTCTGACCTGGATGCAGGAGAAAAAGTCGCCGGTCTTTGTGATGGCCACCGCCAACCGCGTGGATAAGTTGCCTGGAGAGTTCTTGCGTAAGGGCCGCTTTGATGAGATTTTCTTTGTGGATCTGCCCAATGTCAGCGAACGGCATGACATTTTCAAGATTCACCTGGAAAAACGCCGCCGGGATATCGAACGTTTCGATCTCGAACAGCTCTCACGCGCCTGTGATGGCTTTTCCGGTGCCGAAATCGAACAAGTTTTGATCGCTGCGATGTACGAATCCTTCGCCCAAAATCGAGAGTTTACCCAGCTCGATGTCCTAGCAGCGACGAAGTCTACTCAACCCCTCTCCCGTACCATGACGGAACAGGTGTCGGCGTTGAGAGAGTGGGCACAACAGCGTGCTCGACCTGCCGCCACATCGGTGGCCGACTATCAAAGGATGGAGTTTTAGAGGAAAACCGTTTTAGGTTGAGGGCAACACCAAACCAGTACAATCCCGGCCAGGAAGAAAACTGATACTTGGTGAAGACCTCAACCCAGGGCTTTGGCCCTCCGACTCTTGTCCTACCCCTTTTATTTCTCTAGGAGAGAACATCATGTCTCATTTTAGCACCCTTCGTACCAAAATCACCGAAGCCGCCACCTTGCAGCAATCCCTGCGGGATCTGGGCTTCACGGTTCAGCAAAATGCTGATGTGCGCGGCTACAACAACCAGCGTGTCCGGGCCGACATTGTGGCGGTCTTGGAAGGCGAGTATGACCTGGGCTGGTCTCAGAATCCTGATGGATCCTACGATTTGATCGCGGATTTGTGGGGTGTGGCCAAAAAGCACAACCAGACCGAGCTGATCAACTCCATCAACCAGAAGTACGCCGTCAATAAGACCTTGGCCGAAGTCAAGCGTCCTGGTCTCAGCAACGCCAATGTCAAAGTGGTGATGCACTAATCTGGCCAGAATCCCTCTGGGTTCTTCTGTTGTGTTGTTTCTTGAGCTTGTGGGGGGTTGCCTTTGGGTGGCCCCTTTTTCATGATGATATTCATGAAGATATTCAAGATGATAGGGATGTGGTTGGCGATAGCAGGTAGTGCTTGCCCAGTCATGGCCCAGGTTGAAATCCAGAGCTGAGGCTGTCTTAGGATAGATAAGGCATAGATAAGACAGTGACACGACACGAGGATCCATTGGTGCTGACACTCAGCGATGCACAAGATTGGCTTAGCCAAGTGGTCTGGTTGGATTACAAGCTGGCGGTGGCCTTGTCGGTGATCGCCCCTCTGTTGCTATTGGGCTGGGCTGCTGTGGTGCGGCTGCAACCTTTGCTGGCGCTGATGATCATTTATTGGCGGGTTTCCAGTCTGTTGGCGGTGACGGTGTATCTGATGATTGCCGAATTTCCGGTGAGTTTTATGACAGGGACGGCGGCCCGAGCCTTGATCCCCGCTTGCCTCTGGTTTTGGGACGACCTGAGCCAAGGGATCCTGTTGGCGGGGGGATCCCTGAGCCGGATCTTTCGCTGGTGGCGTTGGCTGGTGACGGGCTACATGGGGGCGGGTTTTCTGCTATCTCTGGGCTTTTTGCCCTGTGCTTTTCAGCAACGGTTGGACGCCACCTGTCGGATCTGGTTAGAGCCGCCCTTGATGTTTCGCCAAATCTTCCACCCCACCATCCCCGTGGAAAACCTGGGCCTAGTCGGGATCCTCGGATTGCTGGCCTATGTGCTCTACAGCCTCTATTTTGGTTGGCGACTGCGGCGGGGTGACTTTGATAAGTATCCAGAAGGATAACCCCAGCAGGAAAAACCCAAAAGGAACAACCCAGCAGGAAAAACATGCAATCTCTCCCCTGGCCACAGGCTCTGGAACGCTACAGTCAACGGATCCCATCGGAGGCCCTGCGGGTACAGATTCGGATGGACGGAGAGGATGACTGCGTGCTGATCTACAAGGGCTTTAGCAGCTCTCTGATGCGGGCCACCCCTGCCAGTGCTGACGAGTCTGTCATTCCTTTAGCCGCTACGTTGATTGGGCTGGAAAGGCTCCGGGCACCTCTGGATCCGCTCAACCCGGAAGTGTTGGCCACCTATCAGGATCCCGAAGCGGTGCGGGCACTGTTGCGAGAGCAGGGGATGGATCCCTCAGGATTGGTGAATGTCTAGCTCAGACCTCTAGGCCACCGCTTGCCGCAACCGTTGGAGCAGGTCAGCAGGGCGCAACACCCCCTCGATCCGGTCAATGGGCTGGCCTCCCTTAAATAGGATCAAGGTGGGCAGGGCGCTGATCTGCCAGTCGGAGGCGATAGCAGGGTACTTCTCGGTGTCCACTTTGACGATTGATACCTCATCCCCAATGCCACTCTTGACTTCTTCTAAGACGGTGGCCATCAACCGGCAAGGGCCACACCAGGAAGCATAGAAATCCACCAGGATCGGCGTTTTGGATCCCGCAATCATCTCGGCAAAACTGTTGAACTTTTGATGCTGTGCCATGGTTTCCCTTCTAAATAGTAGGCTCCCAATAGTTAGGCGGACGGCAACATGCGACTCAGCACTCAATCCCAATCAGCATATGCCTCAACCCTAGAGCTAAAACTCAATCATAAGCTGGCTCAAGCCTGGATCCCGTGGGGTTTAGAGTATCTTCGCATCCGGCGGGTCTGTCAGCCCCAAAGCTTCTCAAGAGCGGCTTTACAATGAAATGAGGTAAAAATTGAAATGAGATAACAATTCATTGAGTCTTTATTGGGAGCATCTTTGACCTTGGCTGATTCTTCGCACTCCAACTCCACTGCAACCGCTTCAGTGCCTGCCACTCTGGCCAAGATCGTTCAACGTTTTCAGAGGGCTGAGTTACCCAAGCGGAAATATGAATTATTGCTCGCCTATGCCAAGCGACTGGATCCCCTGCCAGAAGACGATCACCGCGAGGAATACAAGGTGGCGGGGTGTACCTCTCAGGTCTGGATCACCAGCCAGTGTGCCGATGGGCAAGTCCAGTTTTTTGGCGACTCAGACTCCCAGTTGGTCAAAGGGTTGGTGGCGGTGTTGGTGGAAGGCTTGAGTGGGCTTTCGCCGGCAGAAGTGGTGCAGGTGCCAGCTGAGTTTATCCAAGATACGGGCCTCAACGTCAGCCTCACCCCCTCCCGCACCAATGGCTTCTACAACATTCTCAAAACCATGAAGCAACGGGCTTTAGGCTATGCCGCCCAAGGGATCCCTAGCCCAGATCAGGGGGAAGTGCTGGGATGCCAAGATGTGCCTTGAGGATCGAGCTGCCTTCGAGCCACTGGAACGTGAATAATTGCTCTATAACTCTGGGATCCCTGGCCAATCAGAGGATCCTGGATGACCAAGGGCTGGTTTTTTGCTAAACCAGAAGCATGATTGTGCCTATCGATTTGTCCATCAATTGTGCTTGTCCATCAATTGTGCTCATCGATTGTGTCCATCAATATGCCCATCAATATATTGACCCCATCATTTGCACTCTGGGTTTGTGTCCCACCTTCGCAGGGTGATGGCCGCTCAGAGGTTGCGTTGTTCCACGGATTCTGATGTTGCTAGTTCTGATGTTGCTAGTTCTGATGTTGCTAGTGTTGATCGTTCTCTCTGCCCTAAATCATTTTGGAGACTAACTCATTGCGTCAGATTATTCCTTCCCCTAACACCTTTGACGATTTTACCTATCGCCTTGCCCTCGCCGCCGTTGAGGCTGCATCTGATCGAAAAGCTGGAGAGATCCTCCTGCTGGATGTGCAAGACATTTCCACCCTGGCGGACTATTTTTTGCTGGTGACGGGCTACTCCACTACGCAGGTTCGAGCCATCGCCAACGCCATTCAAGACAAGCTGTTAGAGCAAGAAAGCCAAACTCCTCGCCACATTGAAGGGTTACAATCTTCCACCTGGATCCTGCTGGACTATTCCGACGTGATTATTCATGTCCTGACGCCTCAAGAGCGGGAGTTTTATGATCTGGACACCTTCTGGAGTGAGGCCCGTCCTGTGGATTTGCCCATTGCCGGGTGATGTGGTGGGGGGGATCCGGGATGGACAATGCTTAGGATCCCTCCCCTGAGGTCAACGGCGACTGTAGGGGCAGCCAAATCTCAAAAACAGTCCATTCGGCGGCACTGGTGACAGCGATCTGCCCATGCAGAGCTTCCACCAGAGCTTTGACCAGCGAGAGTCCCAAGCCAGTGCCCCCCCGTTGCCAGGGATCCCCTTTGGGTACGCGATAAAACTTATCGAAGATGCGGGGTAATTCTTGGGCGGGAATCTCGGCGGTATTGCCAATGCTGATCTGGATCCCAGGGATGGCCTGTTGGGTCAGGGGGGTGGCACTGATCACGATCTCGCCCCCTGGCTGGGTGTACTTGCAGGCATTGTTGAGCAGCTCTTGCAGGATTCGATCCAATCCGGTGGCTTCGGTTCTGACAGTGGGCAACTGGGCTTCGGCTGTGTAGCGCAGCTTGACTTGATACTCATGGGCGCGGATGGCGAAGGTTTGGGCGCATCGTTGCAGGACAGCGTTGAGATCGATCTCATCGAGATTAACCGGATCGGGCTTGGATGCCAACCGTTGCAGGTTGAGCAAGTCCTCCACCAGGTTGATCTCCCGCCGACACTCGCTCTCCAACATGCCGATATAGCGGTTGAGCCGTTCCACCGACACCATCTCACTGGCGGCAGTTTGTTTCAACATCTCGACAGCCACTCGGATCGAGGCCAGAGGGGTTCGCAATTCGTGGGAGACAGTGCTGAGAAAATCGTCCTTGAGCTGATGAAATGTCTCCAGCTCATGAATCCGGGCTTGATCCCGCTCGTGCAAGGTCAGGTGCTGGAGGGCAACCGTCAGATGGGTTGCCACTTGATAGGTGAGGTTGATCTCTGACTGCTTCCAGCGGCGGGGGCCAGCGTTTTGATAAACCGCCAACAGTCCCCAGGCTTTGGATTCAAAGGTAACGGTAACGATCAGATAGGCCCGAGCTTGAAATCGCTCCAGCATTTTGACGTAACAGTCACTCAAGTCTGCTTCATAGATGTCTTCGACGGTGCGAAAAACATTGGTGTGCTCACCCGCTTCGATCAGGCTGTTACGCAGGGGGGTATCTGCATAGTGGCTGAGCTTCTGAACATTGCAGTCGCTCATAGTGGATTGCAAAACAGGATCCCATTCCTGCCGATCCAGCAGGGATTCCCATTCTGGCAGCACAGATTCCGCCACAAATTCGCCGCTCCAATCGGGCCGAAAGCGATAGATCACCACCCGATCCGCCTGCAAGGTCTGGCGTAATTCTGTCACTGTGGTCTGTAGCGTTTCCTCAACTGTCAAGGGGCGGGGGATCTTCGAGATGAGGTGTAGCAGTTGCTCTCGATCAGCCAGGGCTTGCCGCTCCACCTCCAATGCTTTTTCGATGCGGATCGCCTCTGCCTGCTGAATGGCGATGGAGAGTTGGGTAGCCATTTGCATCAGTGTGGCCACCTCTAGATCCTGCCATTGGCGCGGCCCACTACACTGATGGGCAATCAGCAACCCCCAGACTCGGGATCCCTCAAAAATCGGCACAACCAGATTGGCCTTGACCTCAAACCGTTCTAAGAGGGCAAGATGGCAGGGACTGAGACCAGCCTGAGTGACATCGGGTATCAAATTGATCTGGTCTTTGCCGTTGTATTGCTCCGCCCGCGACTCTCGAAAACAGGTGTCTTCAATCTCAACCCCCAAAGAAGGCGTCCATCCTGTTCCGACCGATTCTGCGACAGGGGTGCCATTGTAATGGGGGTCAAATTGGTAGATCAGCACCCGGTCTAAGCCCATGAGGCGGCGGGCCTCAACCACCGTTGTGTTAAAGACAGTGGCCAAATCTAGCGACTCGCGGATCCTGGTGATCACATCTATTATCTGACTATGCTTTGAGAGAGAGGAATAAGTGATCATTCCAGAGCGCCGCAACGAATCCATACTGCAAACCACCTCTCTACTAGTCAGAATTCCAACATTAAAACAGCTTACCGCTGTAAAAATGTCTACCTTCCATCATAGTGTTGTAACGCTGGCAATACCTAGGACACGCGATAAAAACTCATAAGTTCGTTTATCAGTTTGTCTAAGGTTACAAACCCATCATCCGCGTTGAGGCAGCGGCGTATAGGGCACCCCATGTTTGCCAATATATTCTTGGGTAGGCCGGAAGATGCGGTTGTCAGAGAGTTGTTCTCGCCAATGGGCCAACCAGCCCGCCGCCCGCGAAATGGCAAACACCGGGGTAAACAGATCCGTCGGGATCCCCAGCTTGGAGTAGACCAGACCAGAATAAAAATCCACATTGGGATAAATGCCCCGGGATCCCAGTAACTCTTCGCAGACCCGCTCCACCTCTAGGGCCACATCAAAATACTTGTCATGCCCATAGCGGTCAAACAGCTCCTCCACCAGACCTTGTAAAACAATGGCACGGGGATCCTTGACCTTATAGACCCGGTGGCCCATGCCCATAATCCGCTGCTTCTTTTCCAACCGCCTCTCGATGTAGGGTCGGACATTCTCGACACTGCCAATCTCTTGCAGCATCAGCATCACTTGTTCGCTGGCTCCCCCATGCAGCTGCCCCGATAGGGTGCCAATCGCCGACGCCACCACGCTATAAGGATTGGCCAATGTAGATGCATTCACCAGCAGGGCAAAAGTGGAGGCATTGACCGTATGTTCGGCGTGCAAAATTAAGGAGATATCAAAGATCCGCGCCGCCCACTTGTCTGGAACGGTGCCCGTCAACATATAGAGAAAATTGGAGGCATGGTCGAGACCATCGTGGGGCTGGATCGGATCATCCCCCTGCCGCATCTGGTGAAAGGTGGCCACAATCGTCGGCAATTTGGCCAAGAGTCGGGTGACGGTGCCAAAGACATAATCGTCGTCGTACTCTTGCCACGGATAGAACAGCCCCAAGCCCGCCACACAGGTTTGCAGCGCATCCATCGAATGGCTGGTGGGGGGGAATGACTTAATCATGTCCCGGATTCTATATTTCACCCGCCGATGGGTACGGATCGCCTCTTGAAAGGTATTGAGCTGCTCTGTTGTGGGCAACTGGTCAAAGACTAAGAGATAGGTTGTCTCTAGGAAAGTGCTACCGCGCGTCAGTTCTTCAATTGGAATGCCGCGATATTCTAAGATGCCCGCTTGTCCGTCCACATAACTAATGTTGGAGCGGGTGGCAGGAACGCCTTCGAGACCAGGTTTGTAATCGCCAGACATAGGGAAAGAACTGATAGCGTTGAGGTAGCAACAGTTTGCCACAAAACGTTGGGCCGAGTGTCCAAACCTGAAACAAAGTCAGGGGCAACTCGCTGTAAAAACGATTTTCTCTATGATTTTGGTCTAACCATGATTTTGGTCTAACCATGATTTTGGTCTAACCATGATTTTGGCCTAACCATGATTTTGGCCTGAGTTAACCCTGACCTAAGTTTATTCACCAGCGGGAACGATTAGCTAATTGGGCACCCCCCGCTCAAGCGTAGTCTAGGCCAGGGGATCCCATTTGTTCTAGCGGATAGAAAATCGCCCGGACATTGGGGCCAAAGTGGATCTGATCGCCGGGTTGGAGCACATAGCTGTGAGCCTCATTGTCATTGACAAAGACCCCATTGCGGCTGTGGGTTCGGTCGTCTCGGCCCCCATCAAACAGACGATAGGTATGGCGACCTTCCGCCTCAGGATTGGGCACCCGTACCAAGTGGGCGTGATGTCGAGACAGAAACCGATCATGAATCCGAATGGTATTATCCCCAGTCCGGCCCACTGTTTCGATCACATCCCGCAAAATCACCACCTGCGTAGACTCAGGGGTTTGCAAAATCAAAGCATATTGAGCCGCCCCAGCCAGATGGGGATCCACAGCATTGGGCACATCACTCACCCCCATGCCGCCAGCGGAGGTCAGCCCAGCGCTTTCAACGACCGGCCTCCGTTCTGGCAGAGGAGCCTGTTGGGTGGTGGAGGAAAACTGTGTCTGGGTGGTTCTGGGATCAAGCTCAGACATGGCTAGCCCTGGTGGTGCGGATGATCAAAAGTGAAGGTAGGAGAAGAAAAAGACGTTATCCGTTATTGTGCCTGTGTTTTGCCTGTTCTCAACCGCTTAGGCACGAGGGATCCCAATAGTTTGCCATGTTTTGTAGGGTGTTGAGAGGTTGGTGTCTAGGTTGATGAATGGGCTTGGGGTCGCTCTGGACTGTCAGTTCAAGATCAGGGGCTCAGGGTGGCAAGATTAGGGGAAAGCCAGAGGCAAATGCCATAATCAGGAACAGTGTCAACCTCGCGCCCATGCCTCCACTGTCTCCCCCAGATCCTCAGTCTCAACCTTCCCGCTCAGAAGCTTTGGCCCCCATTGAATCCCAAATCGAAGGCAAAAGCGATCCCAACGGTAGCTCAAAAACGGGCCAACCCGATCCAGGATCTTCTAGCTGGTGGCGACAGCACCGGGAAAATATCATCACCATCCTGCTGGCGGTTGTGATGACAATAGGGATCCGCACCTTTGTGGCCGAGGCTCGATGGATCCCGTCCAATTCCATGCTGCCCACCCTAGAAGTGGGGGATCGGCTGATTGTAGAAAAAATCTCCTACCATTTTCGGGATCCCCGGCGAGGAGACATCATTGTTTTTGATCCGCCTGAGCGTCTGAATTTTGAGGGAGCCTACATCAAGCGAGTGGTGGGGTTGCCCGGTGACCGGATCCGCATTGCTGATGGCACCGTAACGATCAATGATGTGGTGATCGAGGAAGCCTATATCTTTGAGCCGCCCGATTATTCCTGTCCAGGCACCTGCCCCGGTATTTCATCCCAAGAATCCGATTTTGTGGTGCCGGAGAACCAGTATTTTGTCTTGGGGGACAACCGCAATGACAGCCAAGATTCCCATTATTGGGGCTTCTTGGAGAAAGACAATATCATTGGTCACACCATCCTGCGGTTTTGGCCCTTCAACCGACTGCACTATTTTGGGGCACAGACCTACGACGACATCCCTTCCTAATTGGACTCCCAAGCTTACGGTGGCTGAGCGGATTCTTGATGTTTTCTTCGGGTCGTCCATCCGTCTAGAGGCTGGCTATCCTAGAAGGTATACACACCCTTGCGGTGTCATTGGCCAGCACCAGGGAATCGGGCAAGATGGCAACTATCGACGCGAATGAAATCTGGATCGATCCTTGGGTAGATCCTTGGGAGGATGCTCCCCCTTCTCAACCTGCTGTGGATCCCTTGGTTCAGCAGGATTTGGTGGCGTTTTTGTCAGAACCGCTGGAGTTTGAGCCTATTCCTTTGACAGCCCCGCCCAGCCTTGAGAGTCCACCGGATGCCCCTTTGGGTCAACACTCTTTGGGTCCACAAAGACAACCTATTCAGGTCAGTGGATCACCATTTTCATCGAACGGCCAGCAGCTGTCCGATGTTGAGCAGGAAGCTTATCAATTGCTAGAGGTGCCCGTCTGGGCCTCCGCGAGTGAACTTCAAGCTGCCTATCGCCACCAAATGCAACAGATCCATCCCGACCGCTTGCCCGCCAATACGCCGATGATTTTGCGGGCTTCGGCTGAACGAGAATTCAGACGACTGCAAGATGCCTATCGTCTCCTGCTCACCCACACGGCGATCTCTGCCCAATCAAACGGCACTGGAGATCCACTCGGTTCTGGCCCAGAGTCACCGGATATCGATCGGGATGGGCCTGCTGACCTGAGGGATCAAGAACAGGGATCCCCTCCCTCGGCTGTTCCTGTTCCTCTGCCGACAGAACTGGCGGGCTTGCCGCTGCCAGCACAGCTCCCAACTTGGCTGGGATCCCCAACGTCACGGGGTTGGTTGGCGGTGGGAGGCGGTGGGGCTGTTCTTGGCTTTGTGCTGGGGGTTGCCACTCTTTCTCTCTCTCGCACTCCGGCCCCGATATCCACTCTCGCAACGGTGACCCTAGCGGAGGACATCTCACCCACTGCGGCGGAGATTGTCCTGCCACCCTCTTCAGCTCCAGATTCTCTGCCTGTGGCATCCAGCGCCCCAGACCGGATCCGACTGGCTCAAATCGATCGCTTTGCCTTAATCTTGCAGGAACTTCGCCCTCACATGGCCAGAGCTGACCAAGACTTAGCCCTGGCCACTGATTCGGCAGAACGCGCTGCCATTGAGGCTGAATTTAATCGGCTGGCCCGTCCGATCATCGAATCCTATGGACTGGAGCCGGAAGAGTATCAACGCATTGCCCAACTCTCTCAAGAGAATGCCGAGATTGCTGAGCAAATTGTGGAAGCAGCCCAGAGACTTCAACTCCGTCAGCCCCCTGTAACTGAATAGCCCTTCCCCAGAGGCAAAGGGATCCCTGTGGCCTTCATGTCTGGATACTGAGCAAGGCTGATACCTCTGGGAGCAAGGGATCCAGGCTATAGTTAGGTGTGATTTTGGGGCTGCTGGTCGCCTGCGGATTGGGGGGTGTCAGATCGTCACATCGGATCGTCACACTTGTGGTTTTCTCGAAGCAATTGGCCTTGTATGGATCTGCTGGAATATCAAGCCAAAGAACTGTTTCAACAAGCTGGGATCCCGGTGCTGCCCTCTCAGCGAATCGATCAATCGAGTCAGTTGAAGTGGCTGAAGATTCCTTACCCGATCGCCCTCAAATCACAGGTGCGGGGGGGAGGTCGCGGCAAAGTGGGAGGGGTGCGTTTTGCCGATAACACCATCGATGCCATCGCCACAGCCCAGGTGCTTTTTGGCCTGACCATCAATGGCGAATTGCCGACAGCGTTGCTGGCCGAGGCAAAATACCAATTCAGGGAAGAGTATTATTTGGCCATTCGCATCGACCCCACCCTGCGTCGGCCTGTGCTGCTGGGATCCCGGCGGGGGGGGATCCAAATTGATGAGCGGGCCGAAACGATCCAACGGGTGGCAGTATCCGTGTCTTTTGCGCCCTATCATGCCCGACACCTGGCCTCCCGCATGGGTCTTCAGGGATCCCTGTTGTTGGCGGTGGCAGATGTGCTGGAGCGGATGTACGACCTGTTCTCGCGGCTTGACCTGAACCTGATTGAGATCAATCCTTTGGGGGTGAGTGCTGCCGGAGAGGTGATGGCTCTGGATGGCAAGGTGGTGGTCAATCCTGAGGGGATGCATCGCCAACCGCAGTTGATGGCATTGCTAACGAGCGATCCACCTATGCAGCCGGGATCCCAGGATTGGGCCGGACGGGTGCAGCAGGTGGGGATGCGCTGGATCGATTTGGAACCCGTTGCTCTAGGGGCTCATTCTGACGACCCCGGTGGGGAGGGGGCAAAGGGGGCAAGCGGTTTTTCCACCCATCCCGAGAGCTTGGTGGTGCTGAGCAATGGCACCGGACTGCTTTTGGCCACCCTTGACCGCCTCCATGCCCAAGGGATCCCGGTGGAGAGCTGTTTGATTGTGCCAGAACGCGGGGATCCCGAGACCCTCAGACAGGGATTTGATTTGCTGTGGGAAAAGGTGAGTACCTACACACAGCGTTCGTCTGGGCCAGGGATCTTGATCGATTTGGTGGGTTGCCTGACCACCCCGGATGAGTTGTTGCCCATTCTGCAACGGTTTCAGCGCAAGTTAGAACGCTTTACCCCTGCCATCACATGGGGGATCCGCAGCCTGATGGGAGAATGGGACGACCTCAAGAGCCAAGACCCTAGCGTTCGAGTGCTGGGATCCCTTGAGGCTGTGCTGCCGCAACTGAGTTGGGAGCAGCAGGTTCCACAGGAAGAATCCTTTGAAACCTCCGTCCTGTCTTGATCATGTAGTCTTGACCCTATAACTGTCTGGTATGTGTAACCTTTTGACAGATCTCCTGAGATCAAGTTTTCATTGAGTCAGGAGATCTGCTATCACAAGACTTCAAATTTTCAAACCAAATGACATCTTAAGAAGCGTAGTAAAACTTCTCACTGACGACCTTACCGTCTTTCCACTTAGACACCGAAACTTGGTGATACTGCCGGGATCCCCATTCCGCATGGGTGTAGTCGTTGTACCACTCAGAGATAATCACATCATCTCCAAAAGCAACGTTTTTGAGTTCCATGCCCCGAAACTCGGTCACTTTCGAGAAAAAGTCAATTTCCCGCAGCCGGTTGGCTTCTTTGCCGACGATGGGAGGGTTTTCGTTCTCCTGCATCACCACATCATCGGCGTAATATTGCTCAAAAATATCCATAGCTTTGCCAGCAAAGAGCTGGGTTTTGATGTCTTCAAAAATGGCGCGCAGATCGGTGCTCATGGGCTCTACTCCTGATTTGAATAAACAAAAAGTTTGATGAAGCGATATTGATCGACTGGAGTCAACCCAAGGCCGTCTTGCCAGATATTGAAGCCCGATCAACAGCTTCTTCAATATATTAGCACATACTGTTTGGATCCAAACTAACAAATGGGATCCTTTTCTGATCGAGATGCTTTTACTCCGGCTGGATGTCCACCGTCAGCTCGTCCAAATTCCACAATGCGCCCAAGATAGGCCGGGGATCCACGCCCTCCACCCGATCCCGCACGGCGGTCAAAACCAGCGGATTAAAGGTGCCGATCAGGGGGAGTTGCTCTTGGGCAATGATCTGGTAGCGGTCATACAGCCGCTTGCGGCTCTCAAAATCTAACTCGCGGGTGCCCTGAGCAAAGATGCTGTCGATCTCCTGCTCCCACTCCGTCACCTCCACCCCCTCTGCCTCACTGCCGGGTTGGGATCCCAGATTCCAAAGGTGCAGACGGCCACTGCTGCGCCAGATGTTGGCCCCATTATTTGGCTCCACCCCCCCACCGCCAAAGCTGAGCAAGATCGCCTCCCATTCACGAGAGTTGATCCGCTCGATCAAGGTGTTAAAGGCAATGGGGTTGAAGTCCACCGTGATGCCAATCGCCGCCAGATCCGCCTGGATCCGGGATCCCGTCGCCTCTCGCTCATTGTTGCCCGCATTGGTCTGAAGGGTAAAACGCACCCGATTGCCCGCCTCATCCCGTAAGAAACCATCCTCTCCATACTCAAATCCTGCCTCTAGCAGTAAAGACCGGGCCAACTCAGGATCGTAGTCATACCGAGGTGCCCCTTCTTCTGGGCTGAGATGAAATGGACTGGCGGGAGAAATGGTGTAGTGTTGCACCTGTCCCAACCCCTGCAAGACCCCATCCACCAAGCCCTGCCGGTCAAGGGCATGAGCCACCGCCTGCCGAAACCGCAGATCTCGAAACCACCGGGAGCGTACCGGATCCACAAACGGCTGGCCAGACTCTGGCTGAGTGGCGATGGATTGGTTAAAGGCCAAAAAATTGTTGTTGAGAGTAGCTCCCAAATTGTAAATCGTGAATTGATCCCGCTCTTCTTCCTGTTTGAGCAGGCGAAAGTCACTGCCCCGCACGTTATAGCTATCCAACTCACGGGAGCGAAATTGCAGAAATTCGGTGTCCTGAGAGTCCACCAATCGAATCACCAAATTCGGGATCCGGGGCGATGGGGCCAAGCTGGGATCCTGGTTTTTCCAGTAGTAAGGGTTGGCCTGGTAGATCACCCGTTGATTGGGGGTGTACTCGGTGATGACATAGGGGCCGCTGCTGATGATCTGCTCCACGGGGGTTTGGATATCCCAGGTGCGTAAAAAGGCAGGATTGCCCTCGGCATCGACATCGTCGATGGCAGGCTTGAGGATATGGCGCGGCATGATCGGGGATCCCGCCTGGATTAAAAAGGGGGCGAACGGTTCGGGCAGCACAAACTCAATGCGTCGCTGATCTAGAGCCCGCACTTGGGGCAGGGATCCCTCTTCTCCAATCCGCTGCACATCTCGGCTGGAGGTGGGGATGGCCTCATTGAAGATGATGTCATTGAAGGTGAAATCCACATCTGCCGCCGTCAAAGGCTCCCCATCCGACCAGCGCAACCCTTGCCGCAGCCTGAATACATAGGTCAGCCCATCCTCAGACTCTTCCCACCCCTCCGCCAAGTCCGGCATCGAGAGCAGGGTATCGGGATCGGTGGTGGTCAATCCCCCCATCGTGTAGGCCAACACATCGCGCGTAGCACTATCGGTAGACAAATAATAGTTAAAGCTGCTGGGATCCGAGATTTGGCCAAACACCAGCCGATCGGTACGCACCGCCGCCACACTACACCCGCTCAACAGGCCCCAACACAGGCACACAGCCCAAACAAAACCTAGCCATCGGCAGGCGTTGGCACCTCTGGGGTTGCTGATCACAGTGCTGATCATGGGGGTGCTGATCATGGGGATCCCTCGCAAAATCTGAGCAGTCTATCCAAGTTGTCTTAGCCCAGTTGTAGCAGTAGCTGGACTAGCCCAAAGGCCACAGCAGCACAATTCCTCTGGGATCCCCCAGTTTGACCCCCAGCCATGATGGTGGAGCCTGGGCAGAACAGTGGGGGTGGAGAGAACGACAATGACAGGGATCCCGGTTCAACCTAGCTAACCAAAACTTAGGGAACCATTAAAGAGCCCTTAACCCGAGAGTTTGATCAGAGATGGTAGCGTTCGTGCAACTGGCAAAAGCAATACTCAATTTCTTCTAATTCTCTAAATTTGTCTCAAAAAGCTCTTCAAAAGGAAGGCATTACGATGGCCATTCACACCCTTTTTGGCAGACGGCAGTCTTTGATGGCTGCGGCAATGTTGGTTTCTGGTCTTGTCAGCTTTGGGTCTTCGCCTCTGAATTCTTTGGCCCCAGCCCATGCTCAGCAATCCGAGAGCATCACAGTCTACACTGCCCTCGAAGACGATCAATTGGCGGTCTATCTGCCCCTGTTCGAGGAAGCTTATCCTGACATCGAAGTCAATGTGGTACGGGACTCCACCGGCATCATGACCGCCCGCCTGATGGCCGAGCAAGATAATCCTCAAGCGGATGTGGTGTGGGGTCTGGCCGCCACTAGCCTTTTGGTGGCTGACGAAGCAGGGATGCTGGAACCCTATGCCCCAGAAGGATTGGAACGGATTGTTCCCCAATTCCGGGATAGCAACGATCCCCCGTCTTGGGTGGGCATTGACACTTACTTCTCAGCCTTTTGTGCCAATACCGTTGAGCTGGAGCGCCAAGGCTTGCCCGTGCCCACCTCTTGGGCTGATCTGACGGATCCCGTTTATGCCGGACAAATTGTCATGCCCAACCCCGCCTCCAGTGGCACGGGTTTTCTCTCGGTGGCGGCCCTATTGCAAATGATGGGGGAAGAAGAGGGCTGGGAGTATCTGGAAGCCCTGCATGAAAACATAGCCCAATATATGCACTCGGGATCCCGGCCTTGCCGAGCTGCTGGGGCCGGTGAATATGCCATTGGCATCTCGTTTGACTATCGAGCAGTCTCTCAAAAAAATGATGGTGAGCCGATTGAGCCTGTTTTCCCGGCTGAGGGATCCGGCTGGGAAGTGGAGGCCAACGCACTAATCGCCAAATCTGAGATCAAAGATGCTGCCCGCACCTTTTTGGACTGGGCCATCTCCGATGAGATCATGGTGGAGTATGCCAAGAGCTACCCGGTGACAGCAGCCCCCACCGATGTGCCCATTCCTGAGGGCTATCCTGCCGATCCCGTCGCTCAACTGTCGGAGTCCAACGACCTGACCTGGGCAGCGGTCAACCGTGAGCGCATCCTGGAAGAGTGGACTGAGCGCTTTGACGGCAAGTCCGAACCTCGCTAAGCCCACCTCAGGTTCTTCCTCTTATGGCCCGCGAGCTGCTGCAACCTCAATCCTCTGCCCCAGCCTCTGGTGCTGAAACGGCTGTGATCCAGGATCCCTATCTGTCTATCCGGCAGGTGAGCAAATCCTTTGGTTCGTTTGTTGCTCTTGAGGGCATCGATCTAGAGGTGAACCCAGGGGAGTTCATTTGTCTGCTGGGGCCTTCGGGCTGTGGCAAGACGACACTGTTGCGGATCATCGCGGGCCTGGAGACCCCTGATAGCGGCCAGATTTGGCAGGATGGCCGAGATATCACCCCGCTGCCCCCCTCTCGGCGGGATTTTGGCATTGTGTTTCAGTCCTACGCGCTATTTCCCAACCTGACTGCTGAGCAGAATGTGGCCTATGGTCTGGTGAATGCCGGGATCCCTAAGCCCGAACGGCAGCGACGGGTGGCGGAGTTGTTGGAGTTGGTGGGGCTGACGGGCATAGGGGGCAACTATCCGGCCCAACTGTCGGGAGGACAGCAGCAGCGCATCGCTTTGGCTCGGGCTTTGGCCCTCAGTCCCGGCTTATTGCTCTTGGATGAGCCTCTGTCGGCCTTGGATGCCCAGGTGCGGGGATCCCTGCGCTCAGAGATCACCCAATTGCAAAAATGCTTGGGGGTCACCACCGTCATGGTCACCCACGACCAGATTGAAGCCCTGACGATGGCCGATCGGGTGGTGGTGATGGCCAAGGGATCCATCGCCCAGGTGGGATCCCCGCTGTCCATTTATCGAGATCCCGCCAATCCCTTTGTGGCCCAGTTCATCGGATCCATGAACTTTTTGCCAGCTGAGGTAACGGGATCCCAGCGAGTGCTGTGTGGTGGGGTGGAGCTGATGGTGAATTCACTGCTAGAGACGCTACGGCCAGGACAGTCTGTGCAGGTGGCGATCCGACCGGAGGATATTCGGCTGAGAGAGCAGCCCGGTGCCAATACCTTAACGATGCAGCTCCAGCAGCAGGAGTTTCTCGGATCCTTTTGTCGGCTGCATCTGCTGAGTGAAGCAGGGATCCCGGTGTTGGTGGATATCCCGCCGGAGCAGTGGGGACAGATCCCAGACGGACAACATTGGATCCAATTGCCCGCCGAGCGGATCCAGGTTTTTGAGTGCTAGACATCTTTATGATCTGTCGACATCAGGCTGTGGGGGATGCTGGTTGCGAATCAGATAACGCAATTCATCTAAGAGAACATCAAAGCGTTGATCTTGTTCTACCTGTCGGTGCCTGATCTGTTCCATTTCCGCTTCGTGCTGATCCATCCGTTCCCACGATTGCCGCATCATGTCAGAGAGCAGCCCAATCTGAGCCTGAGTACCCAACTGAGCGAGCTGCAACTTTTTTTGATTATTTTGAAACTGCCTTTGATTTTCTTTAATTTCTCCTAGTCCCTGAGTACTCGCTTCTGAAACTCGTTCAATGGCAGAAGCAAGTCGGGCAAAGTTGTCATTTAAGTCCTCATTGGTCATTCCTTGTCTCTCACAAAACTGTGGATCTGGAGCCTATACTATGACTTCCCAACCCCGGCTTCAACCAGACCAAACTTCCTCTGCGGATACCAAGGGATCCCTGGATAGCCCCCCAAAAACCCTCGTCACTGGCGAGGATTGGATGGCGCGGGGCTTAGTGCTGCTGATCGCCCTCTGGCTACTGGTGTCGGTGGCACTGCCGCTCTATCAAATCCTCAGCCGCAGCTTTGTAGACAACGCGGGAGCCTGGGTGGGATGGGCCAACTATCAGCGCTATTTCGGCACCCCTCGACTGGCGGATTCCTTTAGCCACAGTCTCTATGTTTCCATCGTCAGCACCTTGATCTCGGTGGGATTGGCCTTTGGCTACGCCTATGGTCTGACCCGCACTTGTATGCCCGCCAAGGGGATCTTTCGCCTCTTGGCCCTAATGCCCCTCTACTTGCCCTCACTGGCCCATGCCATCGGGCTGATCTATCTATTTGGCAATCAAGGGGTGGTGACAACAGGGTTCTTTGGGCTGTTGCCCCGGATGCCGATCGGTCTGTATGGCCCCACTGGGATCATTTTGGGGGAGAGCATCTACTGCTTCCCACAGGCGGTGTTGATCTTGACCACAGCCTTGCTACTGGCGGATGGGCGCTTGTTTGAGGCCAGTGTGGCGCTGCGGGCTCCCGCTTGGCGTACCTTCTGGACGGTGACGCTGCCGGGGATCAAATTTGGTCTGGTCAGCGCTCTTTTTGTCTGTTTCACCCTAGTCTTTACCGACTTTGGCGTCCCAAAAGTGGTGGGGGGCAACTATAACGTCTTGGCCACAGATATCTATCGCCAGGTGATTGGCCAGCAAAACTTCACGATGGGTGCCACCATCAGTGTGCTGATGCTGATCCCGACGGTGATCGCGTTTATCATCGACCGGATCGTACAGCGGCAACAGGTGGCAATGGTGGGATCTCGGATCGTGCCCTACCAGCCCCGGCCTCATGCGTGGGTCGATCGCCTCTTTTTGGCATTTTGCACCCTGATCGCCTTCTTGGTGGTGACGGTGCTGCTGACGTTGGCCATTGCCTCACTGATCGATGTCTGGCCCTATCAACTGGGCTTGAGTTTGCGTCACTGGGATCTCAATCAAGCGGCGGGGGGTGGATACCAGGCGTTTTGGAATAGCCTACGCATGTCGTTTTACTCCGCCATTGTGGGCACAGGACTGGTCTTTAGCAGTGCTTATGTCATTGAAAAATGTCGGCCTTGGCCTCGTTTGCGCCAGTTGGCTTATTTTGCCTCGACGCTGCCGGTGGCGCTGCCTGGATTGGTGTTGGGGCTGGCCTACATCTTCTTTTTCAACGCTCCCGTGTGGCGGTTGTGGGGGCTAGAGATGGCCAATCCCTTTCACGGCCTCTACAACACCATGGCTCTATTGGTGATCTGCAATGTCATCCACTTCTATACCGTCAGTTTTTTGACCGCAACAACCACATTGCGACAGTTGGATCCCGAGTTTGAGTCGGTGGCCACTTCGATGGGGGTGCCCTTTTACCGGACGTTTTATCAAGTGACGACGCCGTTGTGTCTGCCTGCCCTATTGCAAATCGGCTTTTATCTCTTCGTCATGTCGATGGTGACGGTGTCGGCGGTGATATTTTTGTATCCCCGCAGCTGCGGCTGGCGTCGGTGGCGGTGGTGAATATGGATGATGCCGGCAATACAGCGTCTGCGGCGGCGATGTCGACCTTGATTGTGCTGGCTAGCTTGGCGGTGCAGATCTTATATGGAGCTGCCACCCGAGGGATCCAACGGCGTACCCAGGCTTGGAAACAACGATAGTTTTCAAATGCTAGTTCTCAGCAGACAGGCGAGCTGAGCAGAATAACTCTTACCTCCGTATTTTCTCTTAGGGGATTTCTATCCCAGTTGAAGCAGCACTTGGTCTTTTCCATCCTGCTCTTGTAAGTGCACTCGGATGGAGTCCTGAGGCTGGGTTTCTAGCCGCAACCCCACATAGTCGGGCTGAATGGGAAACTCCCGGTGGCCCCGATCCACCAAGACCGCCAGCCGCACTAGGCGGGGACGACCAAAGTGAAACAGCGCATCCATCGCCGCCCGGATCGTCCGCCCCCGAAAGATCACATCATCCACCAACACCACGGGCCGGTCGGTCAAATCGCAGGGCATGGTGCTGCGGTCAGGGGTGCGTAAACCGCGCTGGCGCAGGTCATCTCGAAAGAAGGTGATATCCAGGGATCCCACCCCCGGCGAAATGCCCGTGAGTTGTAGCAGCTGTTGCCCCAGTCGATGGGCCAAGGGCACCCCCCGCGTTCGGATCCCGATCAACACCACAGCAGCAATATCGGCATGATCAGATTGCATCTGCTCGGCCAGATCCCAGATCGCCTGCTGAATCTCAGGGGATCCCATCAGTTGGACGCTAGATCCTGGCTGGGGGTTGGATCCAGTTACTAGGCCAGATTCGGTGATGGATTCAGATTCGGTGATGGAGTTAGACATGGCGGGTTCAATCGCATGAGGAGGATGCAGAGACTTGTCTTGATCGTCAGGTTGTGTCGTACCCTGATCCATCCAGTTACACCAGATAGCCGCAGCACGAATGGACGCATTGTATTGCACTCTATTGAGTTCTCACCAGAACCGCAGATGACACTGAGATCGAGAGCAAGATCACCAGCGCCCGCAAAAGGTGAAGTCTTGCCCCCAGCGGCGGCACATCCTTTAGTGCCCAGCCTTTAGTGCCCAGCCTTTAGTGCCCAGCTTGTATTCCCAGGTTTTATCCCCCTGATACTCCTTGGCTAAGATCTCCCTACCATTGGGTAGTTGGGCAAGGGGCGTAAGCCATTGGTTTCTAGTTAGTCGATTGATGCTGCAGGGCACTAGATTCTTGCTTACCGGAGGTCTGCAAGGCTACAGACAGTGGGATCCTTACCCGAGTGTATTTTCTGATACTTCGATCCGATTGGGAATCAATCACAGTAGTTTGGGATCATGTTTCGCCGCAGGTCTGTTTTGATTTTTCAGCCCTCTCGCCCGCACGAGATCTTAGATACGGGGAAAAAACCTGCTGATTCTATGGCTGACTTTTGGTCTCCTCGGCTTCTCTATCGAGGGCGTCCGGTGGCGGGTCGCTCCCAGGCCATTTTGCACACCCTGTTCGAGAGCGTCAACGAAGGTCTGTTCATTCTGGATACCACCCCCCAGGGTTTTATCTTCAAAGCCTGTAACCCAGCCTTTGCCCAATGGATGGGATTGGCTCCCCAAGCCCTCAACAACGTGGATCCCAGGGAAGCTCTGCCCATTGATATTGCCGGAGCCTTTTATGACAATGGCCACCAGTGCTTGAGCCAAAAAGTATCGGTTCGCTTTCAGGCCACCATCCACAGCCGCAGCCTGATCGTGACCCTATCGCCGGTGTTAGAGGAAGATGCTCCGGTGCAGCAGATGGTGGGAGCGTGCCAAGACATCACCGATTTGAAAGTGGCGGAAGCCATGCTCCAGCGCAGCCAATTGCGCCTGCAACGGCAAAATCAAACCCTGATGCAGTTGGCCCACAATCAAGCCTTGGCCTCAGGCAATCTCAATGAGGCGCTCCATCAGATCACCGAAGCCGCTGCTGAGATCATTGAGGTGGAGCGGGTGGGAGTCTGGCTGTATAACCCCGAACGGACAAAGTTGGTTTGTATCGATCTCTATGATCGGAGCCTACAAGCCCACCGCGAAGCCAAGCCGCTCGATGTGCAGGTTTACCCGGCCTATTTTGAGGCTCTGCAAAATGAACGGGCC
This sequence comes from Synechococcaceae cyanobacterium SM2_3_2, assembly GCA_012031565.1. Lineage (GTDB taxonomy): Bacteria > Cyanobacteriota > Cyanobacteriia > Thermostichales > Thermostichaceae > JAAUUM01. The sequence goes on from JAAUUM010000009.1 coordinate 24,780, forward strand.
ATTGCCGCTGCCGATGTGCTGACGGATCCCCGCACCCATGAGTTGGGCAAATCCTATTTACTAGGATCTGAAATCCGGGCTTTGTTGGACGCACCGGTGCGGTTGGGGGGGCGCGTGGTGGGGGTGATCTGCCATGAGCACACTGGGGGATCCCGAGCCTGGGTCGGAGAAGAGCTGGCCTTTGCGGGATCGGTGGCGGATTTGGTCACGTTGGCCCTAGAAGCCTCCGAGCGGCAGCAGGCGGAGCAAGCTCTGCGGCGGGCGGAAGAACGCTATCGGATTTTCTTTGAGGAGGCCATCGAAGGCATCTTCTTTACCACCGCCACGGGTCAGTGTGTATCAGCGAACCCTATGCTGGCCAAAATCTTGGGTTACGAGTCACCAGGGGAGTTGATTGAACATCTCACCGATGTCTCTCGTCAGCTCTACGTGGATCCCCAGCGACGGCAGGAGTTTCTCCGCCAAATTGACGAAAATGGGGCTGTCTGGGGCTTTGAGTCAGCGGTGTACTGTAAAGATGGCAGCACCACCTGGATCAGTGAGAACACACGGGCGGTGAGGGATAGCAACGGCATTCTGATGGGCTATGAAGGTACGGTCGAAAACATTACTGCCCGCAGACGGGATCAGGCCATCATCGAATACATGGCCTATTTTGACAGTTTGACCGGGTTGGCCAACCGAGAACGATTTGATCAAGATCTGGAGGAAGCGTGCTCCAGGCGCAAGGCCAAGATCTGATGGTGGCAGTTTTGTTTATTGACCTGGATCGGTTCAAACAGATCAACGATACCCTCGGCCATCAGGTGGGAGATGAGCTGCTCAAACTAGCGGCTGAACGGCTCAAACTGTGTGTACGAGAAGATGATCGGGTGGCCCGTTGGGGGGGCGACGAGTTTACGATTCTGCTGCCACGGATCCTGCAAGACACTGAGGTGATCAAGGTTGCCCACCGGATCCAGGCAAGTTTTGACCAGCCGATCATGGTGGGATCCCATAGCTTGCATATCACCTGTAGCATTGGCGTTGCGCTTTTCCCTCGGGATGGTCTGGATGCCGCAGCCCTTTTGCAAGCCGCTGATACCGCCCTCTACCAAGTTAAAGAGTCTGGTCGCAATGGCTACAGCTTGTTCCGACCTGAGATGAATACGGTGGCGCTGAACCGGTTGCGGATTGAGACGGATCTACGGGAGGCGATTCAGGCTCATCAATTCCAGCTCTACTATCAGCCCCAAGTGGACTGCCGAACTGGTGAACTGTTGGCCATGGAAGCTCTGTTGCGCTGGCATCATCCCAGCCTGGGCCTGTGTTCGCCCTTGGCCTTTATTCCGGTGGCTGAGGATAGCGGATTGATCGTCCCCATCGGTCACTGGGTGCTTCAGACCGCCTGTCAACACTGTCGATCCTGGCAGCAACAGGGCTTTCCCGATCTCAAGGTGGCGGTCAACCTATCGGTGAGTCAGTTTCGAGAGGCCAATTTGGTGGAGATGATCAAGGAGGTTTTACAGATCACGGGGCTGGATCCCGCTGCTCTCAAATTGGAGATCACCGAGAGTGTGGCCATGAACCATGTGGAGATGGTGCTAAATGTGCTGCAACAGCTGCGGGACATTGGCATCCAAATCGCCATTGATGATTTTGGGGTGGGCTACTCCTCGCTCAATTATTTGAAGCAATTCCCCATCGACGCCCTCAAGATCGATATGTCGTTTGTCTCAGGGATCCCGGATAGTAAAAGCGATGTGGCGGTGGTGCGAGCGATCATCAATTTGGGCCGTAGCCTCGAAATGCGGGTGATCGCGGAAGGGGTGGAAACCGCTGAGCAAGCGCAGGTGTTGCGAGACCTAGACTGTGATGAGATGCAGGGCTACTGGTTTAGCCGACCGTTGCCCTCCGATCAGGTTTTGGCCTATTTGCTCAATCCCACCCATCCCGCTATTGCCAGCTGACCAGCCTGGGGTGGGATCCCTGCCTACGGCGGATCCGATGAACCAGTGCAGTTTATCTAGGGCGGTTTATCTAGGGCGGTTTATCTGGGGCGGTTTATCTTGAGAGGGGTCAAGAATGTTCGGCCTTTGCGGGTCTAAGTCCTCAAAATGGCCGGTCTTTTTTAATCGGGAGCTTCCGGGATAAGCCCAATGGGTGGACTGTTTTACTTTGGGGCGGCTCTGTTGCCGATCATCACGGTGTTGCTGCTTTTGGTGGTGGCTCGTCGTCCTGCCGATCAGGCGATGCCGGTGGCTCTGGTGGTTACCATCTCGATCAGCGTGGTCATTTTTAATTTTGCTCTCTCAGTAGTTTTGAAAGTTTTGAAGCCGGGATGTTAGCTCCGATTATTAGCTGCCTGGTTTGTAGAGGCCAATCGCCACCACCTGATTGGATCCCACCTCAAACGCAAAGGCAATACCCAAGCTGTCGTAGTTGACGTAGTAGCGATCTTCACGGGCCACCTCGCGGCTCCCGACCGGAAAAGGCACCACCTCGTTGTAGCCCCCTTCTCCCGGCGGGCCATACACTTGGGTCACCTCTCGATACGTGGATCCCACACGGATCCCTTCGGGAGTTTGAGCATTGGCCTGAGTGGTATAAATGCGATCAGCAAAGTAGCTATCCACAATGCCGGGATTGCGGTAGTTGAACAAAATATAGTCCTGGATATAGATGATCTTGAGATCGCTGTTGGGTTGAAAGACATTGGCCCGCGAGGTGCCCGCGATGCTATCCACATTGCCCAAGACGGTGGTGTCCACATTGCGGGTATCCATACCCAGATCAAAGCGACCCACTCGCCGTTCTGCCAGCGATACCATGACCGATTCCTGCCGCTGCTCGGCGGGGCGGCTGCGGGCGGGCAAGCTGGCCAAAGTGCCTAGTCCGGCATTGAGCCAATCCCCATCCGATCCTGAGATGGCTTGCATCGGGGTCAGGCCATCCACAATCGGACGATTTTCGCCAGTCCGCCAGCGCCCCACCGCCATCTCCACCGCCGCCCCAGAAGGTAACAAAAAGAAGCGAGTCTGGCGATCGGTGCCCTGAGTGGGCTGTCCCAAAATGGCCACTTGACCGCTAGCCGCCAATTGGGAAGCCAATAACACCGCCCCCTGCCGGGTCTGACCATCCACCAACACCACCAAAGGCACCCCTGCTCCAATTGGCAGCTCCGGGCTATTCCAGGTGGTCAGCTGCCCAAACCGATCTTCAGTCACCACCAAATTGGTGATGGAGCGCGGCAAAAACAGGCGGGCCACATCAGCAATCACCTGGGGGTCATAGCCCGTGGATCCCCGCAGATCCAAAAGGATCCCTTGGGAATAGTCCTCCAGATAGAGAGCCCGCCGGATTTGCTGCGGGGTGGCCGGGGTCAGCTCCGGGATCCGAAAGTACATCACCCCTGTGCCCAAGATCCGACTCTCCAGCGGCGTCCGGGCCTGACTGAGCAAGGCGCGAAAGGCTTCTGGCGGCAAAAACTGATCGACGGGATCCCCGAATCGCTCTAGGGTCTCGATGATGACTTCATACTCGATTTCTTGGGTGGGTTGAGGATTGCTGTAACCCCGCGCCAGCACCTGTTGATACAGCTCGTTATAGTTGACCGCCCCCGCCTGGGATCCCGCATCCAGAGAGTCGTTAATAAAGAGACCCACCAGCTGACGCAGATCGGCTCCGGCCTGATACTCAGGGGCGAGAACTGGGGATCCTGGCTCAATTGGGATGCCATTGGCAGGGGCAACCTCGCCCGCCGTGAAGTCCATCATCACTGGATTTGCGGGGCTAGCCTCAAGCGGCAACGGTAAATCGGGAGCCATTAAATTGGGAGCATTGGGGGATCCCACAGTGGGCGGTGGGGGTAAAGGTTGCGACTGCCCCCGGGAGGACTGGCTGAAGAGGAGGATCCCCATCACCAATCCGGCCCGCCCTAGCCCTCTGCTGCTGCTCGAAAAAAAAGTCATCCCCAATTCCCCACTCGATAGAGACACCGACCAAAATCTCGGATAGCATTCAAGCTAAACCATCGGGGACACCCCTGTCAGTAGCGTTTTGTCATAAAATTTCTAAGGGATTGCACTACCTGGGGTGTAAGTCAGGCTTAAACAGGCTTCCAGCCCTATGTCTCTATTCTGTTAAAGATCTGTTAAGAGACTCTAAAGGTTGATGCCGGGATCCCCATCTGGGGCTATCACTTTTCAGGGTCAATCATCCTGAGACCAAGCCTGATGAAGCCCAGCATGAAGAAGCCAGAGATGATGAGACGAGAATGGTTTGGGACGAGCAGGGAGCCTCTTTGTTTCAGCACACGTCTGTTTTGAGTGCAGCCTTGATGACGGGGATCGCCATCCGACCGGGCGGCTGCTATTTAGATGTGACAGCAGGCGGCGGCGGCCATACGGTGGCCCTGTTGGCGGCTCAGGCGGCGCGGGTGGTGGCACTTGACCAAGATCCAGCGGCACTAGCAGCAGCAAAAGCCCGAGTGCAGGCATGGCTGGGATCCCAACCGCCGGATTTTCCTCAACCTGTGGTCACCTTTCACCATCTCAACTTTGCCGCCTTTGATTGGGAGCAAGATGGGCCTCGGGATGACAGGGGGCAGGGGATCCCGTTTGATGGCATCGTGGCGGATCTGGGGGTGAGTTCCCCGCAGTTGGATCAGCCTGAACGGGGGTTTAGTTTTCGGCAGACCGGCCCGCTGGATATGCGGATGGATCCCAGTCAGTCTCGTACCGCCGCCGATTGGGTCAATTACAGCGATGCAACTGAGCTAGAATCCCTGTTTAGTCGTTATGGTGAGGAACGCTTTTCCCGGCGCATCGCTCGCCATATCGTCGCCAATCGGCCTTTTCAGACCACCACAGAGCTAGCGGAAGCCATCACCAAAGTGGTGCCTGGAGGGGGCAGAGGCCGGATTCATCCCGCCACCCGTGTTTTTCAAGCACTGCGGATCGCCGTCAATGGCGAGTTGGAGGCATTAGAGACATTGCTGAAGAAATCTCCCGACTGGTTGGCCGCTGGGGGGCGCTTGGGGGTGATCAGTTTCCACAGCCTCGAAGATCGGTTGGTCAAGTGGGCCTTTCGCCGGGATGATCGCTGGGATATCATCACTCGCAAGCCCCTTCAAGCAGATCCTGACGAGATTGCCGCCAACCCGCGTGCCCGGTCAGCCAAATTGCGGATCGCCGCTGTCACTCATCCTGATGGAGATTTCTGACAATGCCAGTGCCCCAGCCCGCGCGTTCCACCCGTCGCTCTCGTCGCAAGACTCAGGCCAAACGGGATCCCATCCGGGCTTTTGATACCCGCTCTGGCGCGGATCCCCTCACCACGCTGGCTCATCCCACCACAGGGATCCCGTTGGCACAAAGGCGGCAAGCCCAGAACCTCGCCTATCGAGGGCCAGCATCGAGCACCTCCGCCCAGGCTGCTTTTGCCTCACCGTTACGGATGGCGCATCCTCTCCAGATGCCCACATGGGTGCGTTATGCTACTTGGTGGCGACAGACCACAACAGGGGTGGCGATCTTCACCTGTGCCATCACCACCGGACTCTATAGCTGGACGGTCTACACTCAGCACCGCTGGAGCGTCCAATATGAGGCGCTCGAACAGATGCAGCGGCACGACCGTCAGTTTCAGCTCACCCAAGAATCGATGGCCAATTCTCTGCGGGAAACCGCCACCCGAGGCGAGATGGTGCCCTTAGTGCCCGACCGGATGATCGATGTGCCGATTATTCCCGCCGAAGGGATCGAGATCCCGCCCGCCCCTGCGGCCACCGCTACCCAACAGATCCGGCCTGTGGGGTATTGAGCCAGTCTTCGCTCCAATCCTGCTGCAAAGCGGTTTTGAACAACTGCAAAGCCCGACCCCGATGGCCAATTCGAGCCTTGTCAGCCGGATCCATCTCGGCGAAGGTCTGTCTCAACTCGGGCACCCAAAATAGGGGGTCATAGCCAAATCCCCCCGCTCCAGATGGAGAAAGCGCGATCTGTCCTGGACAGGATCCCGTCACCGCAATCCGAACCTGCCCATCAGGATCGCTGAGGGCGATAGCACATTCAAACGAGGCCGTCCGATGATTCAGATCGTCGGGATCCTGACCATGTTGGCGCAACACCTGTTTCAGTTCGGCCAAGAGCTTGAGGTTCCGTTCCTGATCGGTGGGGGCATAGCGGGCGGAATAGACCCCAGGAGCCCCTCCCAGCCCATCCACACACAGCCCTGAATCATCGGCAATGGCCCATTGGCGGGTGGCGAGGGCGATACCGACAGCCTTTTGGACAGCGTTGGCCGCAAAGGTGGTGCCGGTTTCTTCGATATCCAGCTGATCAGGCTTGGCTTGCAGCACCCAAGTGGGGATCCCTGGGGCTGATTGCAGGGTCTCAAAAAAGCGGCCCAGCTCTTTGATCTTGCCAGTGTTGCCACTAGCCACAACAAGGGGAATCTCAGACATGAACAGGCCATGATGAACAGGGTCATGACAGACTATAACGCTTTGGTACTAAGCTCACTCTCAAGGGCTGCCGAAGGTTTCTCCCCAACCCTCTGCCAGCCTGATGGTCAACCTTTTGAAAAAAACAGAAGATTTTTATTACTTTAGATTTGAAAATATGTCCGTAAACCCTTTTCCCTCATCAGCACCAATGACTGTCTGTACCTGTTGTCCCAGAGGGATCCCGCGTCGGCAGTTCTTAGCTGGCATGGGGATCCTGGCGCTCAGTGGCACCGGTGGTTGGCCCGCCTCAGCCGCTGCGTCAGTCGAAGCTTTGGTGCTCAGTTGTATTGATTACCGGATGATCAAGTCTGAGCAGCACTTTCTGCAAACCCTTGATTTGGAGGGCCGTTATGATTGGACAGCCTTGGCCGGAGGATCCCTGGCTGTGGCGGGCTTTCCCCATGCCGCCGATGCCAACGCCTTTTGGGATCAACTGGAGATAGCCCACCAGCTGCACCATATTCAGCGGGTGATCCTCCTGGATCATCAAGATTGTGGAGCCTATGCCCTCAAGCTGGATCCCCGTTTAAGTCAGGATCCTGTCCGAGAACAACAGGTTCATCGTCACTATCTGCAACAGGCCAAACAGGAGATCCAGTCCCGCTTTGCCCACCTCACGGTCGAAACCTACTGGGCTACGCTTGATGGGCAGATCACAGCCATCACCACCGTCTAGTCTTTAACGGATCCCCCTTCTTCCTCTACTGCTTGTCAATCTTTTGTGCAACCACTGAACAGAGAAAACACCTCAGCTTTGAGAAGATTTCCCCAAACCTCTTCTTCCTTTCATCACTTCCGGCTGGTTTTCACCTTTGATTCGACTAAAGTATGATCCAAGGCACTACCTCAGGAACCCTCGATGACTGCTCGTCCTAGCACGCCGCTAGGTGAAGACCTTTCCCCTCTCCTGAATGCTGATTCAGGGATCCCATTGGAGACGGCTCTGGTGGATAGAGGGGTGTTGACCGCCAGTCAGTGGGCTTGGGCTCTCTATGAGTCTGCCGAAACCCCTTTGACCGTCACCGAGATATGTCTAGCGCATGGGTGGGCAGAGCCGATGGAACTCTATTCCCATGTTTGTACCCAGCACTTGGGCTTGGGAGATATTCTACTTTTGACCCAGCAGCTCACCCTAGAGCAGTGGCAAGAGGCGATCCGTCAGGTGCAGTTTGACCTAAATTCGGTTAACACCACAGGGATCCCGGCCTGGGCTGATCATCTGGTACAACACCAACAGCTGACCCTAACTCAGCTCCACGGGGCCATCACCCGACAGGCGCAACTGCTTCTCCATCCTCAACCCAATGCCTGGGAAGCGATAGCTAGCATCGGCCAAGAGGGAGACCCTCAAGAGGGATCCCTGGCCTATTCGCTCTACTCTTCGCTTGAGGATCTGCAACCGCTTTACTGGTCTGTTCAGAATGCCCAGCTCGACCGTCAGGAAAACTCCCTGCATCTGGAATCGCTGAACCAACGCAATCAGGTTTTGGCCCTGAAGGTGGAGGCATTGCAGGCCCAACTCAACGACCAAACGGCCCTGAATCAGCAGCTACAGGAGGAGGTTGAGGTCAGCCAATCAATTGAACAAGAGCGCTCGGCTGAACTGCAACGGGCTTTGGCGGAGGCGACCGCTCATCTGCAACAGCAGCAGCAGGCCCACCAAACTCTCTTTAAGGCCCACACTTTAGATCAACAACGGATCCAAGACCTGGAAAGTCAACTGGACCACAAAGATCGGCTAACGGAGAAGCAACAACAAGCACTACGGCTGCTCAAAGAGCAAATGGATCGGCAAGCTCAACAGCAGGCCCAAGCCCTAGAAGCCTCAGAACAGCAGGCCCGCGCCCAACAGATTCAATTTCAGGAGCAGCTTCTCACCAGCCGGAGTGAAGAAAAACGTCTACGCACAGAACGGGCGGCTTTGCTAGAGCAGACTATCTTGCTGGAAGGGGAGATCGAGCATCTCAAGGCTTGGATTCAACAGTTACAGGAGCAGTCCTCCCTGACCTCCCCCTCCAGTGGGGTATTCACTGGCTCCAGCGCCCCTGGGCGAGGCCAACCGAGTTACGAAGATCTACTCTCAGAACTCAGAACCCTGCAAGCGAGTCTGGCGGAACAGGCGGAACATCAACGCCAGATGCAGATGGGGCAAGATTTGTTGGATATGGAGGTGGAGCAACAGCGAGACTTTATCCAGCAATTAGAGGCGGCGTTGGCCACAGAGCGGGAGGAGCGGCAGAAGGCCGAACAACGAGCCCAGCAGCACATCCAGCTTTACACCTCCCAGATCGAGCAGATCAACCAAGATCGGCAGCGGGAGATGGAAAAGAAACAGGACTTGATGCGGGAGATCCAGCGATTGCAGCAAAATGCTGGCTCAGCTTCTCCCATTCAGACAGCTCTGGCTTTTCAGCCTGCCAGTGGACTGGCGATGGTATCATCTCCGACTGCTGCGGGCGGATCTGCGTCGGCCTCCCCGCCCATAGCCCCGCCACCTCAGCCTACCGATCAAGATCAAGCCGAACAAGATCAAAAGGCTGGGATCCCAGATTTAGCCGAGGTCGAGATGGAGCTAGAGCTGACTCTGGATGGATTCGACCAAGCCACCCCCTGGATCAAACGGATCCTGGCTCAGCTCTTTGCTATCGATTTGCTCAAGGCTGAGGCGATTCAGACCACACTGCACCATTGGGAGCAAGAGGGGGGGACTTTTACGGATGTGTTGGCCCGTTCAACGGGACTCAAGCCTGAGACCGTCAAATTTTTCGGGGATGGGGGCTTTGGGGCACGGCTCATGGGATCCCGCACGGTGGAGGATTTTCTGGTGGCTTCTGGGCTGGTGACAAGGTTTCAGATCGACCAGGCTCGGCGAACGGCTCAGGAGCAAGGATCAGGGGCAACAGTGAGCCAAACCTTAGCTGTTATGGGCATTTTGTCTTCCCGCACCGCTTGTTTTTTTGCCGAGACTTTTGGGGCTGCTACCTCTACATCGGGATCCCGACGGCAGGATTGGCAACTGGAGGAGTGAATTGGGATGTGTTCCTAGATCTTGCTTAATCATTATCAAAAAGAATTATCAAAAAGATTAAAAAGTGGAGATGTCAAAATACACCACTTTGTGATTTTTAGCAGTTGGTCAGTTCAATATTGGATCCCCACACTCTTCAGCCCTTGATCAAGTGCCTGAATGATCAAGAACCTGAAGCCCGTCTAACCGACGCCATCTTAACAGGGGTAATCTGTGACCAACGAATCCAATTTCCCACTGGATCCAGGTTGAATTGTTGAACTTAAATTTTTGAACTTCGTGATTTTAGTCTGTTGCCAGTTCGCCACAGAGTTCAAGCACTCTTGCGAATGACATCCTGCATCGTGAAGCCGCGCTTACGCAGCTCCTGATCCAGCAGCAAAGCATTGTCCACCAAGTCCACAAACAGAACTCCATCCAGATGATCGATCTCGTGCTGGATCACCCGTGACAGCAGGCCAGAGGTTTTAACGGTGCGGGGGCGACCCGTCTCATCTTTGAAGGAGACGACAATCTCGTCATAGCGGGTGACATCACAGTAGACGCCGGGGACACTGAGACATCCCTCTTGGTCGATCACTTTGGATCCCCCATAGCCCTTGATTTCGGGGTTGATTAACACGAGGGGCAATGTGTCCGCCTTATCAGGATGGGGATCCACCACAATAATCCGCTTGTGGACTCCCACCTGAGGAGCCGCTAGCCCAATGCCATCGGAGCTATACATGGTTTGCAGCATATCCCGCGCCAGTTGGCGGATCTCTTCATTGATTTTGCTCACCCGTTTGGCTGGTTGACGCAGTACCTGATCCCCCATGGTGTGAAGGGTGAGAGGAGGGTTTTTGAGCTTAACTTTGGGGACGGCGATGGCGGCGGTCATGAATAGTTAAAAAGAAGAAAACGGATTCGCTTTATTATCCTATCGTAGGCTCTCGGATCCCGGCTTTTCTCCTTGTGGCAGAAGTGACGGGATCCCTGACTGGCCAGCCTTGAAATCATCTTGAGGTCATCGTTTTGCACTCGGATCCCCTTGGATCGAATCTTTCAGCCGGGATCCCAGCACTCTCAAGTCCCAGCAGGGCTACAGCGTTGGTTTGGGGTAGAGTAATCTCCCCTTGGCTTAACGATTGGTCATCGGTTGGCTATCGGGGGCACTAGGAGCCCGGATGGCACCATCGCTAATGACTTGAAAAGAGCCACTTTCTGGAGGGGCAGTTGGGTCAGCCGATGTGTTCCAACCATTCCAGCAATGGCTATCGTGGAGGGTAGTCATCGTTGGGTAAAGGCCGCTTGCTCAATTCGTCCGCCAAATCCTTGGATCCCAATGCCCTAGCTCGGGGGATCGATTCGCTTGTGGAGTGGGTGGTGGCTTCTGACTCAGACAAGGTAAAGGCGACCATCCACCGCCTGCGTCAACAGCACCCCACCGCCTCTAAACGCCAGCTGGCCCACAAAATTATCACTCAACAATCTGTGGCTAATGGTCTATGGGGTGCCCTGGCGGGCTTAGGGGGATTTATGGCGATGCCAGCGGTGCTGCCGATGGATCTGGCCAAAGCCTGGAAAATTCAAGCCTACACCATCAAGGCAATTGCTTATCTCTATGATGATTTGCCGGACAACAAAGATGAGCTCAAAACCGATATTTTTTTGCTGCTTTCTAATAAGTCAATGCAAGAGATCAAGGCTTTTGTTACCAAAGAATCAATGAAGATGCAATCTCAATTGAGGGCTGAACCTGATCCATCGTGGGATCCCAAGATAACCAGCCCCCCGATCCCTGCTCGACGGTTGTCACAAACGGGTGCCCCCAGCAGCCTAGTCTCGCAACACATCAAAGCGGCCCTGTGGGAGTCAGCCAAGGGCAAGATGGTGGAGCGGGTCTTGCATAAGTCCCTCAGCAAAGCAATTCCGGTGGTAGGAGCTTTTTGGGGGGGAGTTATGACTATATGACAACACAATCTGTCGGCAAGTTAGCCATCGACTACTATGAACAGCTCGGCCCCCACATGATCAGCCAGATCTTTGCGGTTTATGCTCAATCCGATTCTCTATATCTTGGAGTCAAACACTCCCCACGCCTCAATTCCTAAGGCTTAACTTATCAGGGACAACAGTGAAACTTTAGCTTTTTGCATCACGGGATCCCATTGCTTAGGGGTGTCTTGCCGAAACAGTCTCATGGTGGGGTAATAGGGGGTGTCCTCACGTTCCAAAAGCCAACGCCAATCACAATTGTGACAAAGTAATGTCCAGGTGGGTCGTCCCAATGCGCCTGCTAAATGAACCACTGAGGTATCGACACTGATCACCAGATCCAGATGAGCAAGAATGGCTGCTGTATCGGCATAGTCTTGAACATAGGGATCCCAATTGATCACCGATATAGATCCTGGAAGTTGATCCAACTGTGAGACCTGCGGGCCTTTTTGCAGACTATGAAACTGGATCCCTTTGAGGCTCAAAAGAGGTAGCCAATCTTGGAGACGGCTAGAACGATTGTGGTCATTACCTTGGGTGGGACTACCGGCCCAACAAATGCCGACATGAAAACTCTTTTGGTTGGCATTAGGCGGTCTTATAGCTTTGGTTTTAAAGCCTTGGGGATGATGAGAGCTTCCATTCTGAGGCTGAAAAACAAGATTGAGTTGAGATTGTAGATCTGGTCTGACAGGAGGAATCTTGAGATAAGGAACTTGATTAGGGATCCCTTTGAGGTCAATATCCAAGCAACCTGGCAAGCTCATCATGGGTGAGTAGACTTGAAAGGATGAAAGCGGGATATCTCCAGCGTTATAGATCTGGCTAATCCCTGATACCTGCTGAAAAAGACGGGTGAGATGATGGGGACACACCACAATCAGATCTTGGCAGCGCTGCAATGCTAAAGGGATAAACCGAACGAATTGGATCGCATCTCCTGCCCCTTGCTCGGTATGCACCAGCAGTGTCTTTTGAGAAATATCCTCTCCAGCCCAGCGAGGATGAGGGCATTTGAAGGCAGTGAATTGATTGGTTTGCCACCGCCATTCAAACTCTTTCCATCCATCCCGTAGGGATCCCAATTTCAACAGTGCCATACCTTTATTCATGTGGGCATCGGCAAAACTGGGATCCAGTTCAATGGCTTTGTCATAGAGCTGAATTGCCTCATCCAGACGATTCTGGTTGGCAAAGGTATAGCCCAAGGAATTATGTGTTCGGGCATTGTCAGGATCCTCTTGGATCGAGATTCTTAGATGTTGTTCAGCTTCCTGCCATTGCTCAATATCGCCACAGGTTACACCCAGGTTATAGCGGGCCACTTTAATGCTGGGATCCAGCTCCAGACAGCGACGAAAATACTCAGCTGCCAGCTTCCGCTCCCCTCGTCCATGAGCTTGGATCCCTTGTTGTAGGTAAAAGTCAGGATCCTCTTTGGGGCGACAGGAGGGATCCCATTGGGCTAGAGCTTGCTGTGCCACCTGCATGGCGGGATCCAAGGCTAGGCAGCGTTTCAGTAGAGCTATGGCTTGGGCAGGATCTGATGAGGACTGAGCTTGGGCAAAAAGGTGATCGGGATTGTAATCAGTCTCAAATTTGTGCTGCAAATGTTGGAGATGAGATTGGGTGATCTGAGCCATCTGTTGCAGGTAACCTTGCTGCTGGGGGGTGATGGGTTCTTGATAAGTATGGGGAGCAGATTGAAACTTTTTGAGCTGAAAATCTAAATGATTACCGGGATAACGGCGATATTCGACAGTCTCTTCAGGGATCCAAATGATGCTAAAAAAGGTGGTCAGCCACGCAGCATAGGCTTGATCCTCACCTCCATAGATGGACTGACGAAAGGGATCTTGGCTGGGAAAACCCTCAATGAACTCGTGAGCCTCGCGGCGGATGCAGAGATTCAGGGTGTGTACCTGCTTGATTTGTTCTGCCCAGTAGGGATGAAGAGGATCCTCTATTTTGATGCCTGTTTTGACAGCCGCAGGATAGCTACTAGGCAAGCGATAAATCGGATTAGCCGTGTTGGGATTAAGCGGGCGATTGAGTATTTGTAGACAAGTTAGAACATGATTGGGCAAGAATAAGTCATCGTCGTCGCAGAAGAAAATCGCCTGAGCTGTAGTTGCTGCCACTCCTCGATTACGAGTTGTTGCTAGTCCTTGATTCTCCTCTTGCCGAACGATCTTAACCCACGGTTTAGTACTGGCCCATTCTTGTAGTCGAGTCCAAGTTTGATCGGTGGAAGCATCATCCACAATCACAATTTCATGCCGCATCCGCTCGGAGTAAGGATACTTTTGATAAAAGAAGTCGATGCTAGCTTGAATACTCTGTAGCGTTCGTTCTAGAATTTCCCAGCCCTTTCGCTCAACATTAAAGACAGGCACCACCACAGCAAAATGAGTCACCATCGGCTCTGGGTCTTGATCCCCACAATCGGGTCGAAATAGAGGAGCAGGATCCCCAGTCGCCATCTGTTGCAAAGCCTCATCCGGCAAGACATAGGAGGTGCCCAATAGCCTCTCTTGTTCATCATCATTAAATCTGGGATCCCCCAAGACCTCTGGGAAGCGGGTGTTGGGCAAAACCTGCACCGCAAAGATCTCCTCTACCCCTTCTTCAAAGCGCAAGAATCCCAAGGTCTGACCACTCTCGATATTGACCACCCAAACCCCACAGATCCGCTCGGTCAGTTTTTGGGTAATCGGGATCCCGCTAAACACCGCCGACTCCCGCACCTTCGAGAGGCCAATAAAAGCAATCGGCCCACAGAAATCAATGCCCCGCGTGAAACCCGGCATCTCCGCCACCGGCTGCCAAGTGCCCTGCTGGAGATCCACCCGCGCCAAAGTGCCTTGGCCTGACTCCAAGACCCACAGCTGATCCCGATACCAGCGGGGAGAATGGGGCATCGACAACCCCCGCACCAGGATCCGGTTAGAGGTGATATCCATCAACAGGCCGCCATTGGCCTTATTCGTCCGCCAGCCCCCAGCGGTATCCGTCTCTCCCAGCGCCGTTACAAAACGAGGGATCCCGTCCACCATCGCCAACCCATTCAGGTGACATCGATCCGTCAGATCATAGGCACTGACAAAAGGAGGTCGCCAGCGAGGCACAAAGCTATGGTCAGCATCCAACGTGCAGAGGCAAGAAAAGCGGGTATTGAGAAACCACAGCCCCTCTCGCCCATAGGCCATCTCATGAATATCAATATCGCCAGTGATATGGGTGGCACGGGGAATAAAACAGGCATCATGCTTGCCAGGGGGATCCAACTTTTGCCCCACCGCTGGACTATTGCGATGCTCCCAGATCTGGTGGGCACAGCCAACCGCCAGCTTATTGCCCTCCACCGCCAACCCCATCGGCTTTTGAAACACTCGAAAATGGGTATTGAGCTGTGCTCCATCTGCCCGTACCACAATCAGCTTGCCCGCCTGATAGGTGGACACCAGCAGCGAGACCCCCAACTGATTCAGGATCTGGGGCAGATTGGTGGTGTGAACACTGCGAAGATTGCTGCTGATGGGATCCATGACTGGAGAACTTGAGAGACTGTCGCTTTACTGTAAAGGATCCCCCCATTTGGTGGGATGGGGATCCCAAATTGAAGCTGTAAAATTGTGGAACGTTGGCTATTCCCAACAAAGTCATTCCAGCCTTTCGTTGTTCCTGGATTAGCCTTGTTGCTGGATTAGCCTTCTCGCCCTGTCCCCAAGGTTTTGATCGGCATGAATCTCCTCCCTCACCCCCAGCATCGCCCCCTACCTGCGGGATCCCTGGTTCAGTGGCGGGAACGTCAGCGCCAGATGACTCAAACTTGGCAATGGATGATGGTCGCTCACCACACCGTTTCGGGACGCATGATGGTGAGAGGACTGCTGGCCATTTCAGGTGCTTTAATGCTCTGGGATTCGACCCTGCTGGGGTAAGTTTACAAGCTAAGATTTAGCCTACCCGGTTCAGACCTGTTACTCAGCCTGCCGATCATTCAGCTTATCGGGATTATTCTGGCTCTACCGGGATCCCCATTTCTTGCTCCCATTGGTCAGGCAATAGCGTATGAAGGCTAAGGGCATGAATGGTCTGTCCGATCTCGTTAGCCAAGGCATCATAGACCAGCCGATGCCTTTGCAGGGTCAACCGCCCAACAAATAAGCCCGAAGCCACCCAGACGGTATAGTGTCCCCCGGAACTGAGGGGATCCTTGCGGCCAGCATGACCAGCATGGCGGTGAGAATCATCCTGCACCTTGACTGCTGTCGCTTCCAACTTGTCTATTAAGACCGTTCGGATCCGCTCTGCAATGTTCATGGGGTCGAGAAGAGGCTATAGCTGTAGGGTAGCTGTAGGGCGAGAACTAGGCCAGAGATTGGGCCATAGCCTGCTTCACCAAGGGTTCTAGCTCACCCCGTTGGTGCATTTCGAGAATAATATCGCAGCCACCAACGAACTCCCCTTGAATATAGACTTGGGGAATGGTCGGCCAGTTAGAAAAGGCTTTGATGCCCTGACGAACATCGGCATCTTCCAGTACATTGACCGAGCCGTAGGCATAGCCAAACTGATCAAATGTCCGCACCACCGCGTTGGAAAACCCACACATTGGCATCTCAGGGGTGCCTTTCATATAGATCAAAATCGGGTTTTGGCGAATCTGATCGCGGATTCTATCTTCAATCAAAGGATCCATTGGGGGCGCACTCCTGTCCTAATCACTTGGGATTGCAAATGTGGAATTGCAAATTAGCATTGTTTCATTGTGGCCTAAGTTTGGGGTGCTGAGAGGAAATGATCTCAACACCCTCATCCGATTGAGTCGCTGGACGCTGGACTGACAAGCTCTTGACAAGCTCTGGAGCGAGCGTTAGCTCTCAGGCAACGCGGCCAATTCCACAGGGATCCTCAAGGTTTGGCCTTGTCTTTGCAGCTCCAGCTCCAAGGATTGGTCGATGGGGCTGCTTTCCACTAATCGCTGCACCTGAGTTGATTCCGTCACCTCTTCTCCATTGATGGCGGTGATCACATCCCCCATCTGCAACCCAGCTCTCAGGGCAGGTGAGTCCGGTTGAATCGCCACCACCACCACCCCTCTTGTCTCCTCAATGGTGAAGTCGGTGTTGGGATCCGCATTCAAATCGCGGGCCACATTAGGCGTCAGGGTCACCATCTGGATCCCGAGGTAAGCCCGTTCCACCCGTCCAGTGGCAATCAGTTGATCGGCAATCTCCCGAACTCTGTTAATCGGGATCGAGAATCCCAGCCCTTGAGCACCGCGAATGATGGCGGTATTGACCCCCACCACCTCGCCGTTGGCATTCATCAAGGGGCCACCAGAATTGCCCGGATTAATGGCCGCATCGGTTTGGATAAATTCCACCCGACGGTCAGCCCCCGCCCGGATTTCGCCACTAGAGCGACCTGTGGCACTGACGATCCCAACGGTGACAGAGTTGTCAAGCCCGAGCGGGTTGCCGATGGCGATCACCCATTCCCCAGGCCGCAACAGGTCAGAATCTCCCAGCGAGACCGCCGGTAGAGCAGAAGCATCGATCTGAACCACCGCCACATCCGTCAACAAATCGGTGCCGATCACGCGCCCCTCAAACTCGCGGCCATCCCGCAGGGTAACCAGAACCTGATCTGCGCCGTCGATGACGTGGGCATTGGTGATAATCTTGCCGTCTTCACTCAGAATGAACCCAGACCCGGATCCCTGTTGTTCTCGCTCAGGCATCGGAGGCATTTGCCCAAAGAAATTGCGGAAAAACGGATCCTCAAAGTCCGGTTGAGCGCGGTTGGCTAGGTTACGAGACGTGTCGATCCTTACCACTGAGGGGCCAACTTGATCCACCACGTCCGTGATGAAGTTTTGGGTGCCGGGGAGAGGTTGGGCCGGAGCCGACTGGGCCACCAGCTGCGGGGATGCCTCAGATTGAGCCGGGGATCCTAACAAAGCCCACGTGCCCAGAGCGGATCCACTGGCGGCCACCAGCATCAATGCCACCGCTTGAGCCACTGATAACAATCGTCCAGATTGGGGAGCCGGGTTAGAAGGAGGGATATCTGGCATCATTGTGGTTCCTTGAGGTGAAGAGAGTGGGATGGAAGAATGAATTGTTTTGCCCATCCTGGCACTGCTGCCCCGATCAGAAAAGGGGGATCCCTGGACATTTTGAGGGGGGATCCCCGGCTTTTGGCGGTAGGTTAGGGGAGATGCCTTCGATCAAGCGCCCCTGTCTTGAACATTTTGAACTTTTAGACAAAAGTGTCCTGCCTTTACCCGTTATCTCAAGGAGAGTGTCAAACTGGAGAAAAGACCTCCCCGAGATCTTGTGCTCCGATCCACGGATAACTCCATTGTGATTGTCAGCAATAAAGGTTGAGTCTCAGGATTTCCATCGTCACGATGATCCATAGATGATTCATAAGCCGATCAAGGGGAAGTTATCAGCCCCTTTTCTTTCTCGTTGAGTCCCCAAGGTTGAGTCCCCAAGGGTTAACTCCAGAGGAAATCGGAGAAAAATGGGAGAAAGATAAGTGGCAGTCCCCTTGAGCTAGGAGTACAAGCAGATGCAAAGTGGTTGGCGGGTCGGGAAACTGTTTGGGATCCCTATCTTTTTGGATTATTCCTGGTTTGCCATTGCGGCTCTGATCACTCTGTTCTATGCGGTGGCTTTGGCGGAGCAGTTCCCTGAGATGACGCAGGGGATGGCAGCTTTCTGGGGGGTCTTGGCCTCAGCAGGACTGTTTGCCTCCATCTTGATGCACGAGATTTGCCACAGTGTCGTGGCTCTGGCCCACGGGCTGAAAGTGCGTTCGGTCACGTTGTTTGTCTTTGGGGGAGTGGCCAACATCGAACGAGAGGCTCCCACTGCCGCATCTGCTTTTTGGGTCGCTTTGGCGGGGCCAGCCTTCAACCTCAGTCTCTTTGCCCTGCTCAATCTGTTGCTACTCAGTGGCTGGATTGCGGAGGAAACCCCCGTACATCAGATTGTCCTGCTTTTGGCTGATCTCAACTTGTTTGTCGGCATCTTTAACCTATTGCCGGGATTACCCCTAGATGGTGGCCAGATCTTGCGGGCCCTTGTTTGGGGCATCACCGGCGATAAAGCCAAAGGGATCCTGTGGGCCTCGCGGTCGGGGCAGTGGTTGGGCATGGGCTTAATTGGGTTAGGGATCCTGTCTTTCTTGCAGGGGCTGCCCGGTGGGCTGTGGATCGCGCTGGTGGGCTGGTTCATCTTGGGCAATGCCCGCATGTTCGCTCAGGCCAATCGCCAACAGGAAGCGTTGGAGTCCCTCAAGGCAGGGGATGCCATGAGCCGCCGTTTTCGGGTCTTGGATCTATCAATGACGGTGCGAGAGTTTGTCGATCGCTTTATGATCAGCACCAGCGCCCTCTTTTCAGGATCCACGCCGTCCACCAAAGAAGGTGCCCCTGTCGAGCCCCCCGAGATCTTTTTTGCCGAAGCCGATGGCCGCTACAAGGGCATGATCCGACCCGATTTGATCAGTGGCATTGAGCGCAGCCAATGGGAACAAATCACTCTTGAGGCCATTTTGCGACCGATGACCGACTTGCAGGGGGTGCGAGAGGATGCTCCCCTCAAGCAGGCGGTATTGTTGATGCAGCATAACCAAGCCACCCAGATTCCGGTTTTCACCCCTACGGGTGCCATTGCGGGGTTGATCGATAAAGGGGATGTGGTTGCCGCCCTCGGCAAAAAAATGGGTTTAAAGGTGCCAGTAGAGCTATTGCAGCAGATTCGTTCCCGCGAGGACTTCCCCCCCGGTCTCAAAATCCAAGAGCCGTTGGATCCCGCTATGGTGGTGGGCAAACCTGTAGACCTGAAGCCCGATCCTGATGCTTAGCCAGTCTTTATGGCGGAAATTCCCGCGAGGAAGTAACCGCTAGAGTCGATTGCCTCGCTGCCGCAGGAGGGGCGAAAGATCGCTTTCGTCGTAGATGTCTCCCACCAGTTCCTCTAACAAATCCTCCAAGGTGATCAATCCAGTCGTGCCGCCGAACTCATCCACCACGATGACCAGATGTTGTCGAGAGCGCAGCATATCCTTCATCAAGGGGCCAATTCGCTTGGTGTCTGGCACAAAAATGGGCGGATTCATCACCTCTCCCAGTGGCCGATCTCCCTCTTTTCTAAGCTGATGGAGCGCCTGTTTGAGGTGGATGATGCCGACAATCTCGTCTTTGGAGTCCTCCTGCACTGGGATGCGCGAGTAACCGGTGGCCAGACACAGCTCCACCACATCCCCCAGGGTTTTCTCATGAGAGATTGTTTCCATCCTGACCCGGGGCTTGGCCACATCTCGGGCGGTGAGGCGATCCAATGACAGGGTACCCCGCAACAGTCGCCGTTTCTGCCAGTCCAGCAGACCCCGCTGCCCCAACATTTCGATCAGCATTTCTAGATCCCGCAGCGAGGCTTCAGAGGAGATCGGAGCCAACTGCATCAGACTGAAAAGTCGCTGCACCAAATTCTCGAACAACATCACAAATGGATGCAGAATGACCGAGAGCCAATAGATGGGGGCCACTGTCCATTGGAAAACCTGGATCGGACGGCTTACAGCAAACGACTTGGGCATGATCTCCCCAAAGAGCAAGACCATGAGGGTGGTGGGGGCGGTCGCAATTAAGCCGCCTAATTCGGGCCCAAACAAATCGATGAAGAGGCTGGTGGCTAAGGCCGCTGTGCCGATATTGATAAAGTTATTGCCTAATAACAGGGTGGTAATAAATCGCGACCGACGGTTTCGCACCAACAGATAGAGACCTTTGGGATCCCCTTCTTCCTCGATCAGGTTATTGAGTTTGAGTTCGTCCATCGTGGTGATGGCTGTTTCTGCTGACGAAAACAAGGCTGAGAGAGCCAGCAGAACCACAAACATGAACAGGATCCCGATCATAAAAACCTGTTACCTCGGTGGCCTCTAGAGTGGCATAAATGGCCCCAGCAGCCTGAGCTTTCAGATTCTTGTGGTCTATTTCTTTGCCGTTGCTATTTTTGTTGATGCTATTTTTGTTGATACCAATCCAGCACTTTATCGAGCCCTGTAAAGAATCACAGAATAAAGTTGTGATGAGTCAGTCAGATCATCAGTCAGATCAAAAGAGGGAAACGGGACTGTCCGTGTTTCGTCCGCGCTTCCCTCTCCTGATGTCCACTCCTCACCTGTAGGGGATTGTAGACCATCTCGGGGGGGGCGACAAGCTACCACTGGCGGCGTTTATCAGCATCCTGATTGCTAACCGCCAACAAGGATCCAGGTGCAGCAGATCAGGAAGACGCCTGAGGTACATTTTTGAGACAGGGCTATGCGAGAGAGTCAATTAGGATGAGGGAGAACCCTTGCACTCGTCCCTCATGCCCTCCCCTTCATCACAACTGGATCCCGTTGAGGTGGGTGATCTCGCTCCCAAGGCTGAGAGGTCAGGATCCCAAGATGCAGCTAATTTTCGGCAATCGCATCCCCATCAAGTGGGCAAAACTGACGATCACAACCCCACCAGTTCACCGGAGGGCTTATCCTCAGGGGAGCCTGTCTTAGGGTCATCACCGCAGGGGTTAGGCTTTTGGGGGTTGGTGCGAGAGGATATCGCCTGTGTGTTTGACCGGGATCCGGCGGCTCGTAACCGATGGGAAGTGATGCTGACCTACC
>JAAUUM010000091.1 GCA_012031565.1 Synechococcaceae cyanobacterium SM2_3_2
TGGCCAATGTGAAAGTAGGTGCGCTACTCTCGCCAATAACTCAGGCAAATCAGCAGTTGCTCAGCAACACTCAGCTTGTTTTGTCCCCCTCTGTGTCCTTGCCGCTGCAAGTGAGGGGTCAAGTAGGCAACCATTGCTCAAACGTTTCTGTCCGCCCCCCTGTAAGACTCTTGAACGCTGCTGGGGGTAGTGATTTGACGTCCTCGTCGGTCATAGCCTTATCCACCAGGTCACCTCTGGTATCTCTCTTCTCTCTCATTTATGCAAGAGGTCTAATGGTGAAAGTTTGGGATGGGATCCCCGGCAATGGCACCGTCAAACTGCGGTCGATGCGTCCATCGCAAGAGCCAGACCGGGCCACAGGATTGACCCGCTCACCCTACTATTTGCGATAAGGCAGCTCAAAGCGGGGCTGACTAGGAAAATGTTGGAGTAAGCGTTTGCCCTGAGCTAAGTCCCACTCAATTTGGAGATGCTCGGCCAACGGTGTAGGGTAAGGCGAGAATGAGAAAAGACACGTTTTTTTAGATCCCCTCTACTGCTCCGCAAGCCTATGAGTCCATCCAGTCCCCTGCCCGCTCCTCTCGTCCAGGATCCCGTTGGCTACTCTGATCTGGAGCTGGCGGCCCAGCGGGGGGACTTTTTGGTCACAGCAGAGGTCACCCCCCCCAAGGGATCGGATCCCAGTGAGATGGTTCGCAAGGCGGGGGCGTTGCGGGGGCGAGTTCATGCGGTCAATGTGACGGATTCCAACCGAGCCATCGCCCGTATGAGTCCGTTGGTGGCAGCTTGGTTACTCCAGCAACAAGGGATCCAACCCGTCTATCAGGTGGCCTGTCGGGATCGCAACCGCATTGCCCTACAGGGGGATCTGTTGGGGGCAGCAGCGCTGGGCTTACGCAATGTTTTAGCTTTGACCGGGGATCCGGTGACGGTGGGAGATTGCCCCCAAGCCAAGGCGGTCTTTGATCTGGAATCGGTGCGGTTGCTGCGGCTAATTGGCCATCTCAATCAAGGGTTGGATGTAGATGGCAAGGCTCTGCCGGATGGCGCAACTCGGTTGTTTGCGGGGGCGGCAGTGGAGCCCCAGAGCGGCAGTTTTTCGGGTTTGCAGCGGCGATTTGAGCGCAAGTTACAGATGGGAGCCCAGTTTTTTCAGACTCAAATGATCACCGATTTTGCTGCATTTGAGTTGTTTATGGACAAGCTTGGTCAGGCCGGTGGCAAGCCGATCTTAGCGGGGGTCTTTTTGCTCAAATCCGCCAAAAATGCCGCCTTCATCAATCGTTTTCTACCCGGCGTCAAGATTCCTGACGACATCATCCATCGCCTAGCCGCAGCCGATAACCCCCTCGAAGAAGGGATCCAGATTGCGGCGGAGCAGGTGCGCTATGCCCAGCAGCTCTGCCAAGGGGTCCACCTGATGGCAATCAAAAAAGAGGAGCGGATCCCCGACATTTTGGATTTGGCCGGGATCCCTGCGTTATGGCTGCGAACGTGTCCTCACCCATGACAAGCAACAGTGTGACTGCCTCAGGGATCCTCCCTCAGGTGATCTCGCCCGCATGGCTGCAAAGACCCTCACCAGAGGTAGCCCCCGATCTGGTGGGCTGTACGCTGGTCAGGCAATGGAACTCCGGGTTGCAGATCCGAGGCCGAATCGTGGAGACCGAAGCCTATGCACCAGGGGATCCCGCCTGTCATGCCTACCGCCGTGTCACCGCCCGTAACCGAGTCATGTTTGAAGCGGGCGGGGTGGCTTATATCTATTTGATCTATGGCATTTACCACTGCCTCAATGTGGTTAGTGATCAAGCTGGGGTGGGAAGCGCCGTGCTGATCCGCGCCCTAGAACTTGACTCTATCCCCGATTGGATCCCGGACACTAAACGCCGCAAACCCCATCGCATCGCTGCTGGCCCTGGATTGCTCTGTCAAGCCCTGCAAATCAGCCGCAGTCTGAATGGCATCAGCCTCCAACCACCCGCTAGTTCTGATCCCCAAGATGCACTTTGGCTGGAATGGAGTCAGCCATCACCTAGCTTAGTTCAAACGACTCGAATCGGTCTCACCCAAGGGGTTGATATCCCGTGGAGATGGTATGAATCCGAGCATCGATCAGTTTCTCGCTATGAGTAATTTTGCTTATTTTAGGTGAGGGTTGTGAAGCTAAATTCCTGGAGCAAAATCCCCTTTTCGCCGGGATCCATTGCTGCATTGTCCCTTAATATTATTTTTATAGTTGTCGGTTCAATTTAGGATTTTAGATATGCGCTTGTTCAAAGCTCTTTTTGGTGGCATTGCAGCATTCCTGGGGATTCTTTTTGGTGGTCTGGTGGACAATATTACCGGCGCTTTCAAAGAAGATGTTGAGCCTGCTCCAATGATGGCCACTGCCCAGGCGGCATCGACCTCAACGCAGTCTGTGGGATCCCCTGAGAAGCCCGTATCAGCCAGCACCGTTCCTGAAGTTGGCCCCGTAGTAGTCGCCACGCCCTCTGTCCCCAGCAATAGTAGCCAGTTGCGGTCTCAACCCACTGTGGCCTTTGTGGTCACCACTCCTTTTGTCCCCAACGAGGTGGCTGCCCCTCGTCCTCGCCGTCGCCCCGGCAAAATCATGGGATCCTTCCTGGAAATGGCCCGTGAGATTCCCTCCGCTTCTCGACGGGGTTGAGAAGGCTAGTTCAAATAGGGAAGGCAAGGGGGGGCAGCTGGATAGGCACTTGATCACAGCGAAAGTCATTTACCCCGAAAGTCAATGGTCTAGGCCGATCCACTCTGTCAGGTCGCCTCAGTGGATGGGAAACTATGACCTGATCCACTAGCTTGATTACTGATCGATGGGGACTGATCGATGAGGCGAGGCGCTGGTTTGTCAAAGCGTTGCTACAGTGAAACGTAGTGACCTCCCGTCTCGCGGGACACACTTTAGCCACCCATCCAGACCCAAAATGCCCATGGATCCCCAGTCGTTAACCACCTCTCAGCAGACCCCCACCGCACCCGTGGATCCTCGGGCTCTGCGTAAGAGTCTGCGGC
Organism: Synechococcaceae cyanobacterium SM2_3_2; assembly: GCA_012031565.1. Classification (GTDB taxonomy): domain Bacteria; phylum Cyanobacteriota; class Cyanobacteriia; order Thermostichales; family Thermostichaceae; genus JAAUUM01. The sequence continues at coordinate 3,040 of JAAUUM010000091.1, forward strand.
AATCTTCCACCTATTTTGCCAAAGGGTTTGAAGAGCACAAAGCCCACGTGCAAGAGGAGTTGCAAACCACCTACAAAAGCAACTTGGTGGCTCAGATTCGGGCCAATGGCAATGTCTATACCCAGGGATCCATCACCATCGATTTGGCGGAAGCTTTTGGGTTTTGTTGGGGGGTGGAACGGGCGGTGGAATATGCCTATGAAGCCCGCCGTCGTTTCCCCGATCGGCAGCTGTGGATCACCAATGAGATCATCCATAACCCCCAAGTCAACGAGCACCTCAAAGACATGGGCATCCGCTTTGTAGATGATCAGCAGGGCCGCAAAGATTTCTCCGGGATCCAACCTCAAGATGTGGTGATCTGGCCTGCCTTTGGAGCCAGCGTCCAGGAGATGGAGTTTTTCAGGCAAAATGGCAATGAAATTGTCGATACCACCTGCCCGTGGGTGTCCCGAGTGTGGAATCAGGTGGATAAACATCGGGCCGCTCAATTCACCTCCATTATTCATGGCAAATATAAACACGAAGAGACCCTAGCCACCAGTTCATTTGCTGATAAATACTTGGTGGTGCTCAATCTGGAAGAAGCCCACTGGGTCTGTAATTATCTGCTCAATGGCGGTGATCGAGAGGAATTTTTAGTTCGATTTAAGAAAGCAGCGTCTGCCAACTTTGACCCTGATCGGGATCTAGATCACGTGGGTATTGCCAACCAAACCACCATGCTAGAGGGGGAAACATTGGCCATTGCCAAACTGTTTGAAACCACTTTGTTGCGTAAGTTTGGGCCGCAAGCCCTCAATGACCATTTCATGAGTTTCAACACCATCTGTAATGCCACTCAAGAACGGCAAGATGCGATGTTTAAGCTGATTGACCAACCCCTTGATGTGATGGTGGTGATTGGGGGCTATAACTCCTCTAATACCACTCACCTACAAGAGATTGCCCTCGAAAAAGGCTTGCTCTCGTTTCATATTGATGGAGCCGATTGCATCACCCCTGACCACCGCATCCGCCATCAACCGCTGGGGGGCACGGTGACTGAAACTGACAATTGGCTACCCGAGGGATCCATCCGAGTGGGGATTACATCAGGAGCCTCAACCCCAGATCGAATGGTGGAGGACGTCATCCTGCGGATTTTGGCATTACGCGAGTGAACGATGAGGGTTACCGTGATGCCATCAAAAGAGGTGGCTGGATCCCACAGTTTAGGTCTAGACTGTTAGATCATGGCTTCACTTTCTACCACCCTTGGGCGAGGCCGCAGTGCTAGCAGATCCCATGACAGACGAATCCTCCTCAGGATCCCTAGATTCTTCCATCGACCCACAGCCCCTTCCTATTGAGGATCTCGATTTTGAGCTGCCACAATGGCTAAAACTCTTTCTTGAGCCACCCACCGAGAGACAAAATGACTCCACTCAGACATCATTGTCCAGTCAAGTAGAGTCCAGTCAAGTAGAGTCCAGTCAAGTAGAGTCCAGTCAAATAGATCTTAAAACAGATCTCAATTCTGAACCTGAAACAGAAGTAGACCTCACAACAGAACTAGAAAAAAAACAAGATCTAGACAGCACTCCTTCTAATAAAGTCCGACCCTGTGATGCTGAAGATATCGATCTGATCCGCCGCGCCTTTTGGTTTGGTCATCGTCTTCATCAAGGCCAAAAGCGACGATCGGGCGAACCATATATCGCTCATCCCATTGCCGTTGCCACCTTGTTGCGAGATTTGGGGGCGGATGCCGAGACCATCGCAGCTGGTTTCCTACACGATGTCATCGAAGATACTGACATCACGGCGGAGATGTTATCCACAGAATTTGGTAGCGAAGTTTCGGCTTTGGTAGATGGCGTCACCAAGCTCTCAAAATACAATTTCTCCAGCAAAACAGCACAACAGGCAGAAAATTTTCGGCGTATGTTTTTGGCGATGGCCAAAGATATTCGAGTCATTGTGGTGAAGCTAGCCGATCGCCTCCACAATATGCGAACGCTGGAGTTTATGCCAGAAGACAAGCAAAAACAGATTGCTGAAGAGACGATGCAGATCTTCGCCCCATTAGCGAACCGCTTAGGGATCTGGCATTTCAAATGGGAGTTGGAAGATCTTTCTTTTAAGTATTTAGATAGAGAGTCCTACCGCTACATCCAAGATTTAGTACAAGCCAAACGGACAGAGCGGGAGGCCGAAATTGCACAATCAATCGACATTCTCAAGAAGAAGTTGATTGATATGCAGCTCACTGACTTTGAGATCAGTGGTCGTCCCAAGCATCTCTACAGCATCTACCGAAAGATGGATCGCCAGAAAAAAGAATTCCATGAGATTTACGATCTGTCTGCTATTCGAGTCATCGTCAAATCTAATAGTGATTGCTATCGGGTTTTAGCAGCCGCTCATGAGGCTTTTAGGCCCATCCCCCTCCGTTTCAAAGACTATATTGGTCTGCCTAAACCCAATCGGTATCAGTCTCTGCACACCTCCGTCTTTGGCCCCCAAGGCCGTCCCTTGGAAGTGCAAATTCGTACTGAGGCGATGCACCATGTGGCGGAATATGGAATTGCAGCCCACTGGAAATACAAAGAATCAGGTGGCAGCAATGGCCTGACCCCCGAAGAAGAGCGGTTGACATGGCTGCGCCAACTCTTGGAATGGCAACAGGATCTTAAGGATGACAAAGAGTATCTGGAAACCATTCGAGAGGGGTTATTTGAGAGTGAGGTTTATATCTTTACCCCCAAGGGGGATATTATTGCTCTGCCGCAGGGATCCTGTGCAGTAGACTTCGCCTACCGGATCCATTCTGAAGTGGGGGATCACTGTGCTGGGGTGCGGCTCAACAATAGAATGGTGCCCCTCGACACTCCCTTACAAACAGGCGATATCGTCCAGGTCATTACCCAGAAGAACGCTCATCCCAGCCTCGATTGGATCAATTTTGTCGCCACTCATTCTGCCCGCAATCGCATTCGGCAGTGGTTCAAACGTTCCCATCGGGATCAAAATATCATCCGAGGGCGGCAGCTTTTGGAGCGGGAATTGGGCAAAACGGGTCTGGATGCCCTGCTCAAATCTGACCGCATGTTCAAAGTGGCCGACCGGCTCAACTATGTGGATGTGGAGGAGATGCTAGCCGGGTTGGGGCATGGGGAGATCACCGTCACCACCGTGGTCAATCGCCTGCAAGATGCCACCAAACCCCCAGCCGAGAAAGAGGGATCCCAGGGAATCTTCTCCTTCCGGCCTTCCCCACCGCCCCCTCCAACCAAATCTGGTAAAGATGCTCCCATTTTGGGGGTCGAAGGACTCAAACATCATTTGGCCAAGTGTTGTAGCCCCCTACCTGGGGATCCCATTATTGGGGTGGTGACGCTGCTCAATCGCGGCATCTCCGTTCATCACCAGACCTGTCCTAATGTGGAATCGATCCCAGGCGATCGGCTTGTGCCTGTGAGCTGGAATCCTGAGCGGATGCAAAATAACTCGCTCGCCTACCCGGTTGAGTTGCATCTCGATGTCTTTGATCGGGTGGGGGTGCTAAAGGATATTCTGCTGCGCTTGTCAGATCGGTCGATCAATGTGCGGAATGCTCAAGTGCGGACGTTTGCCAATAAGACGGCCCAAATCGAGATTTGCATTGATGTCCAGAGCAAATCCCAACTGCATCAGGTCATGATCCAACTGAAACAAATGGCGGATGTGATCGCCCTCAAGTCCGATTATCAAAAGGGATTGAGCTAGTCTTAGAAACCATTACTGCTGGTACTCCTTGGCGAAGATCTATCTAGGTCAACTCACTAGATCAACTCACTAGATCAACTCACTAGGTCAGCTTAGACAACGAGCTTAAGCCCTTTTTCCTTTTCTTATAGCAAGAATGCAGGTAAGAATTGAGTCAAATAATTGGGTCAAGAGATCCAATGGATCCCCACCTGTGCTCAGAGCATTTTCTCCAAAAACTGACGGGCGCGGTCACTTTTGGGCTGGCTAAAGAAGTCCGTAGGATGTGAATCCTCCACCAACAATCCGCCATCAAAAAAGCAGATTCGATCCGCCACTTCGCGGGCAAAAGCCATCTCATGGGTGACAATCGCCAGAGTCATCTTGAGCTGAGTCAAGGACTTGATCACATCCAGCACCTCCCGCACCATCTCAGGATCCAAGGCAGAAGTAGGCTCATCAAACAGCATCACCTGTGGCTCCATCGCCAGTGAGCGGGCGATCGCCACCCGCTGTTTTTGGCCACCCGAAAGTTTAGAGGGGAAGACATCGGCCTTGTCTGCTAGTCCCACCCGATCCAACAGATCTTTGGCCTTATCTTTGGCCTCAGAGGCTGGGATCCCTTTGACTTTGATCGGGGCATAGGTGAGATTTTGCAGCACCGTCATATGGGGGAAGATATTGAAATGCTGAAAGACCATTCCCACCCGCTGCCGCACCTTGAGGATATTAACGGTGGGATCCGCGATATTGATGCCATCGATCAAAATCTGGCCAGAACTGGGCATTTCTAACCGATTGAGACAACGCAAAAAGGTGGATTTGCCGCAGCCCGATGGCCCGATGATAGCCACCACGGTGCCTTCAAAGATCTCGGTGGAGATGCCTTTGAGAACTTCCAGGGATCCAAAAGACTTGTGCAGATCAGTAACAGTAATCGCCGGTTCGGTGGTGGATTTAATCACTGGCTCTCAATCTCCGTTCAAAGCGTTGGGCAGCCCAAGTCAGGGTCATTACCAAGACATAGTAGATAAGTCCGGCCACAATCAGCGGCTCAAAGTAGAGAAACTTGCTGGCCGCCACAATTTGGGCTCGACGCATCACATCTGTGACGCTGATCACCGATACCAAGGCCGAATCTTTTAGCAGGGCAATGCTCTCATTCACCAAGGCGGGCAAGATGTTTTTGAGCGCCTGGGGAAAAACGATATCCAGCATCATCTGTCGATAGGGCACCCCTAACGAAGCCGCCGCATCCCATTGACCTTTATCCACCGCCAGGATCCCACCTCGAATGGTTTCGGAGGTATAAGCGCCTGAGTTGAGGCTAAAGGTGAAAACCCCAGCTTGCAGTGGAGAAATATCAAAGTTAGTCAATTGGGGCACGGCAAAATAGATCAGGGTCAGTTGCAAGATCAACGGAGTGCCGCGAAAGATCGAGGTGTAGAAGACCGAAAACCACCGCAAAGGAGCAATACGGGAGATCTTAAACAGGGACAAAATCGTGCCCCAAGCAAATCCGAATAAGACCGATAAAAGCGTAAATTGCAGGGTGACTCTAATGCCCGCCAGGATAAAAGGAATATCCTCCTGGATCCGACTAAAATCAAGATTCACAACAGTATGCTCACGAGAGAATTAGCAGAATTACAACCAATGAGGGCAATCTGATTATCTAAGCACAAAGTGAGAAACCAGGGATCCCTATCCCATCACGATCTATCTAGATCAAGAACAGGGATCCCTCTTTTCACTGAGTTGATTAGCAGCTGAGTTGATTAGGCTGGGCTCCCTATCATTCAGCTTCTAGGGCAGGAGAATCTTCCCCAAACCACTTCACCACTAATTCCTCGATTTCGCCACTCTCTTGCATCTCCGCCAGCACTCGGTTGAAATCCTCCACCAAGTCGGATCCCTTGGGAAAGGCCACCGCCGATCCACTGGGGCCATCGCTGGGGATAACCGAAAACTCTAGATCTGGATTGGAGGCTGTGAAGCCCTCCGCCACCGTATCCTCGATGATGGCCGCATCGATCCGGCCCGACTTGATCTCTTGGATAATCTCACCAATTTTGTTGAGGGACACCACCTCTATCGAGGGATCCTCTTCTGCTAGAGCCTGGGCATCTCCTTCTTGAATGGATCCCAGTTGGACGCCCACCCGCTTGCCGGCTAGAGAAGCCAGATCGGTCAACCCACTGTCCGTCAAGGAGACAATGGTGTTTTGCGCCTCAAAGTAGATATCCGAAAAGTCGGCATTGACGAGCCGCTCCTCGGTGGGGGTCATGCCCGCCATGACAAAATCCACTCGGTTGGCTTGGAGGGCGGGGATCAGGCCGCTAAAGTCCATCCCTGACACCTCTAATTCAAAACCCAGTTCTTCGGCAATCCGATTGGCAATATCGATATCAAAGCCCACGATCACCTCTTGGCCTGAGGAGGTGTCATAAACTCATACGGGGGGTAGTCGGGTGAGGTGCCCATGGTCAAAGTGCGGGTTTGGGCCAGAGCAGAGGGATCGGTACCTGTGATCAGATTGGCACCAGCCCATGTCAGCGAGGCGGCAGTCAGGGTTACCGCAAGCCCAATCAAGGTTTGGCGTCGTTTGGCAGGAGATGTAGTCATAAGGATCAAGAGTCACTCAAAACGATGGTTTCCCTGACCTGTTTTAACGCCTCAGGTTCCTTCAAACTGTCGCCTATGACAGTTATTTACACTTTTTTAATTACACTATCTACACTTTCTGGTACGTCTTCTGGAGGGGAGTGCTGTGCCCCATGTATGCCGATAGGCTTTGCCAGATCAATTCTGGAACGCTCAAGCGGCAAACCTCAGGGTCTCAGGCCGAAAAAGAGCCTCTTGAGTCATCCAGCTCGGACAACTCATGACCTGGGATCCCTGCCTCGACAATGGGCTGATGGGCCGCTTGGGCCTCCAACTGAGCCAACGTTGAAGCTGCGTCTGCCAATTCCATCGACAGATGGGCCCGACAGACGGGATCCGTTTCCTTCCACAAAAACTGCCCCAAGCAGTGAACCCGATAGCGAAAAGCCTTGAGGGAGTGGGATGGGATCACGCGAATGGACATGGCTCACAACCTCTGTTCGATCTTCGATTGAATACGCAGCAAAACCTGTTCGGCTTCCAGATAGACAAATGTTAACAACACCACCTGATCGCAGGCATCAATAGAGACCTCAACGGTGGCTTCGGGGGGTTCTATCTGTTCGTGCCGGATCACAACACTATAGTTCCCTGGCTTGAGATCATCGAATCCCGCGTCAGCATGGATCAGGTCTAACACCTCAGTGGCCAGAACCTCGCTCCCAGAACCGAACTCATAGTGACGCAACTCCGCCACAAACCGGATCCCGGCAACAGAGGTAAGGGCAATATTAGCCTGACTGCGAACCATGACGAAGATATCCGACATGGGGAAAGCTGTAACTCATCAAAAAGACCTGCCCTAAGCGTAGAGGATTTTGCTCCCTGTCAAGCTTGATTTTCTGGCTTGCTTTTTTGGCCTAATTTTTTGGCCTAATTTTTTGGCCTGAAATGAAGTGAGGAATAGGGGTACGTTAGCTCTGGGCTATCTCAGGTTGATGTCAGACCTAGCCGCCCTAGACGATTGGAGGATGGGGGCCTCTGGGTAGAACTCCCGACCGAAATCCCAGCACAACGAAATACAATAAGGATCCTAAAGCTGTTCATTTGAGTGTCCGATGACCCCAGTTGCCACCCGCCAGCGTCCTGTTTTTCCGTTTTGCGCCATTGTGGGCCAAGACGAAATGAAGTTGGCGCTGCTGCTCAATGTGATCGATCCGAAAATTGGCGGCGTCCTGATCATGGGGGATCGGGGCACAGGCAAATCCACTACCATTCGCGCCCTAGCGGCTCTATTGCCCCAGCTCGAAGTGGTGGAAGGGGATCCCTTTAATAGCCATCCCTCCCAACGAGAGTTGATGAGTGATGAGATTTGGGGGCGGCTGCAAGCCGGAGAATCCCTCCCCACCGCTTGGCGACAGGTGCCGATGGTGGACTTGCCCTTGGGGGCCACAGAAGATCGGGTTTGCGGCACGATTGATATTGAAAAAGCCCTTTCAGAAGGGGTAAAGGCGTTCGAGCCCGGGTTATTGGCCAAGGCTAACCGAGGCATTCTCTATGTGGATGAGGTCAATCTGCTGGACGATCATCTGGTGGATGTGCTGCTGGATTCAGCCGCCTCCGGTTGGAATACGGTGGAGCGGGAGGGGATCTCGATTCGTCACCCGGCTCGGTTTGTGTTGGTGGGATCCGGCAATCCCGAAGAAGGGGAGTTGCGCCCTCAACTGCTGGATCGCTTCGGTATGTTTGTGGAGATCGATACCGTCCGGGATCCCGAATTGCGGGTCAAGATCGTGGAGGAACGGGCTGACTTTGAGGCCAATCCAGAGCCTTTTTTGACCGGGTATGAGTCCAAGCAGCAGGAGCTTTTGGATCAACTGCAACGGGCACAGCAATTGCTACCCCAGGTGCAGATCGAGCGGGAATTGCGGGTGAATATCTCGGCGGTTTGTTCCGAATTAGATGTGGATGGGCTGCGGGGGGATATCGTCACCAACCGAGCCGCCAAAGCACTGGCCGCTTTTGAGGGCCGCACCCAAGCCACCCTCTCCGATATTCAACGGGTGATCACCATCTGCCTCCGCCACCGCCTCCGCAAGGATCCCTTGGAAACGATTGATTCGGGCTACAAAGTCGAAAAGGTCTTTGGGGAAATTTTCCAGCCCTAACTTGATCTAACCTTATTGGGATCGCCATCACGATGATCGCCACCTCTCAACCGACCACTCAAAAGCTCTCTTGGACTGAGTATCTTGCCTATGCAGATGGCTCAGATACCCGTTATGAGCTGCTGCAAGGAGACTTGATTCCCATGAGTTTGGGTACAGGCAGGCATGGGGCGATCAGTGAATTTCTCAGCGATAGCTTTCGCGTTCATATCAGGCAGCAGGGGTTGCCGTGGACTGCCAAACAGATGACGGTAGGGATCCATAGTCCTCGGGCTGGTCGGTGGGAGACCTCACGCATCCCAGATATGACGGTGCTAACTGCGGCTCAATGGCAGAGTTTGTCTGAGCGAGAAGCCGTGATTGACTATGAGGATCCCGCTCCTCTATTGGTGGTAGAAGTGGTCAGTCCATCAACACGGACTACTGATTATCGAGCTAAGCGGACTGAGTATGCCATGCGAGATATTCAGGAATATTGGATTGTGGATCCCATCACAGTCAGTGTAACGGTGTGTCTACTCGATGACCGCCTGTATGATGCTGTGGAGCACAAGGGATCCCAGAGGATCCAATCGGGTGTGTTTCCTGATCTAGAGCTAACAGCAGAGCTATTGGAGCTGGATCTGAACTGTCTGACCCTTGAGAACGCTAACCCTAACAATTGAAGGCTGAACCTATCCAGCTGAGACTTGACCATCTGGCAAAATTGTCCCCACCAGCTTGGCTCCAGTGAGCTTGACCATGATCTTGCTGCCGACCCCGACACGGGCTCCTGTCAGATTGGCCCCACTCAAGTCAGCCCCACTCAAGTCAGCCCCGATTAAATTGGCCTTTTGGAGGTTAGCCTTTTGCAGATTGGCCCCCAGGAGATTGGCTCGAAACAGATTGGCCTCCTCCAGATTGGCTCCACTCAGATCCGCCAAATGGAGAAAGGCATCGCTCAGATCCGCTTTTTCCAGATTGGCTCCCGCATGGATTTGCCTTCCAAATAGGCTTCTCGTAGATCTGCCCCTTGCAGGTCTGCCCCACTCATATCCCCCCGCTGACGCCCCGAGCGATAGATCGTATCACTGGGGGATCCCGTGCCATTGCTCTGGTTGGATTGGGCCTTCAGCTCCACCTCTTGACGACGCTGTTGCCGTTCTCGCTCCCGCTCAGACTCCCGCAGCTGTTCTTGTTCTAGTTGCCATTGCCGTAGCCGTTCCTGCTCCGCAGCCCGCATGGCTTGCATCTCCTGATGGCGCTGGCGCAACCGTTCTTGTTCGGCAGCTCGCATCCGCTCTTGTTCTGCGCGACGTTGCTGAGCGCGTTCCCGCTGGCGTTCCCGCTCCGCTTCGCGGGCCTCCTGCTGCTCTCGCCAGTGCTGCTCCCAACTGGTGCGGGGAGGTTGGTAGGACTGCGAGGTTGAGGGGTTGTTGGCGTTGGGGGCTGAAGAGTATGCTCCAGGGGTGTGATGGTTGGACGAATGATGAGAATAGCCCGCCGCTGCACCCCGGTTGGCAGCATGACGAGCAGGCTGGGATTGCAACTTCTCGCGGGCCTGATTGAGCTGCTTGATCATCTCTTGAGCTTTCTGTTGCAGCCTTTGGTTTTCTGCCGGGATCCTATCGGGATGCCAGACAAACACCAAATCTCGATAGGCTTCATTCACAGCATCTAGTGAAGCTCCTGGCTCCAATCCGAGTAGTCGATAGCATTGCTCCAGGTTCATAGGGTACAGAAAGGGTAGGGATCCCAGCGTGGGCAGATCCTAGCCCAAAATAATGTTGCCAGGGGCACCGTCTCCTCAGCGAGGCCAGATCTGACTCAGCCATCGCCTCCAGATTGCCAAAAGGCTGGGTCGGTTAGGGGACATCTTTTTGTTGGAGCGTTTGGGCTGGCGTTTTGGCTGGTGGGGTTTTTGATTTTGCTGCTTTTTTTTGTGTTGTTTTTGCTTACTTGGGGCATGACGTTTGGGCTGAGATTGCCGTTGGGCAGGGCGGGCAGGGGGTGGCTCTGGCTGAATGACAACAGTTGAGGATACCAATGGGCCGACTTGGGTCATCTCTAGGTCATTAATCCGTTGCATGGTGGTGGCTTTGGGATCCGACACAGCCGCTTTGACACTGCGGTAGCCGACAGATTCCAGATAGTGCCCCAATTCCCCATCTCTCGGAGAACGAACATAGTAGCGGGCTTTGACATCCTTGCCAAAAAGCAGCTCATCGCCATCCTGGAGGGGCTGAGAACGACGGCAGGGTTTGCCATTGACAAACGTCCCGTTGCGGCTAGCCCGTCCTACGGAATTGCCATCCAAAAGCTGGTAGATGTAGCCCCCGTCTGGGTTAGGGGTACGGAGTAAAATTGCCTGTTGTCGGGAGATGGAGGTGCCATGTAGCACAATCGCACTCCCGGGATCCCGGCCTAAAGAAAACGTGACAGCATCCAGTGCAATGGGGCGACGACCCTCGGCATCTTCCACCACCAAGACATACAGTTTTTGCTCGTCATCGGCGGAATGATGAGGATCATTCTGATGTGAACCAGGATGTTTCAGAGCCATAGCACCAGGATCGATCCGACCTAAGAGGGAAACACCTCTCGATATTAATTCAGGGATCCGGCTCATGAAATCAGTATCTTTTTGTACTTTGTTGGAGTTTGAGGCAAGGACAGACCTTGAGGCCCTATCGTTAACCAAATCAATCACCA
>JAAUUM010000092.1 GCA_012031565.1 Synechococcaceae cyanobacterium SM2_3_2
CAAAAATATATGGCGAGAAATTATTAGACAAGTTGAGATATATTCAACTAATTATCCATCAGGAAAGCAATTTTGTCGTTTGGATGACTCGTATGGCTGGAGACCCTAAAGTGTAAAGTATTATGTCAGGATGCAACACTTGTGGTTAAGAAGACATTGCCTCGATCATCATTGAATCCTTGTCGCTTGCCTGCACTGCTAAAGGCTTGACAGGGCGGCCCGCCCACAATTACATCAATCTCATCGGTCAAACTCAATCCTGCTTTTTCTCGGATTTCTGCCGCTGAGTAATCTCTAATATCCCCAATCAGGGCCATCTCCGGTCGATTGGCCTCAATGGTTTTTCGAGCAGGTGGATCAATTTCGCAGGCCAGTAGCACCTTGATGCCTTCTTTTTCTAGTCCTAAATCTAGCCCCATGCAGCCAGAAAAAAAGCTCAAGGCTTTGAGATCGGGTTTGCCAAACGAGCGCCGTCCGTGATCAGGAATGCTTAAGCTTGCACTTTCTCCCTTGATGCGGTAATTCTGAACAGACTCTGATGCTACGATCCACCGACTGCTAATTCTCTCACCGCTGATCTCACCATATCGAAGCAACTGGCGAACGTATTGCTCTGAGCAGTTGAGGATTTCAGAGGTTTCTTTGACAGAGAGATATTGGTCAGTCATGATTCGAGTACGAAACTAAAACTAGGTACCCATGTTATTGCTAAGAGAGTATAGTTGCAAGCTTTGGCTGAATAAGGTCTCATGCTGCCTTCTTATCCAAAGTTAGTCTCGGTCGACGAATACTGTGCCGATTTGGAGAAAGTATTGCTCGAACTTGATCACCCGGTAATCAATACAACTGAGAACCAAAGCATCCACTGGAATGGCGGACTGAGCGAGCCAACCCAATATGCTACTGAGAGTCAGCATCCCGACCCCGGCTAAAAACTAAAGCAGGATGATCGGGATCCTGGGCGTGGGGTTCATTTCTCAAGATATCTGCACTTGGGATCCCTCTCCCGGCTCCAGCAGTATTTCGCAATCAGATGCGGGACAGCATTACCATCCTGGATGCAGCGGTGAATCAAAAGCTCTCTCATTGTTGACCACGGAGAAAAGCTTTTTGCTGAATGTCTCAGGTATCATCTACCCGACCCCAAGAGCTTGAAATAAGCTGGTCGCCTATCCTGATGCTCCTGTCAGCCATGTTTCTTGCTCTACCATCTGAGGCTGTAGGCCAAAGCAGCGGGCTACCATCGCGGGTATCAAGGTTTCTAGACGCTGCATGAGATGCTCAGATGAGCCGGCATAAAACTGAGCCAGGGATCCCACGGGTCGGTCGGCAATACCACAGGGCACGATCCGCTCAAATGCCCGCAAATCGGGATCCACGTTGAGGGCAAAGCCGTGATAAGTCACCCATTTGGTCACTCGGATCCCCACCGCCGCCACCTTGGATCCCTGGATCCAAACCCCTGTCAACCCCTCGACCCGGTGCCCCTCCAGCCCCAAGTCGGCCAAAAGCTCGATCACCACCTGTTCCAATTGCCGCAGATACCAGTGCAGATCCGGCTGATGCCGCTGAAGGTGCAGGATGGGATAGGCTACCCACTGGCCTGGGCCGTGATAAGTTATCTCCCCCCCCCGCTGTACCCTCACCAAGACATAGGGATCCCGGTCGGGATCAAACCGGAGATGCTCTAGACTAGCCCCCTGCCCCAGGGTATAGATCTCAGGATGAGTCAGCAGCAACAGGCCATCAGCCACCTCAGGATCCGACAGCAATCGCTGCACACGGCTCTGTTGCCAAGTCAAAGCTGTGGCGTAATCCACCTCGCCGGGACAATAAACCTGTAACAGGGGAGCTGAATCGGCCATCAAGCAGCTTTTAGTTCCCGCAAAACGTTGAGCAATTCTTCGTCATTGCGCTTGAATACCGGCAACCATTCGACATGCTTGTACCGAAGGATCCCTTGTAAATCGATGATGAAGTAGGCCCGCTGAGTGCCCAAGAAGCTATCCACCCCGTACTGCTTGCTAATGGTTTTGTCTCCATCACTGAGGAGAGGAAAGGGAAGCTTGAGCTGGCTGGCAAACTGCTGATGCTTGGGGAGGGGATCGCTACTGATGCCCAAGATCTCGCAGCCCAGCACCCGAAATTGCTCCCAGTCATCAGCAAAGCATTGCATTTCGGAGGTGCAGACGGGGGTAAAGTCACCGGGGTAGAAGGCCAACAGTACATTGGTTTTGCCGCGATAGGCGCTGAGGGTAATGGATCCTGACTCAACCCCCTCGGTGGCCTGTTGGCTGGGCCGCGCGCTGGGCAATGTAAAATCCGGAGCAAGGGATCCAACTTCTACAGACATGATGCTCTCCTGCCAAAATGTTACAGATGCTTAACTTTAGTCTAAATCACCCCCTGTTTATCACCCCTGGTTCAGGTAGCCGCAACGTTGGGTCATCCTGTCTCAGTTCAACTCTCCAGGGAAGGGGATCCCCCTGCTGGCCTGATCATCGCAGCCTGGGATCCCTGCGGGCTAGAGGTGCCACTGGCGGTTCCCATTGATTGCCCCGGCCCCTGAAATAGCAGCCAGGAGAGAAAAAAATTGCTGATAAAAACCGCTAGCAAGGCTGTAACCACCGCGTCTGTGGTGGAGCGCCCCACCCCTTTGGCTCCCCCCTGCGTGGACAGACCCCACCCTGAGCCAATCAAGGCGATCAGGATGCCAAAGATGGAGGCTTTGATCACACAGACGAACAGATCCCAAGTGGTGAGCAGCGATTGAGCCGACGATAAAAACTGGCTGGGAGCGATATTGTAGAGCCCATCACAGATGATCATGCCCCCAATCAACCCTGTGATCAGAGACAACATCGTCAAGACAGGCAGCATCAGGGCACAAGCCACTACTCTGGGGGTGACCAAATAATCCACCGGATCGGTGCGTAAGATTTGCAGTGCATCCACCTGCTCTGTCACCTTCATGGTGCCCATCTCGGCAGCAAAAGCGGATCCCACCCGTCCACACATGACCACAGCCGTCACCACTGGGGTCAGTTCACGGGTCAGAGCGATGGCCAGCACCCCACCAATCAGAGAGGAAGCGCCAAAGTTAATAAACTCCCGCGCCACCTGAATGGTAAAGACCCCACTGATCACCACTGAGGTAATCAAGACGATCAACAGGGATTCCAACCCCACCGCTGAGAGCTGATCGAAGGTATTGCGCCGATGGATCCGACCGGATCCCAGATGCAACAACACTTGCCCTGCCAAGAGAGCGCTAGCCCCCACTCGCCGCAACCAATCCATTCAGTCCACCCCTACAATCTTTCATTTAGTGTAGGAGAGACAATGTAGAAGAGTAGAAGAGCCGACCCACTGCGGAGCCGAGGGATCCCTGAGCAGGGGCAAGCATCCCGCCCAGGCACTTCTAAGCACAAGTGGGGATCCCTAGGGGGAAACGCTGGCCTGAGATCAAACTATCTCTGGGGAGAACCGTTTGGAATCTTGAGAATACCGCCAAGCAAACCCCTCGGGATCCCGGCTGCGGCTCCAGTCTGAAAACCCTGGTTTCATCTTCCAATAGGTGATGGCAGAGACCACAACCCCTAGACGATCCGCCAGTTGGGTTTGGTTGAGGGGACGCATCCGCACAGGCCGAGGCCGATAGGGCAAGTAATCCTCATCAGGAGACGTAAAACCAAAAGAAGGGGGTACCGTTCCTCTCGGCGGCAGCGAGTCATGGCTACGAGATACCCCGCCACTATAAGAAGGAAAGCCCTGAAAACCACCACCGCGTTCTTCGCCAGAGGGATCCCGAGGAGGCAGTGGGGGTGCAGGCAAAGGCGTAGGTGGAGCCAACACACCATCCCGCAGTAGGCTAAATTGACTTAACAGGCCGACATTTTCCACATTGAGCAGATCCTCCAGATTAGAAGTCTGGTTGATCAAACTGATCTCCCGGTCAAATTCCTGCTCAATGATCTTGAGATAATGGTCGCGCTTGGCACCATCGAGATTCTCTAGCAAGAGGCTGAGGGCCATCTTTAGGTTGAGGAGCGGATCGCTGATATCCTGCAAGAACTTCTTGAATAGTGAATTCTTCACTTCTGAGAACTGCTGAAGCTTTTGCAGCTCAGAGCGGAGGTCTTCTTCTAGCCGCAGATGAGACTGTTCTTGCTCTGCCTGCTGCCGGTGTCGGTAGAGTGCCATCTCGACCGAACTATACAGCTCTCGCTCTTTGAAAGGTTTGAGCAAGAATCCCATGGGGGAAACTTCCTTGACCCGATCCAACGTGTCGTCATCCGCATAGCCCGTCAAATGAATAACGGGGATGTGATATCGGGAGTTGATCTGTCGAGCGGCCTCAATGCCGTCAATGTCACCCTTAAGGACGATATCCATCAGCACCAAATCAACTGGGGTGGATGTTTCGAGCTTGCTGAGAGCCTCTTCACCAGAACTAACCACGTCCGTAACGACGTAGCCAAATTTCTTGAGACTGGCAATGATGTCTTTGGCGACAACTTTCTCGTCTTCAACAACCAAAATGCTACCCTTCATGGGCTGATAGTCCTTCCTCAAGTGTGTGTTCCCAATCATCAAACGGTTTATCTCAGCAGTGATAGTCACTCGATCTCTCTTAGCAACAGAAGCAACAGAATTGGCTACAGAAGCCTACTGAATCCCATCTAATATATTAGCCAATATATGATGATTCGATTACATCAAGATTGAATTTAATCAAAACAGCCAACCCTTACAACAGTAAGCCAAGGCATTTTATTACTATCTGAGCCGTTCTGGGTGAACAGTTGACTGCCCAGCCATCTTCTGCAACTGATGAAATTCTCAGTCCTGTTACGAGCACAACGCCGGACTCAGGTAAGGCCGGACTCAGGTAAGGCCAGACTCGCGTTCAAAGTAGAGGCTCTTGATACTTGTGTAACTTGTGTTCTAGAAGAGATGTCATGGCATGGTCTTGGCGACAAGAGAGACAGTGCAGACCTAAACAGCTCACTATCATACCTATGTTGAAGTCTTCTTTTGTTGAGATTGATTTATTGATTACACTACATACCCTCCTTATGATTGCGTTTACGTCCCAGAAGGCGGTATAATTCGCCGCTTATGCAATCAAAACAACCACAACGGCTAGGATTACTCAACTCAGGTCAAGACCAAAAAGCCTGCCTGGTATAGATGGCCTTGGCAAAAGCCTCCTTAGGTTTAGTGTAATGGGTCTTACGGGGATCCCTTCAAAACTTAACCTATTTCTTCATCAGGATCCCCATTAGTTTACCGTTGAATCTTGAACCAGCCTGAAGCGGACGCACGTTATCTAGCTCAGAGGTGGATGCTGGTGTGGCGATGGGGGTAGTCCTCTATGGCGATCGGCTGGTGGTGCAAAGCTATTTTCGTCACATCAGTGGCATATTGCCTATCGTCGCACCATCTCTCAATCTAAATCTCAGGCTAAATCTCAGGCTAAATCTCAGGCTAAATCTCAGGCTAAGTCTCAGGCTAAAAAGGAATCAGAGGTTCCAACGTAATTTTGGATAGAGAGACTGAGGATAGACGAGCTGTTATTGACTGGATTCAAGCTCAAATCACATCAGTATCCCTGACCTAAAAATCACCTGACCTAAACATCAACTGATACTAAACCATTATGAATCTAACTGCCCCTTGGCTCCATCAACATAGCGACCTTGGGATCCTGCCCCTCTCGATCTTGGCAGATCTGATCCCGCTGGCGCATGTCCAACCGATCTCGGCAGAACAGGTGCTGGTGGCGGAAGGAGAGGTACCTGAGGGACTGGTGATTTTGCTAGAGGGCAAGCTGGGGGCACAGGGATCCCGAGCGGTGGGATCCAGCTTTTTGCCAGGAACGGTACTGTTTTTGCAGGAATTGTTGGCCGACCAGCCTGTGGATCGCACTTATCAAGCTCTGTGTGAGGGATCCCTGGCCATAGTACCCCCGCCCCAGTTAAACCAGTGGGTGACGGATCACCCCGAGGTGGCCCAAGCCTTTTCTCGGCAACTAGCCCAACAGCTGGCTCAAGTCTCGGCCCAACTCAACCAGGAACAGGAGCGGCAAACGGCCCTCTTGCCCTATCGGGTGCCCAGGGTAGAGCGGGGCATTGTCGGATCCTCACGGTATGCGGTGCGATTGCGGCATCAAATTAAGCAAGCCGCCGAGAGCCGGGATCCCGTATTGGTGTTTGGAGAACCAGGGCTGGAAAAAGATAATATCTGTGCCCTGATCCACTTCAGCAGCATCTATCGGCGCGAACCCCTGATCAAAGTCAATGCGGGCAAATTGCAACAGAGTGGGGCCGAGCTGTTTGGCCGCGCTGGAGGTAAGCCCGGTTTGCTGGAATGGCTGGGGGAGGGCACTTTGGTCTTGAATAACATCCAAGAACTACCAGGATCCCTCTGTCCTCAAATCGAGCAGCTCTTGGAGGCAGGCACCTATCGACCGATTTCCCGCCCCTCCCGTGATGAATCAGATGGGGCTGAAGCCGCAGCGTTACGCCCCTGTCGAGCCCGGATCCTACTGATCTCCGAGCGGGTCTTTCCTCCCATCGAAAAGGGGGTGAAGCAGACCATCAAAGTGCCGCCTGTGCGGGTGCGTAAGGCTGATATCAAAGGGCAGGTGGACTACTACATCAGCTTGACCAGCCGATCCCGAGGGATCCCCAAGCCCAAAGTCACCCCGGAAGCGCTGCGTCGGCTCCAGAGCTATGACTTTCCAGGCAATACCCGCGAGATACGCAATCTGGTGGAGCGGGCCATGGTGCAATCAGATGGATCCCCGCTGCTGACGGAGGAGGTGTTTTGGTCAACCCAGGCCAAAGGGGGACGCTTTCGGCTCAATCTGCTCAATGCCAATCCTGTCCTCCGGCAATTTCTCCGCAGCTCTTGGTGGCCCGACCGGATCAATTATTGGATCGTGTTGCCCCTCTATACGCTGGTGGTGGGGGTGCTATTTTGGGGGCCACAGGATCGGGGGCACAACATTGGTCTCAATCTGTTTTGGGCTTGGTGGTGGCCGCTGATTTTGTTGGGCTTTCCATTTGTGGGGCGGTTGTGGTGTGCTGTCTGCCCTTTTATGATCTATGGCGAAATCACCCAAAAGCTCTCCCTGTGGCTCTTTCCCCGATCTTTGGGAGAATGGCCTCGTCGTCAGGCCGAACGCTGGGGTGGCTGGTTTTTAGTGGGTCTGTTTGCCCTGATCTTTTTGTGGGAAGAGTTGTGGGATTTGCAGGACACCGCCTATCTCTCGGCCTGGTTGCTGTTGCTGATTACCGCAGGGGCGATGATCTGTTCTCTGTTGTTTGAGCGGCGGTTTTGGTGTCGTTATCTCTGCCCGATTGGGGGCATGAATGGCCTCTATGCCAAGTTGTCGATGATTGAGCTGCGGGCGCAACAGGGCACCTGTTCGGCGGAATGTACCACCTATCAATGTTATAAGGGTGGCCCCGCCAAAGGGGAAGGTGAAGAGACATTGGGCTGTCCGGTCTATTCACATCCGGCCCAGATGCAGGACAACAAAGACTGTGTACTCTGTATGACCTGCCTCAAAGCCTGCCCTCATCGCTCGGTGGAGCTGAACTTGCGTCCCCCTGGCATCGAGCTGTGGACTAGCCATAACCCCCGCAATTCTGAGGTGGCCCTGTTGCTGCTGTTATTGGGGGGCGTTTTCCTTCATCGCCTGCCGGAGCTGATGACAAAAATTGGGATCCCATTAGATCCTCAGCTCTCACTCTCCCATCTGGGTTGGGCTATATGGGCCCTCGGGATCCCGGCGGTTATTCCCCTCCTGGCTCAAGGGATCCGGCGGCTGATACCAGGGCGCACCAAGCCCCTGCGAGAATTGGCCTATGGCTATTTGCCCCTGGTGTTGGCGGCTACCTTAGCCCATTATTTGCGCTTGGGTTTGACGGAGGCGGGGCAGGTGGTGCCCGTCACGCTGGCCACCTTCGGGATCCCATCTGGGCCAGTGGTATCTATGCAATGGGGATCTATGCAATGGGGATCTGTGCAGTTGGCATCCCTGCAATGGGTGGCGCATCCAGCGGTGATCGCCTTTTTGCAGGGATCCACTCTGCTGACGGGCTGGATCTTGGCGGTGATTTTGACCCAAAAGATCGCTCGCCAAGCCTGGGGATCCACTTGGCCCCATCACCTGGGATCCCTGGGTTTGATGGTGGCTCTATGGCAGCTCATTCTTTGATTTGTCCCCTCTGATGAGAATAGCCCTATGGGCGAGGCTAGAGGGAACACGGGTTACAGTGGGAGGGTCTTTTTGATGTCGGGATCCTGACCTATGCCACCGTTATCGCTTGCCCATCAGGTAGTCTTGGTGACAGGAGCCACCTCCGGAATTGGGGAAGCCGTGGTGCAGATGGCAGCAAAACAAAGGGCCAAATTGGTCTTGGCGGCCCGCCGTGAGGGGGTGCTCCAGACCATGCAGGACATTCTGACCAAGCAGGGGGTAGAGGTGCTAGTGGTACCCACCGATATGGCCAACCCTGAACAGGTTAAAGCCTTGGCCGAAAAGGCTCTGGCCCACTTTGGCCAAGTGGATATTTTGATCAATAACGCGGGCTTTGGCCAGATGGGGCCAGTTGAACAGATCTCTGGCGAGGCGGTGCAGCGGCAATTTGATGTCAATGTGTTTGGGTTGTTGGGATTGACCCGTGCCCTTTTGCCTGCGATGCGAGAACGGGGCCAAGGTCGCATCATCAACATCAGCTCGGTGGCGGGTCAGATCTCGATGCCTCTGAGCGGTGTTTACAATGCCACCAAACATGCGGTCGAGGCCCTCAGCGATGCCCTACGGGTGGAGGTAGCCCCGTTTGGGATCCGGGTGGTGGTGGTGGAACCAGGCCCCGTGAAAACCGACTTCTTTCGGGTTGCAGAGGATACAGCCGCCCAGGTAGCGGATCCCAGTGGCCCCTATGCCGGGTTGGCGGACACGATGGAAAACTTCAAAGCCTCGGCTACCGATTTAGCTTGGCCCGTCGAGAAAGTTGCCAAGATAATTGTCAAAGCGATGACGGATCCCAACCCATCTCCTCGCTACACTGCTTTTCAGCTGGGGAAGGCCGGTCTGGGGTTGATGCGCTTGACTCCGGCCCGAGTGATGGATGGTCTATGGTCTCGAACTTTTGGCTTCGATAAGCTAACGATGTCCAAATAATCCCGAGAGTAGACTAATCTGGAGGCTATTCGCGTTAAAGTCCAAGCATCTAGCTTGAAAGGGATGAATCCAGAGTGTTGAGTTCCATAATGTTGAATTACAGGGTTCAAAATTGACCAGATTTCATAGCTTGAATACCCTACATCTTGAGCATCAAGATCCGATAAAGTGGCCTGAGGTAAAGTGGCCTGAGGTAAAGTGGCCTGAGGAGAAATCTGAATCTTGATGGCCTACTCTCAACATCAGAGAGAAAAAGCCTATGACATTCGTAGCTAAGTCCGTAGCTAAGAGAGAGAGCGATGTGTGACCGATATTCTTGTGATTGTGAGTTTGTTTTCCCGGCGTGAATGGATCCCATGTTAGATGTCTAGTCCAGTGGATATTCTCAACCATCATGATCCCTCTGAGGCTGATTTGGGGTTGCAGTCGTTGAATGCAGTCCCCGAGAGTCCAGCGACCGCCAGCTCTCATCCCACCCTTGTGGCGCAGTTTGACACCCAAGAGATTGCCAACTTTTTGAGTCGCTACAGCTTCGATCACGGGGAGATGAAATTACCGACCCAAGTAGCCATTTGGCAGCAGGACTTTGCCCCCGACTGGATCCCAGCAGCCATTTTAGAGGCGCTGTTTCAAGGTCGATACAAGCTGGCTTCCATTCACCAAATCTTGCTGATGTGGCGGCGGCGAGGGATCCCTCGGCTCAGTTTTGATCATGACTTTTGTCTCAATGTCTGGCCGGAACAGTTGTCTAAGATTGGTGGGCTGCGTCGCCATCGGTGGGAATTGGCTCATGTCTCCACTACGGCTGAAGCTCAGTTCTGGCCCGTTGAGGATCCTACAATTTCTATCACAACCCTCTGTCACCAACTCCAAGCGGATGGGATCCCGCCCCGACTCTATCGCCTGCTGCAATCCCAGCCCATCGCACCCCCACAGCCCCCTCAGGAGCAAAGCTGTATCAACCTGACCTCTGAGATCGGGCCTGAGATTTTTATTGACTTGGGAGCCAGTCCGCCACACATTTTCAAGGGATCCCTAGCCTTGGAGAAGATTCAGAGCCTCTGAAAGAAGCGATGCAAGAACCGATGCAAGAACCTCTGGCCCAATCTCTGGCCCAGCGTCATTGTCCTGCAACAGTGTTCCTTTGAAAAGTTTGAGACGGATAGCTTGCCAAGATCCCCAGTCATGTGTTGACATCAGCTTACAAGCCACTAGCTGAGGAGAAGGATCCCAATTGATCCCCAATTGATCAAGGCTTGTGGCTGGCTTCTACTCTGTCAGTAGGTTAAAGATAGGTTACGGTGCCTAAAAAGGGTGCTTCATCCTTCTCTGTCCAGGTTTCCTCTGTGACCTTACCCGCCGTCATTGGTTGGGTCGCCATCTTCTCTGTTAGTGCTCACTTCTGTTTTCCCTGACTCCTCTATGTCCAAGCTCGTCATCGTTGAATCTCCCACCAAAGCCAAAACCATCCGGGGGTTTCTACCGGCAGGGTTTGAGGTGTTGGCCTCCATGGGCCATATTCGGGATCTGCCCCAATCGGCGGCTGAGATTCCTGCCCGCTATAAAGGCGAGGACTGGGCGCGGCTGGGGGTCAATGTGCGGGCTGACTTTGAGCCGCTATATGTCATCCCCAAAGACAAGCAAAAGATTGTTAAAGAATTAAAGGAATCTCTCAAGAACGCCGACGAGCTGATCTTGGCCACAGACGAAGATCGCGAAGGAGAGAGCATTAGCTGGCACTTATTGCAGGTGCTCAACCCCAAGGTACCCGCCCGCCGCATGGTTTTTCATGAGATCACCCGTGAGGCGATCCAAGCGGCTTTGACAGAACGGCGCGATGTGGACGAGCAGGTGGTGCGCGCCCAAGAAACCCGCCGCATCCTCGATCGACTGGTGGGCTACACCGTCTCGCCGCTGCTGTGGAAAAAGATCGCCCGCAACCTCTCCGCCGGACGGGTGCAATCGGTGGCCGTCAAGATTTTGGTGGATCGAGAGCGGCAACGGCGGGCCTTTAAGCAGGGATCCTATTGGGATCTCAAAGCCAGCCTGTTGCAGTCCCAAACCTCTTTTCCGGCGGAGTTGCACAGCTTGGGGGGCAAACGCCTCGCCTCTGGCCAAGACTTTGATGAAAATACGGGCCAGGTTGCTGCTGGACGCAATGTGGTGCTGCTCAACCAAGCGGAAGCCGAAGCTCTCAAAGCTCGACTAGAGGGCAAAGTCTGGACGGTGGCCTCCGTCGATGAGCGATCTAGCAACCGTAAGCCCGCCCCTCCCTTCACCACCTCCACCCTGCAACAGGAATCCAACCGCAAGCTGCGCCTCTCGGCCCAACAGACGATGCGGACGGCTCAGCGCCTGTATGAAGAGGGCTACATCACCTACATGCGGACGGACTCAGTACACCTGTCGGAGCAGGCGATCACCGCCGCCCGCGAGTGTGTGGAAGCCATGTATGGCCGCGAGTACCTCAGCCCCAAGCCGCGTCAGTTCAGCACCAAATCCAAAGGAGCCCAGGAGGCCCACGAGGCGATTCGTCCCGCCGGATCTGAGTTTCGCCGCCCTGCCGATACCCCCTTGCAAGGGCAAGAGCTGTCCCTCTATGAGCTGATCTGGAAGCGCACGGTTGCCTCTCAGATGGCTGAAGCCCGCCAAACCAGCATCACCGTCTCCATCGACGTGGAGGATGCCACCTTTCGGGCCACCGGCAAACGGATCGATTTCCCTGGTTTCTTCCGGGCCTATGTGGAGGGATCCGACGATCCCGATGCCGCCATCGAAGATCGGGAAATCCATCTCCCTCCCTTCATTCAGGGGGATCATCCCAACTGCGAGAGCCTGGATCCCGTCGGCCATGAAACCCAGCCTCCGGCCCGTTTTTCGGAAGCATCTTTGATCAAGTTGCTGGAAAGTGAAGGGATCGGTCGCCCCAGCACCTACGCCAGCATCGTCAACACCATCATCAATCGGGGCTATGTGCGCCCGGTGGGGAATGCCTTGGTGCCCACCTTTACCGCCTTTGCCGTGACGGGATTGTTGGAAAAGCATTTTCCCGATTTAGTGGACACCCATTTCACCGCCCGCATGGAGCAGACCCTGGACGATATCTCGACGGGGCAGATCAACTGGTTGCCCTACCTAGACACTTTTTATCTGGGGGAAAAGGGGCTGGAGCAGCAGGTCAAGCGGCAGGATGCCGAGATCGATGGCACCCAGTCGCGTCTGATCGAGCTAGAGGGCAGTGAGTTCAAAATTGGCATCAGCTCCTACGGCCCCTACGTCCAAATTGAGACGGAGGAAGACGATGAAAATGGTGGCAACAAGCAGCGGGTCTACCTGCCGGAGGATATCTCCCCTGCCGACCTGGATGCAGCCCTGATCCAAGAGCTGGTCAAGCTGAAACTAGAGGGGCCAACCCCCCTCACCTATCATCCCGAAACTGGGGATCCCGTCTATGTGATTCCGCAAGGGCCGTTTGGCCCCTATGTACAGCTGGGGGATGTGACGGAGGAAGTGCCCAAGCCGAAGCGCACCTCGCTGCCCAAAACCCTCAAATATGATCAGGTCACCGCCGAGATCGCCTTGGGCCTGTTGAGCTTGCCCCGCAAACTGGGATCCCATCCTGAATCGGGCAAGGTGGTGACGGCAGGATTGGGTCGATTTGGCCCCTATGTGGTTCACGATGGGGATTTTCGCTCCCTCACCAAAGAGGATGATGTGACAACCGTAACCTTTGAGCGAGCGATGGAGTTGCTCTCGCAGCCCAAAAAGAGCCGAGGGCGTCGCTCTGTTACCCCTGTGCGGGAACTGGGATCCCATCCTGAGGACGGCGAGCCGATCAATGTCTACAACGGGCCCTATGGCCTGTATGTCAAACATGGCAAGGTGAATGCCTCTCTGCCCAAAGAGGTGACCGCCGAGGATGCCACATTGGAGATGGCCCTAGATTTGATCGCCGAACGCTCCACTCAAAAGGGAGGCAAGGGTAAAGGTAAAGCTACTGGCACCAAAGCCAGCAAGGCTTCATCCACGTCCAAATCCACCGCCACTCGATCTTCAGCCACGAAAAAGACCACTACCAAAAAGACCACCACTCGCAAAACCACCACAGCCAAGGGATCCTCTGCTCAATCTGGGTCAACCCCGTCAGCTGAATCCTCAGAGACAAGCCAGCGGCCCAATCGTTTGGTGCGAGTCATCCCTCCTTCTAGCAAATAAATTTTCATCCAAACTCAATCTCCTCCTGGCGTGGGGCCATTGCCAAATTTTTGCTATGGTTCCTATGGATGTTAAGGGACGTTTCGGTACGCTAGCCTTCAAATTTCCCTTGACGGCCCTGCTAATGAGTCCTGGAATGAACTGAGCAAGCGGCAATGCCCCATATGAGAGGGATCCTATGAGTGCTGGTACAGTGCTGGTGATTGATGACAGTATCATGATCCGCAAAATGGTGACTAGCATCCTGGGGGATCGGTTTGGGGTGATCGAGGCCAAAGACGGCATGATTGGCTTGGATCTGGCTCGTCAACATCATCCTGATCTGATCTTGCTGGATTTTGTCATGCCCAAGATGGATGGCTATGACACGATGCAGGCGATCCGGGCTGAAGAGGCGCTGAAGCAAATCCCCATCATTATGATGTCGGGGTTGAAGGAACAGGTGACCGCTCGGATCCCAGAGCCTTTTGTCGGCTTTGACTTCATCGAAAAACCCTTTGAAGCGGAGGCATCTGATCGCTCGGATTCAGCAATCGCTGAAAATTGTGGCGGGATCCCCTGAGAGTCAGGCCCTGTTGGCAGAGCCTACCCTAG
>JAAUUM010000093.1 GCA_012031565.1 Synechococcaceae cyanobacterium SM2_3_2
CGCCTGAGCCACGTGTCGCAGGGTAATGGAGGAGGGATCCCCGCTTTCGTCGGTATGAAAGTCTAGATCCAAGCCCCGTTCCATCGCCATCCTCATGATTCGATCCAATTGGGCATCCAATCCTGGCCCCATCTCCGGCAGCGCCCCCAGGATCCCACCAGGGGTTGCGGCAAACAGATCGGCGATGGCCTCCCCCTCCGGCAGCCCATACAGTTCAGCCGGGATCAGGGATGATGCCTGAAGCTGTATCCGACCCTGCCACTCCTGTTGCAAGACCACGAAGGCCCGCAGGCTGATCGCTCCTTGTCCATTGATGGAGTCGATGTGGGTACGGATGGCCTGGGTGCCGTGGGCATAGCTACAGCGCAGCCCAAAGCTCATGCGGGCGTAGACATCTTCTTCTGTCCAACGGCTGGAGCGATCCGTCCACACCGCCTCACAGGCATTTTCAAAGGTGCCTGCGGTATTGGGCTGGCGGGGCCAGATGTGTCCCTTGTCCAGATGCGTGTGCACATCCACAAAACAGGGCCAGACCATCCCCCCCCGCAAATCCACCTCAGGGATCCCGGTGTCAGTGGGAACGGTTCCTACGGTTCCTGTCGCTAAGCTCTTGATCTGTCCCGATTGAATCTCTAGGTGAACAGCGGTCAGCCCTTCAGAGGTGAGCTGGCTGGAGTCTGGACAGAGGGCAGGATCCAATAGTGAGGCTGAAATATGACCATTCCGCAGCCAATAGTGTTCGTGGCTGGGCATCTGGAACGCTGATGTCATGGGTGAGAGGGATCCTTTGCTCAGGGTGGTTCAAGACAGAAGCAGGTCAAATGGGCGGCAGTGACAGGCTTACCATGATGAAGTCAGGGGATTGCGCTGGGGGCAGATTAGGCAGTATTGCCATTCTAGGCAGTGACAGCAGACCACCCTTTACCCTCTGTATCAGTACCAATTAGAGATAAATGTCACAGACTACGCCATTAAGCGACACTATAGTAGCCATC
Source organism: Synechococcaceae cyanobacterium SM2_3_2 (assembly GCA_012031565.1). GTDB lineage: Bacteria > Cyanobacteriota > Cyanobacteriia > Thermostichales > Thermostichaceae > JAAUUM01. Next base: position 996 of record JAAUUM010000093.1, read on the forward strand.
GCAACTGCAATCGCGCCAGCCCAAGGCAGTGTTGGCATTGTTAGGCTTTCAGGCTCCGAGGCATTGCGGATTTTGAAACAACTATTCAAACCAGCTGGATCCCGGAGGTGGCAAAGCCATCAGCTCACCTATGGCTGGGTCTGCACAGCTGCGGGCGAGGTGGTGGATGAAGCGATGGGGGTGTGGATGCAATCGCCCCGATCCTATACCCGCGAAGATGTGGCAGAGATCCACTGTCACGGCGGCTTGATGGCAGTCCAGGGGATCCTGAAGCTGTGTCTATCCGCAGGGGCACGGTTGGCGGAGCCAGGAGAGTTTACGCTGCGGGCTTTTTTGAATGGGCGCATCGATCTGACCCAGGCGGAGAGCATTGCCGATCTGGTGGGATCCACCTCTCCTGAAGCGGCCCGGATGGCCTTAGCCGGGATCCAAGGGCAGTTGGCCCAGCCGATCCGGGAGCTACGCCAGGAGGCCATTCGCCTGTTGGCCGAAGTGGAGGCCCGCATCGATTTTGAGGAGGATTTGCCCCCACTTGATGTGCCTCAGTGGCGAGGGGATCTGGAACGGGTGCAAGCCCAGGTGGACAGCCTATTGACCACCGCAGAACGGGGCGAGTTGCTGCGGACAGGACTGAAGATTGCCATTATTGGCCAGCCCAATGTGGGCAAATCCAGCCTGCTCAATGCTTGGTGTGGAGAGGATCGCGCCATCGTCACCGATCTGCCCGGTACGACGCGGGATGTGGTGGATTCGCATTTGGTGGTGCGCGGGATCCCGGTGCAGGTGTTGGATACGGCTGGGATTCGAGATACTGACGATCGGGTGGAACAGTTGGGGGTCAGCCGCTCCCGTGCTTTAGCTCAAGAGGCCGATATCGTCTTGCTGGTGGTGGCTGCTGATCTGGGCTGGACAGCGGTTGAACAAGCCTTGTGGGAAACTATCCAGTCTCGCCCGGTGATTGGGGTGGTAAATAAAGTAGATTTGGCGGGCTTAGAGCCAGTTTGCCTGCCCCCAGAAATCAGCCACCGAGTCGAATCAGTTGCCTCCCAAGGCCACGGGATCCCGGAGCTGGAAATGGCAGTGGAGAGCATCGCCGTCCGCCATCAGGTGCAGATCCAAGATGGGATCCCGGTGGCCATCAATCGCCGGCAGCAGGCAGCTCTGCTAAGAACCCAGACCAGCTTGGCTCAGGTCAAAGCAGCTCAAGCCCAGGGATTGCCTCTGGACTTTTGGACCATCGATCTGCGGGACGGCATCCGCGCCTTAGGGGATGTGATCGGGGAGGATGTGACGGAATCGGTGCTCGATCACATTTTCAGCCAGTTCTGCATTGGCAAATAACCAGGGATCCTCAGCAGGGGTTCCCATTGTGCCATTCCCGCAAAAAGGCTTGGTCAGCCTCCGACAACAGGGCAGGATCCAGCAGATCGGGACGCCGTTGCCAGGTGCGGATCAGCTGTTGGTGTCGTCGCCACGCGGCAATGGCCTGATGGTTGCCCGACAGCAGCACATCCGGCACCTTGTGTCCCCGAAACTCAGGCGGGCGGGTGTATTGGGGAAAGTCTAATAAGCCTGATTCAAAGCTCTCTTGCTGCAAAGATTCCACCTTACCCACCGTGCCCGGTAATAGGCGCACCACCCCATTCAAGACCGCCAGAGCGGGTATTTCGCCACTGGTGAGCACAAAGTCCCCCAGAGACAGCTCCCGCGTGACCAAATGCTGCCGCACCCGCTCATCTACCCCTTCGTAATGGCCACAAATCAAGACCATCTGGGACAGACAGGCCAATTCTTTCAGCACCGCTTGGGTGATGGGGGATCCCTGGGGGGTCATCAAAATGATCTGACGGGGATCCAAGCTGGGCAACGATTCCACCGCCGCAAACAAGGGATCCGGCTTCAGCAGCATCCCCACACCACCGCCATAGCACTCATCATCCACCCGGCGATGTTTATCGGTGGCAAACTGGCGCGGATTGGTGAGCTGAACTGAGGCAATGTTCGCCTCCAGGGCCTTGCTCACTAACCCTGTTTGTAGCGGTGAGGCAAAGAACTCAGGAAATAGCGTAATGATATCGATCCGCACAAGCCAGCACTCAAAACAATAGAGGACAAGAGAGGTCTCAATCCAGCCTGACACAGGACTAGGAACAGGATCCTCTGGATCCGTAGCTTGCAATACGACAGAAAGAGGCGGCTTTGCAGTTGGATAGCTATAAGCATTCCACTCAGATCGCTCTAAGATCGCCCTAAAATGTTGGCTTGAGATGGGCCAGTCTTGGCCACTAGCTTGGGTCATTGGCTTGGGCCATTGGCCTGGGCACTTAATCTAGATCACAGGACACCCAACCAGCACCTCATACCAGCACCTCATAGCCACTGGCCATCCCAACCCCCAACCCTAGCAGGAGGACTCTCCCCATGACTCACATCCATACCCCGATCAGTCGGCGTCAACTCCTCCGCAGTGGAGCAGCAGCCCTGGGCGGCGGGATCCTGGCTTCAGGCTGGGGGGCCAAAGCCTCCACCCGGTATGGATCCCCAACAGTAATCGCGCAGGCAGACCTAACCCCCGTATCTTATGGCACCAATTGGTTTGCCCAGGCGGAACATGGCGGATTTTATCAAGCCGTGGCCACTGGCATCTATGCCGACTACGGGCTGGATGTCACGATCCAAATGGGTGGCCCTGGGGTCAATATCACCCAGATTTTGGCCGGGGGGGCGGCAGACTTTGCCATGGGAGGCAGTGGGGGAGTGCTCAATGCGGTGGCAGAAGGGATCCCATTAATCGCAGTAGCGTCGATGTTTCAGAAAGAACCCCAGATCTTAATGGCTCATCCCGGCACCACCGAATTTGAGGATCTGGCCGGACGTCCCATTTATGTCTCGACGGGAGCGTTCACCACCTATTGGCCCTACATCCGCAATCGCTATGGCTTCACGGACGAGCAGACCCGTCCCTACAATTTCAACTCGGGGCCATTTTTAGCCGATGAGACCTCTGCCCAACAGGGCTACCTCACTTCAGAGCCATTTGCGATTGAGCAGGAGAGCGGTTTTGTGCCAGAGGTGTTCTTGCTGGCGGATCTGGGTTACAACCCCTACTCCACCACCATTGAGACCACCCGCCGCCTTGTGGAGGAGGATCCCGACCTCGTGCAGCGGTTTGTGGATGCCTCCATCCTGGGTTGGTATAGCTTCCTGGAGGATCCCGACCCTGCTTATGAGCTGATCAAAATCGACAACCCGGAAATGTCGGACGAGCAGTTGGCCTATTCATTTGAGAAATTGAACGAATTTGGCATCATTACCTCCGGCGATGCCGAGACCCTTGGCATTGGTGCCATGACCGATGAACGGTGGGAAGAGTTCTTCACCAGCATGGCTGAGGTGGGGGTCTTTGACCCTGATGTGGACTACAAACAGGCGTATACCCTCGAATTTGTCAACAAAGGGGTGGGACTCTCCTAAGGGATCCCTCTCCTGCTGGCTGGAACCCTTGAGATGGGCAGGGATCCATCTATACATTGCCTAGCTTAGGCATTGCTTAGCTTAGGCAGGGGGGTAAAGCCGGTTGTTTGTGGATTGTAGTTTGTAGATTGATGCCAATGAGTGCTAGCTACCTTTTGTGCCAGTTACTTTTGCGGGCTAGTTGCCTTCTTCCCCAAAGCGAGACTCAGCAGCAGCTTCAAAAAATTGAATAGAAGGAGATTTAGCACTGGTTAAGTCAATGAACTCGATCTCCTCCGTACCGCAGTCGCAATACTGCTCCAAGTCCTGCATTTGTCCCAACACATACAGTTGCTCCCCCAGGCTCTCCCCCAGGGATCCCAGTACCACAGAGCCAAGCTCGGTCTCCAGACGCAACGCCTCTCCGGCGGGCCATACCACCTGCCAGATTTCCACGGTAGAGACCGATAGCCCCCTCACTAATGTTGCCCACTCCTGAGGGGCATGGTGCTCCCAACCGACGATGGTAAGGTCGGGCAGCTCTGTTGGGTCTAAGGGCTGAACCTCTGATGCGGGAAAATGCTGCAATGACAGCCACGCCCCCTCTTGATCCACGACCCCAGGCATCCCGTACACAGTGCTGCGAGCCACAGGGATCCGCTCCTCCACATGCACCCGCAAGCCGGCTGGGAGCAGCTGTCGTCGGATCAGGGCCGAGCGCACCGGACTTTGCCCCACCACCGTCTCCCCGGCTTTGGAGGTCAGAGGGGTCGCCGCAACCAGAGAATCCTCAAGAGATTGAGGCTGAACGTGCCACAGCTGGATCGGCAGGCTCAGCTCTAGCTGTTGCCGCACTTGCTCATCACTGAGCCATTGATTGCCCGTCACGATAATTTGATCCGGTTCCAACAATTGCCAGTAGGGGTGTCGAATCAAGACAGACAAACCCGACAATAGCCCCACCGTCACCATTACCCGCCAGGATCCCTGCCAAAAAGAGGATCGGCGCTGCTGCTGCAACAGCTGTCGTCGTTGCCGGAGGGCTTCCCGCGTGGGAACTGGATACGAAGAAGGTGAGGTGCTGTCTTCTGCCTCCACTGACGTTACTCCTAAGTGACCTCGGCGGATGGGATCCCGGTTGAGGATCGGACTGGAATGAGCAGGATAAAACCTGAGCTGCGGTTTAGAAAGGTCAGACCCCAGCCCCGCTGTTTGGCCAACAGACTGGGTGTTACTTACTCCTAAGCCGGAAAGTCTTCCAACTGATCCACCCGTAACCAAACGGGGGGGGTCGGCACCGATCCAAACTTGATTTGGGCGTAGTCGGCCTTGATCTCCATCACCTCTCCCGGAGTGGTGAATACATACTCTGGGATCATGGCATCGTTGGCTTGTGCCTCCAGGCTATTTTGCAGCTTTTCACGCACTGCTCGCACCATTGATCCGCGCTTGATCGCCATGATTTTCTCGCCCTACGCAGTAATTTACCTTTTCTTCATCCCTCACCTGTCGGCTGCTGTCAAGGGTTGAGGGGCTGGGGTGGCCCATCAATGCACACGGATAGGGCTATGGGAGGAATTTATAGTTGAATCGGGATCCCCTTTGATCGGGAGGGCTTCAGGATAGAGTTAGTAAGGATAAGCGGTGGACAGCTCTGCTCACCCTTACCCCAGCCATTTTTAATCCGCCCTTTTGACATGCTGACCTTGAGCGAATCCGGCCCCTTGAGTCCACCCCAACTGGGATCCCGCCATTGGCCGGGACTGATTCATCACTATGCCCAGTGGTTGCCCGTGACGGATGCCACCCCGGTGGTCAGTCTGTGTGAGGGCAATACCCCTCTGATTGCAGCTCCTGCTATTGCAAAGCGGATGGGCAAGCCCTGCGAGGTCTACCTCAAGTATGATGGCCTCAACCCCACCGGCAGCTTCAAGGATAGAGGCATGACGATGGCGGTCTCCAAGGCCAAAGAAGCCGGAGCCAGCGCCATCATCTGTGCCAGCACGGGCAATACCTCTGCTGCTGCCGCTGCCTATGCCGCCCAAGGCAATATGAAAGCCTATGTGGTGATTCCCGATGGCTATGTGGCCAAGGGCAAACTGGCCCAAACCTTGATGTATGGGGCTGAGATCATTGCCATCAAGGACAACTTTGATAAAGCGCTGGCGATGGTGCGGCAGCTAACGGAAAAGTACCCGGTGGCCTTGGTCAACTCCGTCAACCGCTATCGCCTAGAGGGTCAAAAAACTGCTGCCTTCGAGGTGGTGGATTCGCTGGGGGATGCCCCCGATTGGCTGTGTATTCCGGTGGGCAATGCGGGCAATATCACCGCCTACTGGATGGGCTTTTGCCACTACTACCAGCACAAAAAAGCCACCCGTCGCCCCCGCATGATGGGGTTTGAAGCGGAGGGATCCGCCGCCATTGTCCGCAATCAGGTGATCGAGCACCCCGAAACCATCGCCACCGCCATCCGCATCGGCAATCCCGCCAGTTGGGTACGGGCCAAAGCCTCCTATCAGGCCAGCCACGGCACCATCGATAGCGTCACCGATGATGAGATTTTGGATGCCTATCGCCTCTTGGCCCGCAGTTGTGGCGTGTTTTGTGAGCCTGCCAGTGCTGCTTCAGTGGCTGGCCTGCTCAAGTATCGCGATCAGGTGCCTGCTCACGCCCGCATTGTCTGTGTCTTGACTGGCAATGGCCTCAAGGATCCCGAGACCGCCATTTTGCACAGCCATGCCCAGATCCAAACGGGGGTGGAACCGGATCTAAAGTCAATCGTCAAGGCGATGGGGATGGATTAGCCGGGATCCCTGCCTGAGACATCCGACCCTCCCTCAACGTAAACTTTTGTGATAACGTCTGGGAGGTTTAGCCCTAGGGATCCCTTGTCATGAGATCGTCCGTTACCGCCCCGTCATCCTCAGAACCAGCCGCCGCCGATATCCGTCTGGTCATGATCGACATTGACGGTACCCTGTCTGGCCAGTCCAACCAGGTGGATCCGGTGGTGATTGCTGCCATTGCCAAAGCCCTCAAGCAAGGGATCCATGTGGGCATCGCCACAGGTCGGATGTATCGCTCCGCCGTGCGCTTCCATCACACCATTGCCGCCAATACCCCCCTGTGTTCCTATCAGGGAGCCTTGATCAAGCATCCTGATGAAGAGAAGGTCTACCGCCATTGGGCCATCCCGCGTGACTTGGCTCAGATGTTGATTCAATCCTTTCGCCGCCATCCCCTGATCGTCCATACCTACATTGACGATGAGCTGTATGTTCAGGAACTCAACCCACTGAGTCTGGCCTATGCCGAACGTTCGCAAGTGCCGATCCATGTCCTGCCAGAGGATGGATCCCTGACAGCGGATCCCACCAAAGTGTTGGCCATGTCCGAGGACACCGATCTGATCCTGGAGATCCAAGCGGTGATGCGGGATCAATTCCCCGCCGATCAGCTTTATCTGACCCGTTCAGTGCCCACTTTTTTGGAAGCTACCCATCCGGTGGTGAATAAAGGCACCGCAGTACGTTATCTGGCGGAGGAGGTGTTGGGTCTACAACCTCATCAGGTGATGACCATTGGCGACAGCGACAATGATATTGAGATGCTGGCCTATGCCGGGATTGGGGTGGCGATGGGCAATGCAACCCCCGATATCCAAGCTCAAGCCAATTGGGTCGCCCCCACCGTCGATCAGCATGGGGTGGCAGCGGCGTTTGAGGAGTTTGTTTTCAGTTGATCGAGAGGTGATGGAGAGCTGATGGAGATCTTCAAATGGAGATCCTCAGAGCCGATAAAGAGCAGGACAACGGGTTGTTAGGGCTGCCCTGCCGGTGAGGGGCTAGGGGACAGCAAAGCGCCACCATCAATGCCAAACTGGGATCCCAGATTGAGCAAGTTCTGAATATCTTCAGGACTGAGGTTATTCAAAAGGGCCCTCACCGTCTCTTCTGAAACACCCCAAGACTCCAGATCTAACGCCTCCAGGTCGAGGTTCTCTAGATCCAACTTCTCTAAATCGGCTGTATCCAAAGTCTCTAGATCCAGGCCCAATTCCTCCAAGATGGCCAGATCAAGCCCTTGCAACTGTTCAGGACTGAGCAAGCCATCGGTGAGTTGCGGGGCAGAGCCATCCGCTGCGGGAGGTGTTTCTTGGGCCTGAGGGGTCGGGGGTCGAGGCGTCGGGATCGGGATCCCCCAATAGCGGGCTGTGATTTCCAGCAATGACGGGGGTGGCTCCGGATCTTGCCACGGGATCCCTAAAAATCGGGCGGTCAGGGTGGCCAATGTGGCTTGATCGGGATCTGGCGTAGGGGTGGGGGTTGGCGTTGGAGCGGGGGTAGGGGTTCTGTCAATCCGTGGGGGGCGCGGTGTCGAGACCCGAAATTCGTTGTTGGGGGGGCTGGTCAAGGGCACATTGGGATCCCCGCATCCAGCCAGGAGCCCCAGTCCTACCATCAGGATCCCGCAGCAAAACCTCATGACCAAAATGCTCAGTCTCCACAATCTGTCACCCCCAACCCTAACAGGTGACTGCTACCTGCGCGAGACTCAGATCTGCCAGACTCTCTATTCAGATCCTATGCTGAGGATAGGACTGGCGGGAAGTGGGGATCCCATGACCTGAGGTTAGAGGTCAGATGTTAATCGAACAGCAGGAGTGTCACCCATGATTTCTTCGTCAATCAGATCTTCCCTGTGGAAAGGAATGCTGGCAATGGTAGGTATCGCGTTTTTGGGGGTCATGCTCATGGCCTTACCGGGCTTCGCCGCAGGATCCTCAGGCAACCAAGCTCGGCAAGAGATCGTGGTCAATTATTCCGCAGCGGCGGTGATGGCAGCAGCTCCCCAAGCTTTTCAGCAGTGGGATCGGGGTGAGTTGCTAGAGGGGAACGGGGACACCCCAAATCAGGTCAAAGGCATCTCCCGCACCAAGTTCTTCAAGTTTGTGGACGATATCACCGTTTCTATCACGCCAGACAGTCAGGATCCCAGCCGCACGGTGGTAGCGTTGAATCGGTCGGACGAATGGGCGAGTATGACTTTGGCGGCAATCAACGCAATATCGACGAGTATCTGGCCACCCTACAATCGCTGTTGACCTCATCAGATCTGGTGTCTTAACTGATCCCTGTCTGCAATTAGACTTCAGGGATCCTCAAGAGAACGACGGGTACAGAGATCCAAGTAGACCGCTGCCTTGAGATTTTGCCAGAGAGGTAAGGTCAGCCCACCCCCCAAGATCCAAGCCAAACCAACGGCCATCAGCCGCATACTGTCGTTCACAGGCCCCCCCTCCCAAGCCCGAGACAGCCAGAGGGGCAGCGCGATCAGGCCCACCTGAAGGGGCAAAGTCAGCAGACCCATCCCCACCACCACCGCTAGGATCTTGGTTACGGATCCCTGGCTCAGTTCCCAGCTCTCAGACGGACTGGTGCTGGCCGGAGCTTCTGGATCCACCACCACGATCACCTCCGCCACCCACCAGCGACTCACCACCCATAGCAGGGGCCAAGCGATCACCAGCACCCCAATGGCCGCAGCGCTGATCAAGCCCACCTGCAATACCGAGGATGCCACGGCATCAGTATTGATGGCCCCATTGCTAGAGGCCACCGTCCAGCCCGCAGTGATGCTGAGGATCAGAGCTAGCAGCGCCCCCCCAAAATGACCAAAACCAGCCCAAACAGCAGCAGTGAGAGGCCCGTTTGCATGGTCAGGTGCAATAGCGCCCCCCGTCGCAGTCCCGCTTGCCGCTGAGCAGAAGGACTCCGTTCCGGCAGATGATCCAGGGCAGAGATGGCCAACCGGGTCAGGGATCCCGCCACCACCAGCGATTGAGCCAGCCCCCAAACGGCGATTGGCGTCCAGCCCAAGGCCACCCAACTCAGCCCAATCCGGTGCAGCTCCAGCCACCGCAGCCAGTCGGGAATGGGCATTGCCGCCAACAACGGGATCCCTTGCCGCAAGCTCAGAATCAACAGGAGGCCCAGCAGGCCCCACCAAGCCACCATGAGTAGATACCAACCATAGGCAGCAGTCCCGAGGGGAAAAGCCGTCTTGAAGGAATACCACCAGAGGTGAAGGCTACGCCAGAGCAGGCCGAAACCCGCCCGCGCATGATTAGGATGAACCATCTACATGGGGGGGGGTAGAGCAGCTTTGAGAACAGAGACTCACAGGCATCAAAAGGGATGATCTCAGGAGAGGAACTAACATGGTAGGCTAGCCAAAGTCAAGAAAGAGCAAGGTCTTAGGGTGTCTGAGGGTGCGGGCTGAACCCGTGTTTTCTCACCTCACACTACCCAGACCCCAGAACAGGCCAGACCCCAGAACAGGCCAGACCCCAGAACACGATTCAAGCACAAGCTACCGACAGAAGGTTCAGACGCATGGCTCTCGATTACCCCCCTAACCTGAAATACGTTGACTCTCATGAGTATCTTCGGGTCGAAGACGACATTGCCACGTTAGGAATCACGGCCTATGCGGTCGATCAATTGGGGGATATCGTCTTTGTGGGTTTACCAGAAGAGGGCTCCGAGTTGGTAAAAGGAGATACCTTTGGCTCGGTGGAATCGGTCAAGGCGGTCGAAGATCTTTACGCCCCCCTGTCTGGCGAGGTGATTGCGGTCAACAGTGCGGTGGTGGATAGCCCCGAGAGCATTGCTGATGATCCCTACGGAGATGGCTGGCTTTTGAAGGTGCGAATCAGCGATCTGGAAGAGTTGGATGACACCATGACTGCTGAAGCCTATGCCAGCATGGTAGAAGGTTAATCAATAGAGTTAATCAATAGAGTTAATTAATAGAGTTAATCAATAAAAAGGTTAATCAGTCACCCGTAGCTCAATCACTACAGGTATCTCAATTCCTCACCAGGAGACAACGGTGATGTCCGAACAGGGATCCCTGGTCAGGCGGCTACCCCTAGCAGCTGGGATCCTGGGGGGAGTTTTGTTGATGGGAAATCGGCTGGCCTTCACCCCCGATCTCGTCAATAGTCAATCTCGGGCCGATGCCTTAGGGATCCTGCTCAGTGCAGTGCTGATACTGACGGGATTGCTATGGCAACAAATCCAGCCCTCACCCCCACCGGCAGTGGAGCTAGAGGGAGAACCCAAACTTTGGCTTGATCCCGATCTAGACATTTCTCAGCAGGTGGACTTAGGCTGGGCTTCTCATACGATATTGACCCTCACCGCCATCCAGTCTTTGGTGGTGTGGTACCAGGGCCAAATCCTGCTCCAGCGGGGCATTCTACCTGCCGGGGATCCCGTTCAATCTGCTCTTCATTGGCAGCCGGGGGCAATAGGCCGTCGGGCCATGCAGACGGGGCGGGCGATCTACCTAGTAGATCTGAAACTCTATCCGGCCAAGGGGGAGTTTACCGATGTTCTCATGCCTGCCAATACCGCCTCGCTGCTCTGTCAGCCGATGGGATCCGTTGGGGTGATGATATTGGGCACCAATCGGCCCCGAACGTTGACGGATTCAGATCAGGCTTGGATCGAGGCGATTGCCCAACGACTGGATCCGATTTTGCAGGATCAAAGGGGGTCGACAGACTCAGATCTTCACTCATAATCTCTTCACTGATGAGCTCTTCACTCATAATCAGAGCATCCTGAGGACGTTAATCCTCTGTCACAATGGCTAAAGGTGAGCAACCCGAAGGGAAAGGAAGACCCAAGACCGTTATCCTGTCCCGAATCTTGGGATCTGAGGGCTATACTCAGACAGATAGGTGTTTGTGACACTCTGTAAACTTTTCAGAAACCTTTCAGGGCTGATTCTCAACCATGATAGAAACCTTGCAAACCATTGCTCAGGGTGTGATCGCGTCCCTCAGTTGGACAGACCTGGTGGTGATCGCAGCTCTGGTGTTGTTGGAGGCGGCGCTATCTGCGGATAATGCCGTGGCCTTGGCAGCTTTGGTCAAACATCTGCCCAATCAACAGGAGCAAAATCGGGCTTTGCGCTGGGGCATGGTGGGGGCATTTGGTTTTCGGATCTTGATCGTGCTGACGGCCACATGGCTGCTCGATTATTGGCCCGCCAAGGTGATTGGAGCGGCCTATCTGTTGTGGTTGGCTTTTCAGCATTTTCGTCAAGATGATGACGATGAGGAAAACAGGATCCCCAGCAGTGCCAATTTTTGGCAGACCATTCTGTTGGTGGAGATGACCGATTTAGTGTTTTCCTTCGACAGCATCGCCGCCTCCATCGCTGTTTCTCCCAAAGCCTGGGTGATCATCACGGGCGGTATCCTGGGCATTATTTTGATGCGGTACATGGCCTCTTTCTTCTTGCGCTGGTTGGATGAGTTTGGTCGTCTCGAAGATGCTGCCTACTTCATGATCGCAATTGTGGGCGGTCGAATGATGTTCAATGTGCTGCTGCCTGATCTGGAAATCCCGGAATGGGTGATGCTGGTGGTAATCGTTGGGGCTTTTGTCTGGGGCTTCTCGCAGCGCAGGGATCCCAAAGTTGTGACAGCACAGACAGCACAGACAGCACAGACTGTTGATTGCTATCCCAGCCTGGACTTGCAAGAGGCCGCATCTATCCACGACTCTTCTGTTTGTGAATCTGGGGAACTCTCCTCAACTGAGGCTGTGGAAGTCAAGTAGCGTGACTTGGACGTTGCTTGAGACGTTGTAGTTTGGGAGGAGCATGAGGCCAGATCCCAGCCCCAATTTTGCGGCCCAACAGGTGCTGATCTGCCAAAATCACGCCTGCATCCGCCAGGGATCCCGGCAGGTGCTAGCCGCCTTTCGGGCTATTGCCGCTGTAGATCTCAGCAGCAGCTCTTTCGAGATTATCGCCAGCGGTTGCTTGGGCCGCTGTGGCAGTGGGCCGATGGTACTGTTGCCGCCCGAGCAATGGTATCGACGGGTGGATCCCGCGATGGCTGAGTCGATTCTGAGACTATCGACAGACAAGACACCCCCAATTCAAATCTGAAATGGCACAGGTTAGGCTAGAGCAGCCCGCCTGCTTCTCTGGAGATTGCCTTTGGTACCTCTGCGCGACCGTAACCCCACTGTGCTCACCCCAGTGGTTACCTACATCATCCTGACCCTCAATATCCTGGTGTTTTTATATGAGCTGACCCTCAGTTCTGCTGATCTTCAGGCTTTTTTTGAGACTTGGGCGGTGATCCCCAGCCAACTGACGGCTGCCATGTCAGGGCAGATGACCGATCCAGGCCGACCACCGGAGTGGATCACCCTGATTACCGCTCAGTTTTTGCATGGGGGCTTCTTCCACATTGCCGGCAACATGTTGTTTTTGTGGGTGTTTGGCAATAATGTCGAAGATCGACTGGGCCATTTTCGCTTTCCCATCTTTTATCTGGGTTGTGGAGCCTTAGCTTCTTTGGCTCAGTGGTATTTTGACCCCGCCTCCTCGATTCCCAGCTTGGGAGCCAGTGGCGCGATTGCTGGGTT
>JAAUUM010000094.1 GCA_012031565.1 Synechococcaceae cyanobacterium SM2_3_2
CGACCCGGATAGCTGGTGGAGGTGTCACAGTCCGGGAGTTGGGATCCCATTACTGCCACCATGAGTACCCACGGGGATGCAGTGCCCAGTGTGAGGCTGGATGCAGTGACGGCAAAGACAGCATGGGCGAGGCTCATCATCGTTGACCAAGCCTCCCTTTCCGCCGGGGTAGGGAGTACAACAGCAACCGAGCAATCGCGGCCACCACCGTGAGGATGGCTCCCAAGAGATAGAGGCTTGTGGAAGAAAAGCCCAAACCCAAGAACCGAACTAACGTGAAGCACATCAGCCCAGCCACCAGGAAAGGAGTCCCATCAATCCATTGGGTATGGTCAGGGCCAGTGATTTTCAGACCCAAGTGCTCCTCCAAGACCACCCGCTTGGCCAGCATGGGATTGCCGCCACATCGCTCCATCAGGTTCGACACTTGCCCAGGTTTGAGACGGATCCCTAGTTCATCTGCCGCACTCTGGATGCAGTCGCGGATAGGGCCGTCTGGTAAAGGATCCAACTCCAGTCGAGGCAGCTTCAGAAATAGATCCTTAGCAGGGGGCCAAGTGGCTAGCACCAACATCACGGCTTTGGTGGAGAGCAAGGATTCCAACCATTGCCGGAATGAGAGGGGGTATTGCTCTGCGTCATCACAGATGAATATCGCGGTCTGATTGAGCAGATCCCCAAATAGAGCGGACTGCAACTGGGCCAAGGTCATCTTCTTCCCCTCTAATGTCGTTGGATCCACGTTGAGCTGCTCGGCTACGCTCTCCACCATCTGCTTTGGGGTAGATGCTTTGAGATGAACCAACCTGAATCCCGTCAAGTCTTGAGCAATAAAATGAGCCAGACTACTCTTCCCGGATCCCGGTTCTCCTACTACCAATAGCGAATTACCAGACAGTAGCCCAGCCACAATCCGCCGCTGTTCAGACTGTCTATAACAGGGGGAACCCCGTAGCGCAAGACTGGACGTTTTGGGTTGCATTTCACTCTTTTAGGTGTTTTTGCTGTAATTTCTGGCAGTGGTGACAGAAACTCCTAAACGGGCAGCTATTTGTTGAGGGGAAATGCCCTGCTGAGCTAGTTGGTAGATCCGTTCTTTATCGGCAGGGGTGACTTTGGAACGTTGGCCTACAGTAGGTCTGCACAGGCTAACTCGGCTCATGGATTTGACAATCCTCAAAACAACCCACAGAGAATAGCCCACTTCTGCACATGTGTCAGGTTGACATTAAGGGCTCTGCCCCACTGACGCGAACAGGGTGAGTTAATTTGTCCTGTCAAGTCCTATTTGGAGGGTAAATACTTAGCCCTAAGACTCACTTTGAGTCTGTGATTCAGTTTGTACTACGACCATTCTTTCAGAGGGGATCCTTGTATGCCAATGTACAAGACTCTTCCAAAGAACCTTGGTACAAAGCATCTCCACAGCTGTGGAGCATGTGGGGTAAAGGTCTCTAGTTGGGGAGGGCAATTTTGGGTCAGGGTGTGGCGTGGGAGGAGGATGCCTTATCTATGGATCAAAATGCTAAGTGGCTGGGTTGAATTAACCTTCAGCAAAGCAAAATGAATTGTAAGAAGTTTCCCCCTGAAAACGTTTACTAAGAGCGCATCTAGTCGCGCCACCTCTCTTACATCAATCTGGATTTCTGTAAAGATGCCGCTTAGGGAAAACACGATAAGCGTCCTGACTAAGAGTTCTACTACGATTAACTTGTTTTAAAAGTAATTACGCCTACCTGCTTTGGGCAAAAGAATGGAGTACAGAATGAGAATACTTTCACCTTGTTCTCTTGCCCATTCAGATACCTATTTCCAGAAAGGACGGCGATTTCGCTCTCCTCTAGGTGAAGAAGTGTTTGACGGTGAGACGTAACGCATGTCCGAGCCATCGGATCCCATGAGAATTTGATAAATGAGTTGAGACTTTTTGAGTATTTCGGATTGGCTGATTTTCACAGGTTTTTCTAAGACTTCTCGCAACAACTGCATGACTACAACCTGATCGGAGGGAGAGCAGCCGTCCCATAGCTGCCAAAGGGCATTCTCCTGCTGAGGTCGAGGTCTGCTCCAAGTTGTCAACAAAATCTCCAATAGCTTATGCCATTTTTCATTGTGATTCTCATAAAGTTCGCGCTTCTGGGCAAGTTCAATAATTAACTTGGCAGCGGTTAAATCGGCAGGGTCAAAAGCTAGGAAAACCTTTTTCTGGCTTTGGACACAATCCTTAATGATTCCCCACGGATTTACTCTCACAGGAGACAATGGAACTGATGGTGGATGAGATTTACTCAGTGGAAGAGAAATACTCATTGGCACATCGTCCGACATCCAGGACATAGTTTCCATATATCTCCTATCCCACTTTTCTGTATTTATATTCGAGGAATTTAGAGCAGATTGTTCTACAAAACCTCCAGATGATGGGGGAAGACTTTGACTAGATGTCTCTTGGCGACGACTGGACCAATGACTGTCCATGCGGGAAGTATTAGAACTGGGAAGAGATTGGCGGATGGGTTCCACCGGTTGAATCACTCGCTGTTGGCGGCCACCAGGATTAACGATGCCCCCAGCTTCATCCACTGCCAAGTAAGCGGTGAACCGACACAATACCTGAAAAGCCAATGAAATAGAGATCAACTGGGCTTCAACAATGGGATCCCGGTGGACGACCAACTGGTCTTCTAGCTCTCGTACTTGTCCCCGCGCCCAGATGGAAGGAAGAGCACTATTTTGGCTGGATTGGGCGGATATCTGCTGTTGCCAAGCTGTGCCCTGGGCATCGATGCCCGCAACACTAGGGATTGCAGGGATCCTTGATAGCGCCCACTGACGGTCAAGGCAGTACCCGCAAAAAGAGCAGGCAGACGTTTGGGCACAAGCGTAGTGGAGAGGATCTCGCCCTCAAGCTGTAGATCGCTGACGAGTGGAGTGTTGATCCGCTGATGTAATCGTGTCATCACCTCATCCAAGCGGTCTTCCGATTCCACCAATTCCCAAGCGCCGCCACTGACTTGAGCCAATCGTGTCAGCCATCCCGCATTCACCGCCTGATCGATGCCCACCCCAAAGAAGCGAATACCCTTCAGGTTGAGATTTCTGAGCATCTGATCTTCATTCCCCACCTGAGCATCTGTCACCAACACCAGCACGGGATCCCGTTCTGTGTGGCTTAATAGTTGGGTGGCTTTTTGCAGAGGAGACAGCATTCTTGTTCCTCCCCGTGCCTCAAGACGACTCAGAAACTCGACCGCCCGATACCGGAGCCGATCTAGGGCAGGGGTCAGATCGTTAGTGGAGAGCTGAAAAGGCATTTCTAGTCGATCATCAAAGGCGATGACGGCAAAGCGATCTTGCTCGGACAGACTGTCGATCATCCGAGCTGCTGCCCGCCGTGCCGCGACAATCTTCCAGCCCTTCATGCTGCCGGAGCGATCCAATAGCAGCACCACATCTCTGGGCTTTGAGGTTTTTGGCAAGTTGGTCGGGGGTAAAACCGTTAAGGAAAATGTGCCAGATCCCGTCTCTGGGGGTGCATTGAATGCTTCAGGATCCGGTGTGATCAGCAATTGAGTTTGCACAGCATCGGAACCTATCTGCCAGCGCAAGATAAAGTCTCGATTCAGCCGCTCCCCTGGCAGAAGCCGTACTGTCAGCTCTTGGCCAATAGGTTCATCATTGATAGGCTTGTTTTCGGCAGGCTCATGGCTTGCCTCGGTCACAACGTTGTGCAAACTAGAGCGCAGTTGTGTCAGGGGAAATCCCTGGTCTTTGAGGGTGACTGCTAGGGATAGTTGAATGGGGTGGGGATATCCAGGCAATAGGGTAGGGGGGCTAATACGGGAGGCATCGGGCACTTGATCCGTATCGACTGACACGCCATCCCCGACGCTTTCTCCCGGCAGCGGGATCCCTGGGATGTAGCGGGGAGCCACCACTAAAGGAAAGCGATAGGTGACTTCTCCACCGTCAAAGGGTAGTGGCCCCACGAGTTGCAGGGTGAGGATGGCCGTCTCTCCTGGCAGCAGATTACCCACACGAATGGTAAATACCCCCGCCCGTTCCTCTTCGGTAATGACCGCCCGTTGTCCTGTTTGGATGGCCTGCTCATAGTTTTGGCGGGCCTGCTGCCGCTCTTGGATCACCCCATGAACCACTCGGTCGTTGATTTCGATCTGAAAGTGGGTGACTGCGGCTCGCTCTGGCAGGGGGAAAATGTAGCTGGCTTCTAATGGCATCGTCAGTGGGTTGACAAAAACCTGTCTCAATCGTGTGTGAAAGACAAGTCCCTCAATCTCAGTTTTCACCGACATTTCCCGCAGGGGCAGGGATCCCTGTGGGGTCTGCAAGCAGCCAAATCCGGGATCTAGGTCATCGTTGAGGGCGTTCACTTCCACATCGGTCAGAATCGGTAGGCTCATGGGTTTGAACTCCAATAGGTTAAGGCTATAGGCGTGCAAGTAGGGTCAGAAGTGTGTGTTTTTCATTCACCTCAGTACACCAGCCCAGACAGGAGAATAGGGCAGCAGAGGATCCAGTTTTGGATCTGCCACAGGCTGGGGTCATTGATCCCTTGGGCCTAAAACCTCTTCTTTGCGGCTTCCACACCACAGAACTCTCGATGGTCGCTATTCGGACTTTCACAGGCAGGCGAGTACACCCTGATTCACTCTGATGATGAACAGTTATTGATACGAACTCCATAGAACTGTGGTAGGGATCCCCACCCGTGATAGTGGTCTAGTTGCCCAGATGGGATGCCAATGTTAACGCCTGAGGTCCAGTGGATGGAAAGACCGAAATCGGTGTGATACGGGACGATTTGCCGCGACAAAAAGACTTTCATGGATTGCCTTCAACAGCACCATACTCTCTGAGCAGTTGAATTATGGCTTCATCATTGTTTTGTATGGCCACATCTAAAGGTGTTTCACTATCTGATGACCACCCTCCAGTTTTGTTGACAGCGGCTCCCCTTTCAAGCGAAAGTCTCACCAGTTCCAGATTACCGATGTCTACTGCATGGTACACCAACGGTAGCTGAAGCTGAGAAACATCCGCTCCTCTCTGGATCAGGGTAAGGACGAGTTCAGTCTTTTCACTGTTTCTTGCAATGTACCCAGTACTTAGTAAACGTATGGCTGCTTCTAGGGGAGTCCTCTGTCCAGGCTCAGGGTTGACCTTGATACCCCGATCCAGAAGCATGTATGCTATTTCGGTACGTCCGGATCTCACTCCGTAATCCCCATCAATATAATCAATCGCGTTAGTCAACAGACTAGTTTCATCTCCAGATACTAATTGATCAAAAGTCTCAACCGAAGAAATAATCTCTTTGAATGCTTCAATATTTCGATAAAGTCGATAAGAAGGGGAGATACGGGATCCTCGATCAATCAACAGTTTGGCTAGCTCCACATTTCCATTCTCAATAGCTAGAGCAACAGGGTTGCCAATTTGCACATCGGCTCCCCTTTCAATGAGAAAGTGGGCCAGCTCTATTTCTTCATCAGAAATAGCTATTTCTAAGGGTGATAATGGAGGATTATATTCGCAGTCTAATCCATTGATACTGGCTCCAGAGTCCAGCATTAAATCAATGACTTGAAGAGCGTTAGACCTCACTGCTGAGACAAGAGGATTACAGTCCTGAAAGACCCATACATACGTTTGTCTATGGGGAATCAGTTGTAAAACACCCCTTCTCTTTGGTTCCACACTATACCCTTCGGACATAGCAAATCTCAACATTTCTGGATCATCACATTTCACAGCATAATCAAAAGCATTGGATGCGTTAAATCTTTGCATCAGAAGTTCCCTCAACTCTAATTCTTCACAGGGAACATCTCTAAGATTGACAATAGCCCCTTCGGCGAGAAAGAAAGAAACCATCTCCAGGTCGTTGGCCCTAATGGCATCTCTCAATCCAGCGTTGAGATCCGAAATAGATCTATAAGCCCCTCGCTCGATCAGAAGAGCTATGATCCGATAGTGATCATTCTTAATCGCCCGATCTAATACTGATCCGTTCTCATTGCCAGCATTAATATCTGCACCAGCGTCGATTAGAGCCTCCACCATCTCCAAATTGCCCTGCCATGCCGCCAAGTGTAAAGGAACCCTGCCACTTTCATCGGGACTGTTTGGATCAATAGCTATCAAGGTTAGTAGAAGCTTAACTTGGACGACATCTCCAGATAGAACAGCTCTGTGCAAAGATTGGGTTCTTTCTTCCCTTGTTGCGTAATGCTCTGCTCCCTGCTCAAATAGAAACGTTGCCAACTCCGCTTGAGAAGCTGAAATCGCCTGCTCTAGTGCTGTTCCCAATTCTGGGTGGGAAGCATTGATATCTGCACCTGCTTGCAGCAACAATGCCACCATCTCCTGATCCCCGCGTGCAGCGGCCTGACCCAAAACAAAGGCGGTGACAGGGTTGTCATTGTTGACCTGAGCACCTTGAGTCAATAGAAGCCTCGCGATCTGACCATGCCCTGCCCCCAATGCCCGATCCAGAGCAGAACCACCGTCATTGACCGCATGAATATCGGCACCTGCCTCCAAGAGAAGCTCCACAACTTCTAGGGATCCCTCCCAGGACGCCAGGTGTAAGGCTGTAACCCCAGCTTCATCGGTGGTGTTGACATCAGCTCCTGCCTCAATAAAATGCTCAACCGCAAAAGGAGCTCCACGTCTCACCGCTTCATGCAATTCCAAAGACTCTCTGGCAGCGTTCTGATTGGCATCGCTAGTGGGTTGGGATTGAGGGGTTACGCGACTATCCGGTTCAGTTGTACGTTCGGGGAGGGCCTGCTCCTGGATCCCTTGGGGTCTTTGCCCACAGCCAACTTGGAGAAACAGTAAAACGATCCCAAGGCAACAGGTGCCGATCCGGATAGGCATGGCGCGGGAGCAGGCGTGAGTGGGAGAGGCCATAGCTGATTCTCGGAGAGTAGAGAGTAATCAAGGTGCGACTGAATCTGCCTTATTTTAATCAACCGAAAAGAGTGATCCATGACTCTGCCGGTTTCCTCTTTAATCAAAAGTCATACACACCCGACAGAGAATGAACACTATCAGAAGTAAGCCCTTCTTATAGAGATAATTAAAATTATGCTTGAGACTCACTTTGAGTCTGTGCAGTCTGTATGTATGCTGTGGCCGTTCTTTCTCAAGATGACCTACAGAAATGTCTCAGAAAGTGGCTATTGATTTGGGCAATCGCTTTGTCAAGCTCTCTGACCAAGGACGAGTCTGGTCGGTGGAATCTATCTATGCCGATGTGCAGGGATGCCCCGAGGGGCCGCTGGCGCGAACCATTCCTAGAGCCGTGGAGTATGTGAAGGGATCCTGTGAGGAGCTTGTCGGCAAAGCCTGGATAGTGGGTCATGGTGCCCGCAACTATCGACGTGGGATCCGTACCTGGACAACCGAAAAGCATGAATCGGCTCTCAGACTGGTGCTGGGATCCCTAGAGCTGCCGCGTCGTGCCAAAACTGCTGAGTTTGAGTTGGTGATGAGTCTGCCCAATCCTCAAGTGGAAGGGATCCAGCTGCAAAAAGCCCTGGTTGGGGAGCATCACATCATTGATGGGGGAGAGACTGTCAAAGTCATCATTGAATCTGTCAAAGTCGAGCCGGAGGTCATCGGAGCTTATCGCTATGGACACAAGCAGGGGTTGACTAAGCCCAACTCCATCACAGGGATTATTGACCTGGGGGGAGGAACGGCCATTGCCACGTTGTTTGATGCCCAAGGATCCCAGATTGAGGGGGCACGGGTTGTCCTGCGCCGGGGTGGGATTTACGGGCTAGCCAGCGACATTGCTGTGGATCCCCGTCTGTCCAGTCAGGTCAGGAGCACACCTAAAGTTGAGCTGATTATGGATGCGATTGCTGAGGGATCCTATGCTTACGGGGTGCAGGGGGTGAGCTTTGCAGATTTCTTTGAGGAGTATTGTGAGCTGTGGCTCAAAGGGATCCTGAGTGAGGCTCTGAATCGGTGGGATATCTGGCTGGAGGGGATTGGGGTGATCCTGGTCGCGGGTGGGGCGGCTCCCCTGGCAGCTGACTGGCTGGATGAGAACAGTTGGTTTAAGGTGCTGCCGGATCCCCAGTTTGCTCATGTATTGGGGTTAGTGGCATGAAGCAGAAACCAGAGTCGGTGCAAGTCAGGGTGAGGATCCCTGTTTCATTGCTGCCCAAGATTGAGCAGATCCGGGTGGCAACGGGGTTGTTTTATCCCGGTGAGGTGCTGCTGCTGGTGTTTCAGTGGTTCTTGGCCGATGCTCCCAGGCCAGTGGAGAAACAGACTGCTCACGGTAATCTTGAGGATCCAGATCCACCAGACCCAGAGAGCAGCGTTGCCCCACAACAGAAAGAGGCAGAGGCCAGGGTCACTGTGCAAGCGGGATCCCTGAGAGACTTTATGCGCTCGTTGGCGGGGTGAAGCACCCTAGCACCCTACACTGGAGCCATGAAAACCGACTCTATCTTCTACCGCCTGTTCAAGGATTTTCCCTCGCTGCTCTTTGAGCTGTTGGGGCAGGATCCCTCTTTAGCAGCAGGCTACGAGTTCTCGTCACGGGAGGTCAAAGAGCTGGCCTTCCGACTGGATGGTATCTTTCTCTCCTCTGACACAGACCAACCCATCTACTTTGTGGAAGTGCAGTTCCAGAAGGATCCCAGCCTCTACTTTCGGGTGGTGGCAGAGATGGCCATGTACCTGCGGCAGTACGAGCCGATTCAGCCCTGCCAAGTGGTAGTGCTTTATCCACGGAAGAGTTTGGATTTGGGGATCCCGGCGTCGCTAGGGATGTTCGCCACCTCGATTCAGCGGGTGTATCTGAATCAGTTGCCAGAATCGGAATCACCCCTGGTGGAGATTGTGAAGCTAATTGTAGATTCACCCCGACAAGCCAGAGAGCGAGTGCCAGGATTGGTCAGCAGAGGATTAGAGAGAGGGATCCTAGAATTGTTGGAGACGGTGCTGGTTTACAAGTTTGCAGAATTGAACAGAGAGGAGATAGAGGCAATGTTTGGACTAAGTGAGCTGAAGCAGACGCGGGTTTATCAAGAGGCGCAGCAAGAAGGAGAAGCTAACCTTACTCTCCGCTTACTGCGTCGCAAGTTAAGTATCGGGATAATTCCTCAACTCCTAGAAAGTAGGATACGTGACCTCCCAGTGGAACAGATTGAGGCATTGGGGGAGGCCCTGTTGGAATTTTCATCCTTAAATGACCTAGAGCATTGGCTAGAGCAGGGGAGTATGACACCCCCAAACAACTAGGACAAATTGGGACAGGATTTTAGTGAAGTAGCTAGTGAAGGATTTTTTTAGTCTACCAAAAAGCCTGTCTGGACAAGGCTTTAGCAAGTAGCGGCGGGGACTCATAAGCCCTTTGTCGCGTGTTCAAATCACGCCTGAGCCATCCCGCTACAACCCCCATCATAGCGTGGGTATCGCCCTCAGGATAAGGATCCTGGGGGTTTTCTCTTTTTGAGCGACTGTTGCAGCCTTGTGGCTGGATGTCGCTGGTTGAGGCTGGTTCCACCCCCAATCTAGTCCGAATTTTAGTCCAGCCTACAGTGACGGAGGGATCCTCTCCCCTGCTCCACCTGGGCACTCTGCTAGCCTGTGTCCAGAGTTAGGGAGCCAGCTTGTGGTGCATCTGGTGTTGCTGGGGGATTCGATTTTCGACAATGGCATCTACGTTCCCGATGAACCCTGTCTGAGTGTCCAACTGGCAGCCTATGTGGAGCAAGTGACGCTGCTGGCGGTGGATGGTGATGTGACAACGGATGTGGGGAAGCAGGCCAATGGGATCCCAGTCTCAGCTAGTCATCTGTTTGTAAGTGTGGGTGGGAATGATGCATTGAAGGCTGCTGGGAGCTTGTTTTCTGCTCAGAGCGGGGATGAGATGCTAGAAATCTTGGCCTTAACCAAAGAGCGGTTTGGCAGGGTGTATGGGCAGATGCTGGAACGGTTGTAACAGAAGGGTCTACCGCTGGGAGTTTGTACCATCTATGACAAATGCCCCTTTGCCGATAAGCGGATGGGGCTACTGGCTTTGGTGGGTTTAGCGGTCTGCAATGATGAAATCTTGCGGTTGGCGAGTGAGGAGGGGCTGGCGGTGGTGGATTTACGGGTGATCTGCACGGAGAGAGAAGATTACTCATTGCTATCGCCAATAGAGCCATCTGCTCAGGGGGGTGAGAAGATAGCCAGGGTGATAGCCCGCGTATTAGAGAAGCACGACTTTAGAGGAGGAGAATGTCGGCTGTATGGCCGGGAGGGTTAACCCGCCAGGGTTCTCATAAAGTCTCTCAGGGATCCCGCTTGCACACTGACCCTGGCCTTTGCCTGTTTCTCTGAAGTGTTACTCATCTCTGGGGGAAAGTAAACCCAAAAGGATGAGCTTAAAAAACTCAAAGCTTCGTACTTCAGGAAAGTCGGGGCGGTAGACCTCATAGTAGTCATCAATGACTTGAAGGGTGGATAGCGCCTGACGAGCTAGAGTCATGGCCGAGTGTTCAGCTTTTACCTCAATCCTAGCCTGCCCATACTGACGAAAGAGGCTGTAATGAGAATATCGCTAAGGGGAGTTATCTTTGCCAGGTTGCCATTAAGAGCAGAGGATCCATTGCTGCCAACTAGAGTTGGTGACGGTTGCGGTGAAGGCATTGGCCCAGAAATCGGTTGTGCCTCAAAGGAGCCAATGTCGACTCCGCCACCAACGATTCGAGGAAGACCGCGCTGATCGGTTGTTACCCCTGGAGGTATCAAGATAGTGTCGCCGGCATTAATAGCACGGCTACCAGAAACAAGAGCATGAGTAAGTACAGGTTGCTGCGCGCTCGGTGCGCCTGCGTTAATGGTTGTGCCGTTGGCTGCCAGAGTGGTGTTGAGGATGGTGTTTATACTCCCAACGCCCACGATGTTGCCATTTGTTCCATCTTTCAGACTGCCAGCTCCACCAGTACCAATTAAGTTATTTGAGCTGACCGTCTGTATTCTGCCGCTGATGTCATTGGCGTTGGTTCCGTCAGTGTTACCGGCCACAATTGTGTTGTCTAAAACAATGTCAGAAGCGCTGCCATTTCTATTCCTGACACCGCCCCCATAACCAGAACGGTTCAAAATAATCGTACTGTTTGTGACTCTTGCAGCTCCTAGATCGGCAAAAATCCCACCCCCTTCATTTCTTCCTGTGTTGCCGCTGATAGTGCTATTGATGATGGTCATGTCGCCACTATTGATTCCACCACCATCAAGTGTTGCGAGATTGTTGCTGATGGTGCTATTCGTAACTGTCAAGTCGGAAGCACTGATCCCGCCACCCTCAGTTCCTGCTCTATTGTCACTGAAGATGCTGTTTACTACTTTGGCGATGTTGACACTGATCCCGCCACCCTCAGTTCCTGCTCTATTGTCACTGAAGATACTATTGGTAACTGTCATGTTACCAGCACCGATGCCGCCACCACCACGTGTAAAGCCACTACCTGATGCAACATTGCCAGTGAAGGCGCTGTCAGTGACTGTCACTGTGCCGGCACGGATCCCTCCGCCTCTGGCACCTGTGCTATTGCCACTGAATGTACTGTCAGTGACCGTTACTGTGCCAGCACTGAGCCCGCCGCCACCATCATTGATCCCATTTCCAGCAGCGCTATTGCCATTAAAGGTGCTGTCAGTGACGGTCACTGTGCCAGCACTGATCCCTCCCCCTCGGCCAGCGCTATTGCCACTGAAGGTGCTGTTGGTGATTTTTACAAGATCTTGATCGAAGGCTGAGACCCCACCACCTTCGCCGGCTGCTTCGTTGTCACTAATTGTGCTGTCAGTGATCGTCACAGTATCAAAGGCCCTGATCCCGCCACCACTTGTCGCACTATTTCCGCTAATTGTGCTATTGATAACCTTTACTGTATTGGCAAAGATCCCGCCGCCGCCACTGCCAGCGGAAAAAAAGACTGAGGCTTTGTTATTACTAATTGTGCTGTTAGTGACTGTCACTGTGCCAGCACTGACCCCGCCGCCACTGTCGTCTGACTGGTTGTCACTGATGGTGCTGTTGGTGACGGTCACTGTGCCACCACGGATTCCACCGCCTATTCGATCAGCGTTATTACTAGTAATTGTGCTGTCCATGATAGTAATTGTGCTACCACTGATCCCACCAGCGTTAAATCCATGGTTGCCACTGATAGTACTATTTTTGATAATTACCGTTTTGGCATTGATTCCGCCGCCATCAGAACCTGATAAACCAGATCCCCCCAAGCTGTTCGAAATGGTTGCCTCGTTTACGGCCAACAGTCCAGTGCTTTCGCTAAAAACCGCACCACCACCCCTATCTGCTCTCCCTTGAGTGAGCGTCAGCTTCTCAATCGTCACCACCGGATTGTTAGTTGAGGCAATCTCAAAGATCCGGAATTGGTCATTCCCACTGATAGTGAGCACATTCTTACCGGGGCCGCTAATTTTAATATTCTGTGTGATAGGCTCCGGGGCAGCAGTCAGCGTGATTGTGCCGCTGAGAGTTGGAGCAAAGGTAATGGTGGACTGAGGTGCAGCACACCCACCAAAAGCAGCATTTTTGTTTACTGTGACAATCGCCTCTCTGAGGCTGCAATCGGATCCTGTGCCATTTTCATCCGTCAGAGTATTGACTACCAGCGAAGAACCTGGAGTTGGCGGTGTCGGAGAAATGGTCACATTTGGAAACGGAGTTGCCCCCGGCCCCGGTAAGCTGGCCGATGGCGACACATCACAGGAAAAACCTAGAACATCCTGGCAAACCTGATCCACCCCGGCGGCTGTACTCTGGCCCAAAAATACCCCTAAAGCCACTCCCAGATCCTCGATTTGACCCGGAGTACCATCCCCATTCAAATCAAAGTTTGCCAACGGGTTTGGCCCTGCCCCCGTAATCTGAGCCTCGGTCAGCGATAGACCAAAAATATCTGTGGCCACCTGCTGGATCTGCTCTGTCGAGGCATTGGGATTGAGAAACAAAGCCAGGGCTATAGCCAGGTCATTGATCCCAAAACTCACCGGATTGCCATCAAAGTAGAGGGTGACCACCTCACCAGACTCAGCCGCATCTTGAACCGGCACCATCGATGAAGACAGATTGGATCCCGACAGTCCACATCCAAAAATAGATGTAGTCCCCAATACACCAATCAGGCTGAGCAGCAGTGTGACTTTACGCACAACAGTTCCTTTGATAGCGAGGTCGATATAATTAAAGAGTTTTACAAAAGACAAGCTTCAGGCTTTTATTACAAATCCCTTCAACTCTTGCCATCTCAAGGATCCCTGGATCCCTGAGTCAGATCCGCAATCAATCAGTACGAAGCGATACACTAAGTTGGCTTTACCGGGATCCCTTGTGACCACCCATCCCTACGATCAATTCACCAAACGCTACTTGATTGACTTTTTGGATCCCTTCGACAAAGGGGAATCTAGCCAAGAGATTAACGTCCCTCCCCATTGGGTGGATGTGTATTTTCAGCCCAATGAAGCAGCTCAGGAAGAAAGGGATCCCTGGTTGAGGTTGTTTTTGAGGGATCCTATAAATCGAGGATGCTTTCGACCTGTCCATCACTCCGAATGTTGAAGAATACCAGCCTGTCACCTTGCAATTCTTAGGGGATGACCGCGCACTGATTCAGTTCACCAGCGCCCGCCGCCAGGATTTACAGCCCTTCGAGAACAGCTATGGATCCGGCCAGATGCTGGTCAGGAGGGTCTATGCCAACTAGGAAAAGCAAGCTGCAAAAGGAGTGGGAGATCTTCATCCGCTGGCTCACCACCTGCATTGCTCTCATCACC
>JAAUUM010000095.1 GCA_012031565.1 Synechococcaceae cyanobacterium SM2_3_2
AATGGTGAAAGAGGATGTTTTGAGGCTGCTTGACGAAAGCGGGATTGGGTTGCCGGACTATTACCGCTGGCGATCTCGTTCTGGGTGTTTCTTCTGCTTCTTCCAGCGCAAGTATGAATGGGTGATGTTGGCTGAGGAACATCCTGATCTATTTGCGGAAGCGGTCAGATATGAGCAAGAGCATAGTGATGGAAGAACCTACACTTGGACGCAGGGAGAAACTCTTATGGAGTTACAAAAACGCAAGAGTGAAATCATTACTGACCACCAAAGAGCACTTGCTAAAGAACAAAAGGGGGAAAAGACGAAATCCCTTGCTCAGGTATTAGAGACTGTTCTTGATGCTCAGGATGAGGCTCTTCCTTGTTTTGCTTGTCAGTTATAAAAGACATAGCTGCTGGTTGTTTTGAACATGAATTTACTCACCTGCAATACTTCAAAGTGGATCGACTTCCTGCGGCAGTATGGCCCAATTCCTCGTAACGACAATATGTACGACGAGGTGATTCAGAGGACTTTAAGACGCAAGAAACTCCAACCGATTAGTTTTGAAACCGAATATCTGAATGAATTGATAGATAATTTCCGCCTAACATCGCCCAAATCAGTCATTTTGACTGGTACAGCTGGGGATGGGAAGACTTACTATTGTCGGCAGATTTGGGAGGAGTTTGGCGGCTCTGTTGATGATTGGCAGAAGGATAGTAAGATCCAAAGTTTAGTATTGGACGATTACCAGCTAGTTGTCATCAAGGATTTGAGCGAGCTAACTCTAGAGGAGAAGAAGTCGCTTTTGCCACAAATTGCAACTGCCATCCTAGGTCAGGATACCTCCAAGATTTACTTGATTGCAGCGAACGATGGACAGTTAGTGGAAGCATGGACAGAAACAGCGCAGATTAAAGAACTTGAGCCAGTAAGAAAGGCAATCGAAGATCTTTTAGTGGGAGACTTACGAGAGTTAGATGGCTTCCAAGTCAAGCTTTATAACTTAAGCCGCCAAAGTGCTGCTGTTTTATTTCCCCGAATTTTGAAAGCCGTTCTGGAGCATCCAGGTTGGGGTGATTGTAATCAATGTACTTATCAGAAACAAGGATGTCCAATTTGGCAGAACAAACAGCGTCTAGAAGGAACTGATGCGGATGGAACTACACGAGAACGTTTGACCAATCTTCTCGAACTGTGTGAACTAAATCAGATGCATCTTCCAGTGCGCCAATTACTTCTATTGATTACCAATTCCTTACTAGGTCATCCAGACGCAAAAGATCGGTTACTCAATTGTCGGAAAGTTCCTGAGATTATTGCTGATGAAACTACATCACTTGCCAGCATCTACCGTAATATCTTTGGCGAGAACTTGCCTGAGCGGCGGCGTGAGTCAACTGAGGTCTTCAAAGTTCTACGGGGCTTTGGTATCGGTGCAGAAACGAGTAATCAAATTGACAATATTCTGATTTTTGGAGCAGACGATCCAGAGCTACAGCCGCTTTACACGAATTTAGTTCTATCTGACCCATTCTACGGAGCCGACTTAAAATACCAAGCTCAACAGCGTTCCTACTTAGAAGGTGACGCTGCTAAGGGACGTGAAGAGTTTCTTGGGGTTCTTCAAGCTCAACGGCAGCGATTGTTTTTTACTATTCCCAGCGCTCAAACAACAGACATGAAACTTTGGGATCTTACAATCTTTCAATATGCTGGGGAATATCTGAACGACCTTTACAGGGTTTTGAAAGAAGGCAAAAAGATTCCTAAGTTAATCACTTCACGTCTAATCAGAGGGCTAAATCGTATCTTCACAGGGCTGTTAGTTAGCAATCAAGATGAGTTGATTTTGGCAACATCAGGCAGCTATTCCCAAGCAAGGATCAGCCGAGTCTATGAAGCCTCTATTTCTGTGTCTCGATGGCGTGGTGAAAGTGTTTCAGTAGAGCTAGGTAAGAGTGGTAGAAAACCAAGTTTAGTTGTTTGCCTAGCTCCAGAAATTAAGCCCATTCGTTTTGACCTAACCCTAACTCGGTATGAGTATCTGAGTAGGGTTGCTGAAGGCGCTCTTCCAAGCAGCTTTTCACAGGAGTGCTACGAAGATGTACTTGCTTTCAAGACGCAAGTATTCAAACAGCTTGCAGCCCGGAAGTCGTTAGAGAGCAAAAATGAAGACCCGGAGGAGGCAATGAGTATTCGGCTCCTACAAATCAATAGTGCAGGGATTGCAAGTGGTGACCATAGACTTGAGGTTTACTTCTAATGCTAGAGATTCTTCCACGTCCTCAACAAATTGAACAGTCTCAACTTACTATGTGGGTTGACGAATCTATTTGGGGGCATCGGCTATACGATGAGCAAACCCCTTGGCTTTGTATATTAGAGATGCTTTGCATTACGCAGTCAGAAGCAACCAAGGGGCGGGCATTTGTAGAAGACAAGCTGAATAATCTAAAATATGAAACTTATCCACGCCTTTACCCTCGCAACATACTGTTCAACAATCCCCATATTGATGCCGTTGCCACAGAGGGACTAGATGACAATGAGAGATGGCAAACTTGGATGGATAAGATTGCTAGCAACGTAGGTGGGCTTCCTTCACCTGACTTTAGTTATCTAAAACCTCGATTTGAATCTTTCAAGCATTTTGCAGACATAGTCAAATTTCTTCAATCAAGTGCGATTGAGGGCGACAGTAATAAACGATGGAGTTCTAAATTCGTTTTTCCGTACGGCCCTGACTGTCTCTATGAAGACCTAAGGGTAACTGGTGAGAAAGTGACAAACGATCGTCGCTTCTTTGGAAGAACAGGGGAACTTCTATATCTCATGCTCTGCCGAAGCGGTCGGGGAGAGGAAATTCTCTCCCGTCTAGAGAGTACTGGGATAATTACCCAGAACTACTCGGTTGAGTATCGAGGCTCCAAGTGGAATCAGCTAGTCCTTGCCCTCCAATCTCCTTCGGAACGGAGCATGCCTAGAACGAGTGGCAGCCCACCCTATCTTCCCTACGAGAAGTTGATTGAATATGAACAACTAGCTGATGACTGGCTCAGTATTTTACGCTGTGACTTGCCCGACTACGATTCTCTCCCTCACATAGTTACTATTACCGGGCTGCACCTGATTATCTACTTGTTAAGCCGTGCCAAGGCAACATTAGGCGAGGCTAGCCTACAGTTCGTTCTAGAAATTGTCGCGCCCAAAAAGACAACAGTGCGTGAGTTGGCATCAGATGAATTTCAGAGAAACAATAATTTGCCTCAACGAGCAGTCGAGTTCACCATTCGTAGCATTACTGATTCACCGGAATGGCAGACGTGCCTTAACTCCCATACTCCAGGTGAGGACGCAATCGATTTGCTAGAAGAGCTGTTTGCCTGGTCTGCTAAAGAGGAATCAGACGGTTCAGGTTCGCCAGAAGATCTTCTTAACTCTTTACGAGAAAGGGCAGTCAAACGGCATCAGCAGCACCTCGGCAAGTTTCATGGAACTTGGTCGCGCGAAATCGGTTTGTCGTCTAGTCGGGGTAGCCGTCGCACTCGCTATGCACCAACGGATTCCTTGTTGAGGACGTTAGTATTCGCCTCTGTACCGACTCGTATGGAGTTTCAGGAGTTTTTGTCGCAACTGCACCAAAAATATGGCTTTGTTATTGGCGATCGCCAAGCCACTGACTTGATCAACTCAGGTGATGCTGACCGCGAAGACTTTGTAGCCAATGCCGAACGGCTTGAGCGTCGCCTTGCCAGTATTGGCTTGCTCAAACGCCTTTCCGATGCTTGTGCCTATGTTCAAAATCCCTTTGCCTCAGAGGTGAGATGATGCAGACTATTGAACTGATTGGTCAAGTTGCGGCTGACTTCCTAAAACGCTCAATTCAAACCGACGAGGCCAATGAGGGAGTTGCACGGTTTCTGCTGAATCGTCTTACCGCCCAGCAGGTTGCCGCCGTATGCCAAACTATTCTTAATGACTCCGAACTCGCCCCGATTATCAAGATTCAAGTTCCACGAGATCTCGTAGGCAGCTTCAGCTTACCTGCCGAATTTTTGACCGATGAGCGTACAGTCCACCTGCGTCACTCAGATTGCGATCGCCCTGCACTACTGCTGGCTAATATCAGCGATGACCAGGCTCAATCTCTGAATGACATTACTTCAGTTGGTGCTCAAGAACTTAAGGGACAGATTGAGTGCTGGATTAGCTTAGCTGCAAAAGAACTGGCAATTCCTATCGAGCAGATTGAATACTGGCGCAAAGCCCTCAATGGACTTCAGAAGGTTGGCACACTTAGCCTAGAGCATTTCGCGGACTACATTGTTCAAACGAGATCGCGCATCCTTCAAGAAAGCCTTCCAGTTGTAGATGCACTTGGGTGGGCACTTCCCGCTTTGCGTCTCCCCCGCGATTCTGGTTACTTTCGGGCTATCCCTGAAACCCAATTAGGACAAATTCAACGCTGGGAAAAGCTATTTCAGCAAGCCTTTTCTAAACGTGCGTGCTTATTGCTGAAGCAAACGTCAAACCGCAAACCAATTGACGATCAAGACCTTCGGACTGCTTTTGACAATGTGAAGGATGGCATTCCTGCGGTTGCTTATCCTGCCATCCAAACATTCATCACTAGTTCTGAAGGTTGGACTTCTGAAGCTGAAGCCCTCTCAAAGTTTGAGTGGGAATCGGATAACATTAATACGTTGTTTTTCTGGGCTACAAGCGCAAAAACAGATATTGCTTCTCTTACCCTAGATTTCTTTAATGATGAGTATCCCGATACCATAACGGAATCAGAAACTCAATACATTAATGCTTTGAAAAGCGAAACAAGCGTGAGGCACTAGACGAGGATCGGGAATTTTATGACGCGCATCGTCATGAGCTTGAGGGCGATCGCAAACTTAAAGCAAAATGGGATAAATTTGTCTATGGACAACCTATTGAATGCACAGATTTTCTAATTGGTTTACTACAAGCTTTTGATCGCCTTTTTGACCAAGTAGAAACCGTTGCTGGTGTTAAATCACTTAAAATTGAGACTCAGAAAAGTAGTAGAAAAAGTAAATGGTTGGAACTCAATGCTGACGTGGGGCAGTATTTTTGTACTCGCTATCGCGGTATTGAGCGACTGACTGCCCCATATATTGATTGGGAGACCCACTGGCTGTTCAAATACGATACGTTACTGGAAGAGACTAAGGAAAAGCAAAAAGCAAAGTACCGCGAGAATACCTCCGTAGCAAAAACTGCGACAGAAATCAAATTCTACGTCGAGATGCGGGATAATGCTCAGGTTCTCATTGCTAAGACTCAACTGATCTGGCGTTGTCATCCAAATTCAATTGGGATGGAATTAGGCAATGATCTAGGACGGCTACTTAAAAACTCACCTTTCCAACTTTCTCAGGTATCGAGAGAGCTAGTTAGTAAGAAGGGACGGTTGCAGGGAATTGCTCTGTTAGATGTTGGTACCCTAGCGGCGGCATATCGCCAAGATCGAGGTTCTTTAGTCAATAAGTACGATCGCAGGAGTGACCTGGACAAAGCCCTTCCTAAAAACTCGAACAAGCCGTCGCAGATGGCCGCCTCTCCAAGGATGCGGCTGAAACAATCACCGTCGCTTGGAAAACTTTTGCGGAGCGATACAGGGCAGCGATCGCCAGTTTCAGCGATGAAGGGCAAGGTATTGCCAGTCCAGACCTCTTGCACCAGTGTGAAGCCTATGGGAATTTGCTCCAGACTGTTCTAAATCATGTCAAAGGCGACCTCAATCGCATTGACATCTATCAACCCATCTTGCGCTTGGGCTGCATCCGAGTTGAACGTGGTAACCCTGCTGCTATCATCGCCCCCTGGCATCCAATGCGATTAGCTTCCCTAGCAGTCAAAGCCCGCCAATTGTCAGGACTACTTCGGTATATCATCTCTACACCAGAGGTTAATTTTGGTGATTCCCGGCTATTTTTCGCCGATTTACGTAATGAAATTGAGCATCCTTACTATCCTGAAGTTTGTGTCGGTTACCAAGGGCAGCAGCCCGAATTGCTGTCTGTATCTGACACGGTCAACGATTACAGCCTAATGGAGCGCCCTACACAGGACGAGAGTGATCGCACTACCAACGAAAACCCGGCTGAAGCAGCTGATCGTCTGCTAGGGATTATCCGTCGTTATGTGGAACTCCTTCCCCATGAGAAAACTAATCTGAGCGTAGTTCTGTACCAAACCGATTCAATTAAACTGCCTCAAACAATCGTTAACAAACTGAGTGAGGAACTACAAGATGGTCGGGAAGAAGTTCGTTGCCAGGTTGTTCTGCGCCATCGGAATAGGCAAAAACTTGCTCAACTCTACGAACAGATGTTAGAAAGCTCTGCTGCTGATCCCGATACTTTTATTGCCAGTGAGGTTTCCCAGGACTTTATGGCAAGACTGAGAATCTCAGTCATGTCTAACGATGTTCCTTCCACAACCCCTGCAGAAGGCAAATTTGCCGACATTGTGTTTCTACAAGATGCAATCTCACGGCAGGCGAAAGTGGTTTGGCAACAATCACCATTGACAGTAACACAGCCGAGATGTTGATCCATTCTCCTGCTCGTTGGGCACGTAAGCGTCCGTCTGCTAAAGATGAGCTTAAATCTACCGTTTATCTCACCTGTCCGAAGCAGACTATGGTTGGGCAAGCCTACCTCGACATGGTGTATAGCATTGCTCAAGGTGAAGATTGCTCTCCTGACCAACACTTCTTACCTGCCCGTCAAATTTCCTTCCAGGAGGAAACAACAAAGACAACCTTTGACGAAAGCCATCGTTTAGGCGAGTGGGTAGTCAATTACGATGACTTGCTAGAACGACGACAACTCGTCAACCAGGGCGTGAAGGTTATTCGCTATCAGCAGAACCGTACTGATGAGCGGAACTTCCTCGTTTCTTCAGACGCCTCTCTGAATGTCCTCAAGGTGCTGGTCAGAAAACGTTTGGAAGCCTTGAATTTAGGCTTGGAAAGTAACCGCATTGATAAATTGGTAGAACGCCTAATCAATGAAGCCAACGCTGTCTCCGGTGACATCGTGTTGCGAGCTGCAAAGTGCGGCAGATTTGCCAGCGAACTAATGGGGGTCGTTCTAAGTAAGGCTTTAATCACCGCCGAAATGGGAGTGCAAAACTCGATTGGCTGGTACTTTCTAGATGACTACGCTTCCTGGTTAGGACAAAAAGAAGGTCAAATTGCTGACACTATGGCAATTTCACCGCAGTATGTTAACGACGAACCTATCCTAAAAGTCATTATTGCTGAGGCAAAATACATTGACGTAGCCGGCTTAGCTGACGCTCGCAAGAATTCACAGAACCAACTCCGGCAAACAGTTGATCGCATTGCTGATGCCCTCTTTATTAGTCCAGGTCGCCTTGACCGTGACCTCTGGCTATCTCGCCTCAGCGATCTTCTGCTCGACGGCATTGAGTTTAGTTCCGACAACAAACTGAACATTGAGCAGTGGCGTGAACAAATTCGCTCAGGTAGGCTTCGTATCGACCTATCCGGCTACTCCCAAGTTTTTGTATCGGGTACAAACGACAGCAATGTTGAAGGGGAGCGATCGCCTATTCCTAAAGTCGAACGTTGCTTCCAAGAAGTGTTCGATCGAGAGTCTGTCCGTAAACTAGTTCTGGCTTATGAATCAGGACAAACACTCTTCTCCATAAGGGAAAAGATTGGCGATGACAAGCCCTGGACAGTAGCAAAAGCATTACGGCCTGCGGATCGAGTTACATGGGTTCTAGAAATTGAGGAAGTCGAGGCAACAACAACTCCTCCTCCAATACCTGTAATAGTTAGCCCGCCTGAAAATCCTGACAGTCCACTTCAGCTAACTTTGCCTGATCAGCCACTTGAACCTGAAGCTACTATCTCTCTAGTTACATCACCTACTGAGGATGTAGATGGTTGGGCGATTCCGGCACTGGTTTCTTGGTGGCAGCATGGGCAAGCTCAGACCAGTCAAGGCGATGCAGAGGTAGAAAAGTGGTTGGAAGAAGCGGCTGGCAAACTGCGAACGGCCCTATTAGGATACAATCTACAAGCCAAAATTGAAGGTAAACGCCTGACTCCAAATGCAGCAATCGTTAGATTCAAAGGCTCAGATAACCTGAAGCTAGATGACATCGAGAAGAAACGATCGCAACTTCTTACCACTCACGGTCTAAACATTATTAGTGTTTATGGTCAGCCTGGAGAAATTGTTGTCACCGTGGCCCGTCCTCAACGTCAAACGATTTCTCTGCGGGAAGTGTGGGCAAAGCGAAAGATCAATCGAGCGCCCTCTAGCGTTAACCTCAGCTTTGTTATTGGGGTTAAAGAACTGGATGGAGAACTGCTCTACCTTAATCTAGGTAGTAGTTTTGAGAATTTGGAGCAACATGCTCCCCACACACTAATTGCTGGTGCCACAGGCAGTGGTAAGTCTGTTCTCCTGCAAAATCTCATCCTCGACATTTGTGTGACTAACTCTCCCAAACTGACAAGTATCTATTTAATTGATCCTAAGATGGGAGTTGATTACGCCAATATTAGTGATCTACCTCATCTCAAAGAAGGAATCATTATTGAGCAAGATCGTGCAATTGAGGTTTTGGATCTCCTGGTTGAAGAGATGAACAACCGATACCGAAAGTTTGTTTCTCAGAAAGCGAAATCATTGCAAGACTATAACTGCAAAGTACCTGAGCAGGACAGGCTTCCCGTGTTGTGGCTAGTTCACGATGAATTTGCGGAATGGATGCTAATTGATGAATATAAAGCGGCTGTATCTGCTGCGGTGCAGCGACTGGGGGTAAAGGCAAGAGCCGCAGGGATTTATCTCATCTTTGCTGCTCAAAGGCCTGATGCAAATGTTCTTCCGGTTCAGCTTCGAGACAACTTAGGAAATCGTTTGATCCTAAGAGTTGAGAGTGTTGGTACTTCGGAAATTTCGCTCGGACAGAAAGGAGCGGAAAATCTTCTAGGCAAAGGACATCTAGCTGCTCGCTTGACGAATCAATCTGATCTTATTTACGCTCAAGTACCTTTTTTGACTGATGAAGATATGATATTGATAGCTAACATTATCAAACAGAATGAGAAAACCTGTGAAGATCCCCTAAATCTATAATTACGGACATGATTACTCAAACAAACATTATTCCTAAGTCAATCTATTTGGATTATCACGCTACTACTCCTACAGATCTGCGAGCTGCTAGTTTTGTAATGCGTTATATGACAGAAGAATTTGGGAATGCAAGTAGTGCTGATCATGTGTTTGGTGATAATGCAGAGGATGTAGTATTGTATTCAGCTAGGCAAGTCTCTGAACTGATTAGCTCCTCACCAAAAGAGGTGGTTTTTACATCAGGAGGGACTGAAAGCATCAATCTAGCTATTCAAGGAACAATCACAACTAATAGGTCTTACAGGATTGCAGTCCTTTCCACCGAGCATAAAGCTGTTCTCGATACTTGTTCAGCACTTAGCAGAAGAGGAATCGTTGAAATTACTTTTCTCAAGGTTGATTCTCAAGCAAGACTCGATTTGGATAATCTAGAAAAAGTCTGTTCTGACGGAATTGACCTGCTCTGTGTCATGGCTGCCAATAACGAGGTCGGCACCGTCTATCCCATTCAACAGATTGGCAGGATTGCCCAACAGTACGGGATCCCGTTTTTGTGCGACGGATCCCAGGCGGTGGGAAAGATACCCCTCAACTTTACGAAATGGGGCATCACTTACCTGGCTATCTCAGGCCATAAGCTCTATGCCCCAAAAGGTGTGGGGGCATTGATCATCAAGAAAGGGCAGAAACTTGAACCCCTGATATATGGTGGTGGACATCAACGAGGGATCCGCTCTGGGACGCTCAATGTGCCGGGGATCGTAGGATTAGGGGAAGCCTGTCGATTGCGGTTCATGGAGATGGTTGAGGATGAACAGCGGATCGCCCAGCAGCGGGATCGGCTCCAGCAGCTTCTTCAGCAGGGGATCCCTGATCTGGTGGTGAATGGTGACCAAGAGCATCGGCTGGCAGGGAATCTGCATATATCGATTCCAGGGATCCCGAATAGTGCGGTGATTGCCAGGGTGCGCCATCAGCTAGCGATTTCGACCGGATCCGCCTGCTCTAGTGGGGTGGAGGCTCCATCTCATGTGTTGCAGGCGATGAGGTTGCCTGAGGCAGTCATCGAGGGAGCCTTGCGGATTGGACTTGGCAAGTTCACCACAGATGAGGAGGTGGAGCAGGCAGCTGAGATTCTGTTGAACGCCGTGGCCGGAATCCGGTCTGCTCTCAACCGTTCTCACACAGATGAACCTGTAAGTCCGTCGGCTCCAAGGCGTTGAGGATTAAGGGTTTGATGTGATCATCCCAAGTAAGTCCAGCCTTTGGAGACTCAATTTTTGGAAAAGCAATACTGCTGAGATGAAATTGCTTCTGCAATGTGAGGATATGGGTCAATCCAATGGTGAGAGCGGCATTGAGGACAGGAGATTTCCAATCATTTTGAATCGCCCAGAGTAGGATACATCGTCCGGCTGGCCCGACGTAATGCCAATGAACAGATCCAGGGGTGAGTTTGCCTTGCTTTTGGAGCTGCTGATATTCGATAAACATGAAGGGGTAGAACCGCTTGAACAAGGCAGGGATCCCTTTGCCAGAGGTGCCAGAGCAGTTGACGGGATTAATCAAGGCTTGAGCGGGACTGAGAAGAATTGAGCTGGAATCGTAGATCACGTTCATGAATAGATTGAGATGACGTTTCAGCCCTTGTGAAACCTGCTCAGGTTAGCTGGCTACTTTAATCTCAATGTTTGGAGCTTTCATGAATTGACTGGCATACCAACGAAGGCTGCTGCGGTGCTGCTGGATCCAAGAGACTGTCTTGTGGTCGTAGCAAACAAAGATGGGGGTGAGCTGGTTGTTGATCACCTGCCACTCGATGTCGTAGTCGTAGGGACATTCATCAAGACGGAGAGCTTCGGAGACCTGAGCCAGGATCCCATCGGGAAGGATCCCTTGGTTTTGGTAGTGCTGGGCTATGAGGGATTTGAACATTGGGTTTGAGGCGAGAGGATACCGCATTGTAACTAGGGCTGTGTGCAAAGACAGAGTAGGACAGCACTGATGTTGTGGCAGAGCATGGGTGCAACTCAATCCTGGACGGTCAGCAAGGGCACAGTGGCGGAAGCTGTCAGCGCCGATAGAGCGGTTGATTGAGTTGGGATTATTGGATCCTTCGCAGAGTGTTTTCGACTATGGCTGTGGACAGGGATTGGATGTGCAGTATCTGAGGGAGAGGGGTTTTGAGATAGAAGGATGGGATCCCTATTGGTGTGCGGATGGGGAGCTGGTTGAGGCCGATGTGGTGATTCTCAACTTTGTGGTGGACTGCATTGGGGATCCCGTTGAAAGAGCAGAGGCATTGGTGAGGGCTTGGGGTCTGTCCCGTGATTACCTGATGGTAACTGCACGACGGGATAGAGCACTGGTGCGGATCTGCCCCTATTCGGATGGATGGCTGACCCGGTGGGGCACCTTTCAGCGGCTGTTCACTCAAAGGGAGTTTTATCAGTTCCTGAGCGAGACTTTACCTGGAACCTCACCCCTAGAGTTTGACCGGGGCGGATGTGCCATCATCCCCAAGACCGAGGACTGGCAAGAGCGAATCTCTAATCGTCTTCAACCTCCAGGTAGATGGAGATCAGGTCTGAGACCTCCTCGCGGATCCGTCTCGGAGCTGACTCGAAGGCATCAAGCAGAGCGGTGAATTGCTGGAGCTTCTCTTCGTACTCGGAATTGACTGTCTCGTCAGGGGCGTAGTAGATGTGGGTCACTGTATCTCTCCTTTTCTTGGTGCTTTACCAAGTGGGAACCCTTAACCCACGGAGACTAGCCAGACTTTCACATTGAGCGACCAGGAAGAAGCCCTACCTGATGGCAGGGCAGCAGCTATTTATCAAAGGGATCCCTTCGTTGGAGATGAGAGTTTAATCATGGCCATGTAAGCAGCACTGGCCCGTGCTTCATCGCCGATGGTCTTGGCTTTGCGATATTCGGATCCCCAATACTGAAGGATGTCGGACTGAGAGAGGACTTTCACAGGTTGGGTTTGAGTCTTGCGGGGCATAGTGTTTTCTCCATTCACATCACCCTGAATGAAGTCTTTCCTTTTGTTTGCTCAACCCACGGGAGCCAAACCTACCGTCACCCCAACGCGGCGGAACGACCCAACCCAAAGGGACGGCACTTGAATAGAGCGATGCTGTGCCGACCATAGCCAGACAGGGAGTGGAGCCACTGACGGATCCCACGGGCAAGATGTGAACTCTGTGACAGGCACCAAATTAAAAAGCCCCACCTTTCGGCAGGGCTGTGACTCAAAGTTGAGGTTTAGAACGGTTCATCACCATTGAGGTCTTCCCGGTACTGCATGGCATCATCGATCTTTTTGTGCTGATAGCCCTCTGCATTGATTTGTCGCAGCTTCTCAAACAAGCAAGCCGTAGAGTCCTCCTCCAGCTTGAGACTATCGAGCAGTGGCCTCCACTCTTCATCTTGTAGGAGAGCTTTAGCCAGTTTGCGCTTGGCAGCTTGCAGCCGCTTCAGGGTCAAGACCTCCAAAGGCTCATCAATGGAGTGGTGAAGCATCTCCACAAATCGCTGGTAGCGGTACTGATTCCAGGCATCCCAATCAATCTCCGGCTGCGTCCAGGATCCATCCTCTGCGCGGCGACCGGGGGCGATGATGAACTGTTCAAAGATGCCCTCTTCTCTCGCCAAACTGAGAGTGAAGAACTTCTTGAAAAGCGGATAAGCGACACGGCGTAGACCAAAATAGAGCCGCTTATATTCCAGTAATTCGGTTTGCCGTTCGCGCTCTTGATTGTTACGGTCAAAAGAATCTGAGAGAGTCTTAAACATGATGAACTCCTTGAGAATTAGAGGTTAATAGCGAGGTTTTTTCTACCCCCCGCCCTGATGTGGAGAGCAACGGGCTGGTCAAAGTCACCCATTTCATCCGGTCAAGCGAAGCAAAGCAAAGGAAAATTGGGGAACCCAAAGGGTTGACTTTGAGCTGGGTGCCCGGTGCTACCTTGCAGTGGCGGGGTAGAGGGGGTCGCAGGGCGGATACTTCCCCCCGACGGGGGCAGCGAGATACGCGGTAGCGTCCATCGAGCGGTGGGGACGCCGTGCGCCCCACAAGCACCGCCGGAGGAACGAGGTGGTGGAGAGGACAGGGTGCCGGGTGTGGCGGCAACTAAAGGATCCCCCTTCAATCGTTGGAATCGGGATGTGAACCATCGAAATAATCCTGGGCTTCAAGCCTTTCCTGGATCTGGTTTTGTTCGTTAGCCCAAACTCCGTATTCCGCCCAATCCGCACCTGTGGGCATAAATTTCTCTTGTTTGTCGTCCTGTTTCTTCTGCATGATTGATACTTGAAACTTCGTCCTTTACATCGTCTAATCACTCACTTTTCCTTTACTTTTTTCTCCCTTCCTTTTTTTCTCCTTCTTTCTCACCACCTGACAGAACAGAGTCGGTTGATGAACGGAGGCCAGAAATGTTTGATGGAGGGAAGTAGACGCAGTGAAGTCGGCAACGATGGAGCAACGCGACCACCGATGACATAGCAGGGATCCCATCAATGTCTGGGATAGCCCACGGGACAAGCAACCAAGCCTCAGAAGCGCACTACCCGCAGCGGCAAGCCCCGTGACCGAGCAATGTCAACCATATGCCCGCTGCCTGGTGAACAACC
>JAAUUM010000096.1 GCA_012031565.1 Synechococcaceae cyanobacterium SM2_3_2
GAACGAAGACAGCAGAAGCACTAGATAGGTTAATCGAGATGGCCATTAGGTTAGTCAGTGCAAGCGAATTAAGAAACTGGTTTAGAAAGTGTATTGACTGTAGCGAGTGACTGAGGGAAGGGCTGTAATTTTGGAATTAGGTCTATTTCTAGGAAAGCCCGAAAGTCTTTTCCCTTCATCGAACCTTTGATAAGCCTAAGCCTTGTTGCGACAACTCCTTCCTTCTTTATTGTTCCAATGAGTGTCATCTTTCGGCCCTTGTAGAACTGCCTGAGACAAAGTGCTTTTTTGCCAGATAAACTTCTTACTACATCCCGGCTCATCCCTACCCAGAAGCCTGTTTCGTCGATAAATACAAGTTTATCAACCGGAACATCTCTAATTCTGTCCCAATAATCTAATCTTTGCTGCTGGCTTTCTTCGATGGCAACCTTCTCCCTGCGACAGGTCTTTTTTTTAAGGTAAGTTTTTCCTTTTGCAAAAATTGACACATCCC
This sequence comes from Synechococcaceae cyanobacterium SM2_3_2, assembly GCA_012031565.1. Lineage (GTDB taxonomy): Bacteria > Cyanobacteriota > Cyanobacteriia > Thermostichales > Thermostichaceae > JAAUUM01. Next base: position 497 of record JAAUUM010000096.1, read on the forward strand.
TCCAATACTTGAATAAATGTCACGATGCTCCAGTAGGTGATCACAGTATTGACGAAGGGTCCAATCGGGATGGTCTCCCACCATTTGCACGATAAAGTCTCGATGAGGATATAGTTTTCCAGGTTTAGTGGGGCCGGGTTTCAGAGGTGTTAGGTCTTGAGTGTCTCGGTACTGATTGAGGTATTTCTGAACGGTGACAGGACTCATCGTAAATTGTTCAGCTAGTTTACGAATTGAGGTATTACCGAGATGATAGGCAGTGACGACTTTGCGACGAATATCCAGTGAATAACGACTCATGTCAACAAAAGACTCAATAGCTATAAGTTTATCATAAAAACGTTTCATGTGTTTTGTAATTAGGCTGTAGGGATCCAGACCATGACTAAGCTGTCTCTCATGCTCTGGATCCTGATCTTTTCAATCGCTGCAATCAATCGCTGCAACTAGCGCGGGATCCCAAACATCTCTGTGATCAGGGCTTGATAGCGCTCCGTAATTTGGAGGCGACGGAGTTTGAGGGTCTGGGTCATCAGGCCATTATCGATGCTGAAGGGTTCTGGCACAAAGCGAAAGTCTCCCACCTGATCATCAGCTCGATAGCCGGGACGTTGGCGAATTCGTTGCCGTAGCTCGATTTTGATCAGTTCGCGCACTTGAGGGCTAGCCAACAGATCGGCCTCAGAGGAGACAGGGATCCCTTGGTCTTGAGCCCAGCTTTGAATTGCTTCTAGATTCGGATAGATCAAGGCTCCCAGCTGCTTTTGGTCTTGACCCACGATCACAATCTGCTGGATGTAGGGACTTTGAGCACAGACATCCTCCAGCGGTTGGGGTTCGATATTCTCGCCATTCAACAGGACGATGGTATCTTTGGCTCGACCCGTAATCACCAGTTGACCATCAGGGGTTAGCCAGCCCAAATCCCCAGTGTTGAACCACCCTTCTGGAGAGAGCACCTTGCCGGTAGCTTCGGGATTGTTGTAGTACCCCTGCATAACCTGGGGGCCCCGTCCCATGATCAGACCTCGCTGCCCTTGAGGTAGATCCGCCCCGGTTTCGAGATCCACCACTTTGAGTTCGGTTTGGGGCAATGGTGGGCCAACAGTGCCGCGCACATTCAATGTGGGTCGTCGGGCCGCCAGGATGGGGGAGGTTTCGGTCAAGCCATAGCCGTTCAGGATCGAAATACCAACGATCTCATAAAACATATCGAGATAAGTAGGCAGGGATCCACCGCCACTGATGGCATGTTGAAACTCGGATCCAATCGCTTGCCGGACTTTGGCATACACCAATTTGTCAGCCAATAGATGTAACGGGGTGAGCAGGAGCTGTTGCAACCGGGATCCCCAGATTTGAATGGGGGTGGCATCGAGGTGGATGATAGAGTGACCACGAGCGATCCGACGGGCTAGGACATATTTTTCACTAGTGCTCAAAAAGAAGCGGATCAGCTTTTGCATCAAGGGACTTTTGTCCTGAAATTGCTTGTTGATTCCCTCATATAAACTCTCCCAAATGCGAGGCACAGCAATCAAAAAGTGGGGGGGATAGTTCTTTAGATCCTTCTTCATTTGCCGGGGATCCGTGTAGACCAACGTGCAACCCCGACTGAGCAAAAAGTATTCACAGGAGCGCTCATAGGAGTGCCATGTAGGCAACAGGGTCAAAACTCGATCCCCAGGTTTGGGCTGAACCACCAGTTCGACTGCTTCCACCTGATGCATAAGATTGCCGTGACTGAGCATCACCCCTTTGGGATTGCCGCTGGTGCCGGATGTATGGATGATGGTGGCCAGATCGGAACGCCTCAGGGCAGGGGGTTTGAATCCATGCTCCCGCCCGTATTGCAGTAGCTGTTCAAAGGCCCAATAGTTGATGCCGTTGGGAGGTATTTCGTCACTCAACAGGATCAGTTTTTCAATGCCCAATTCGCTGACAGTTTCTTGCACCCGTTGCAATGTTTTGAGATTTTCAGCAATCAAAACAGTACAGCCTGTATGACGCAAAATATAGGCCAATTCTTGAGGATCCGCCACCCCACTGCGGGGAACATTCACCGCCCCCATAAACAGGGATCCCAAGTCAGCGATCAGCCAGCGGGGGCAATTGTCGGCAAAGATAGCCACCCGATCTCCCGGTTGGACGCCCAATCGTTGCAATCCTGCGGCAAAAGCTCTGATCCGCTCAAACAGATCTTGGTAATTCAGCTCTAGTGGGGGCTGGCTGTGGGGATCCCGCAGCGCGGTGACATGGGGATAGCGTTCGGCCAGGACTTGCCAGACGGTTAGCAGGGTGGTTTCACGATCCTGGGTAGGGGCAAGTAGTGATGTCATGGTGTGGGATCCCATCGTGTTCGTTCCCCTTAGTGTAGTAACCGGCACCACCGAAAAGGGATCCCTGTGTTCAGTTTCTTAACTGTCCCTCCTGGTGAATGGTTCCTCACGGTTCAGCATCAGGGGACTAAAACGGGATCCTCGCCACCACCCGAGCTGGCATCGACAGCGGCACAGGATGTCCCAACACAATACAGGTTTCAGTCGGGGCCAACGACCAAGTGGGGGGATGCTGGAGTGGCTCAGCCTGGGGATCCCCGACAAAGCTGAGACGAGCTAGCTGATGCCAGATCCGATCCAGGTGTTGAAGGCCACTGCCGTAGGAGGTACGGCCCGAAAGCGTCACCAAGGCGACAGGATGGCCAAGGCGGATCAGATGTTGGGCCAGTCCGGCGCAGACTTCAATGGCCTGTTCCAGTCGTTGGCGATGAGCGACGGTATCCTCAGGCGCAGCTATCCCCAGCGGGATCCAGATATTCTCGAAGCAGATGGCATAGCGTTGAGCTTCTTGGCGCTCCAGCTCGCGGGTGAGCAATTGGTCGCGCTTGGCGGAGGCTTTCCAATGCACCTGTCGTAGATCATCCCCAGGCCGATGCTCTTTGAGGGCAAAAAAATCACCCTCGCTGCCGCGATAGGGGCGAGGTTGGGATCCCTGGGGCAACGAAGCCAGCAGGGGCAAAGGCGGCGGCGGGGCAGGCCGAGGAAATACAACCACCTCCTGCTCCAGAACGATGTCTAAGCCTTTGCGAAACAGCTCAAACGGAAAACTGGTGGCCACCTCCACCCCCTCCAGTTGCCAGACTCCTCGTCGAGGGAAGGTATGGCGATAAAAAGCACTCGCCTCTTGGCCCGCATCCACCCGCAACAGATAGATAGAGGGATGCTGATCTCGCGGGATCCCTCGGATGCGGTCGCTGATCCGCAACGAGAAGCTGGGGGCACGCTTTTTGGTGTTCTTGACCCTCAACATGACGATCCCCTCCTGTCCGGCAAAAAACCGAGGCGGGATATCGCGGCTCACCACCACCTTTTGCAACACCTGCTCCGACAAGACACCACTGATGATGATCAGGCTCAGCATCATGCCAAATAGCAAATACAGCGGGTTATTGCCGGTGTTAAAAGCCGCCACACTGACCAAAATGGTCATGCCCGTAAAGAAGCGACCGATGCGGGTAAAACGAAAGCGGCGGGGAAACCGAAAACGGGGCTGGCGAGGCAACGCTGGATCAACCGCAGGTGTCATGGTGGTTTGCATACTGGCCTTACCAGGATAATCTTCTGAACTCTGTCAGATGATCTACATCAGTGATCTATATCAGAGCGGACATCTCCTCTGGCTCTGACCGAACCTCGTCTAACAACAGTCGCAGCCGCTTGGCTCTTTTCAAATCAAGATGGATCCCCTCAGAAACCTGTTGTTGCAGCATCTCCACCACATAACGGGGAGCCAAGAAGGTGCCATCGTTACGGCAGCAGCCTCGATAGGTAATCACCGCTTCCCCCAGATTGCCCACTTGGGGATCCCGCAGTTGGATACAGGCAATGTGATAGAGCAGGGAACGGGCCTCAAACTGGAGGGTTCGACCTGACTTGGTGGTGCGCTCCAGCCAGATTGTCTCGGCCTCATGGATGCGATTGATCCAGTTATCCCAATCTAGTGGGCTATCCCAATCCAGGGATCCCTGACCAGCATTTAACCCCACCGCCTGAATGGTCAGGGCATATTCCGCCGCGATCAGAGCTTGGGTACCGGAGGGAGCATTGAGGGGGATCTCTTCCACCCGTTCGATCACGATCTCGTCCGGCAATTGGCTGCTCAGTTTGCGCTGAATATCCTCTGGGGTCAGGCGGATGACCGTGCCAAACATCTCCACAGCCGTCAGCTCGATATCCAGCACCTCCCCATGACTGGCATAGCCCATCGGCAGGGCATTGGCGGCAGCGATCTTGGGGGTGGGGTGAAAGCCGCCCGTAAAGGCAATCGGCAAGCCCGCCCGCCGACAGGCTCGATCCCACAGCCGCATCAAGTCCAGATGTCCCAGCCAGCGCAGATCTCCCAACTTGCCATAGACCAGCCGAAACCGTTGGGCGGCGGGAATCGGCTCAGACTTGGGATCCCATTTGGCGGTGCGGCGTTCTGGCAAGGGGGCGGGGGGCAAGACGATATTGTGGCCAAACTCGGAGCCACAGATGCCACAAGCGGAGCAGCCTTCAAACGAGCAATCTGGCACGGTCATGGCTTCCAGGGCTTTCTGATAGTCCTTTTTCAGCCATGACTTGAGAATGCCCGTATCCAGATGATCCCAGGGCAAGGGATCCTCTAGGTCAAACGTGTGGATGGGCAATCCGGTGGCGTCACTGGGCTGCTCACCCGTGGCGGCATAGGCTCTGACCCAGGCGGTATAGGCGGCATCAATGTTTTCCCACCAGCTATCCATGCCCGCTCCCGTTTCCCAGGCGGCTCGAATCATGGCGCTGAGGCGGCGATCCCCTTTGCCAACCAGATCTTCTAAGATTGAGAACCGCACATCGGTGTAGTTGGCCTTGACGCCACGCAGGGGCCGCAGGTGTTTTTTCAGCAGATTTTGCTTACGTATAATGTCGTCGTAGTCCACCCGGAACCACTGAAATGGGGTGTGGGGCTTGGGGGTAAAGTTAGAAATCGTCAGGGTAAATTGCATCCGGTGGCGACCCAGCTCAGCACAGGATCGCTTCAGCAGCTCCATCGTGTGGGCAATGCCGATCACATCCCCATCGGTCTCTCCGGGTAGGCCAATCATGAAATAGAGCTTGACCTTTTGCCAGCCTTGGCGGGCAGCGGTGGTGATGCCCCGCACCAGATCGGCATCCGTCAGCCCTTTATTGATGATGTCCCGCATCCGTTGGGTGCCCGCCTCTGGGGCAAAGGTGAGGCTGGGCCGTCGGGATCCCCCCATGATCTGGGCCAGTTGGTCATCAAAGCGATCCACCCGCTGACTGGGCAACGACAGGGCGATCTGCTGGGATCCCAGTTTTTCTTGTAATTGTGCCCCAACTGAGGGCAGAGAGAGATAGTCCGAGCAGCTCAAGGAAGAAAGCGAAAACTCGTCATAGCCGGTTTGCTTGATCCCCTCTGCGATGGCATTGACCAGTTGATCGGGATCCACATCTCGGGCGGGACGGGTCAGCATCCCCGGCTGGCAAAAGCGACAGCCCCGCGTACAGCCTCGCCGCACTTCCATCGTCAGGCGATCATGAACTGTTTCCACATAGGGCACCAGGCCGACGGAATACTCAGGTCGAGGCATCGCCACCCGGCGCAGGATTCGCTCGGGCACCCCTGTGACCACCGGCTGAGGAGGCACTCCTGCATAGAACTGGGGCACATAGACCCCCGGCACTTGGGCTAAAGCCAGCAACACTTCCCGGCGCGGGCGATCTAGGGTATGGGCCAACACTCGCCCGATCTCGGGCAGGATATCCTCCCCATCTCCCAGGGCAAAAAAGTCGAAGAACTCTGCGAAAGGCTCCGGGTTCGAGCTGGCGGTCGGCCCCCCCGCAAAGATCAACGGACACTCAGCCAGGGGCATCTCTTGGCGCTCTGCCCACGTCAGCGGGATCCCGGCCAGATCCAACATCTCCAAAACATTGGTGCCCCCCAGCTCATAGGCCAAGCTAAAGCCAACGATGTGAAAATCTCGCATAGGACGGCGAGACTCCACCCCAAACAACGGGATCCCTCGGGTTCTGAGTCGGTCGATCAGATCGGATCCGGGCAGATAGACCCGGTCGCAGAGTTGGTCAAGTTGGGCATTGAGAATGTTGTAGAGGATGATGTGGCCCAGGTTGGAGGCTCCCACCTCATACATCTCGGGGTAGGACAGGATCCAACGGACTGTGGCGGATCCCCAGGGTTTGCGGGCGGCACCGAATTCTTTGCCCAGGTAGCGGGCCGGTCGCTGGATCTCCATACTCAGCAGACTATCGAGGTCAATACACCGGGATCCCTCTTGATCTTCTAAAGAGAGGTCGGCTGGTGGTGTGGCGGGGCTGAGAGGAGAAACAAACGTCATGGTTTTGCAGGAATTCACACGTCGGGGGCACCTCCTCAGGCTAACCTCTCCAACGGGATCCAGAGATCTGTTAGGTCTGTTTCGCTCAGCGCTTTCAGCCAGCAGAGCAAATCATCACTTTAGAGGATGATCCAATCCAAGATCGTCTTGGGGATAAGGGATACAACAGTGATTAATAGGTGATTGAGCTGCTGCCCACCCAAAACTAGTAATTTCACCCAAGCTGAATCGCAAACATCTTTTACACGCTCTGGGATCCTGCCAGGAAAAAGATTAGGAGGCAAATCGGAGTGAAAGTTGGGCTGGGCTGGCGGTGTAGCTACCCCAAGGCTGTGAGAGTTTAGACCGGGATCCCCCATTGGTATCAATCTGGGTGATGTTGAACACATCATCGGCAATGCGGAGCCAAACTTCGCTGTGATCGGGATGCTGAACCACGATGCGGAACACAGAACAGTAGTCCATATCGCGTCGGCAGCCATGAATAGCATCATTGAGGTGTTGGAATTTGCGGTCGCAGCGATAGAAATGTCCTTGAAAAAAGAGAAGCTCTTGCAGACCTTTGGGGGTGGACGCAACGTAGTTATGTTCGGAATGCTCGTAGTCGAGAATAACCATAATGTCTTGGATGGATCCACTTTTGTTGTAGTCAGCCTATCAGGAGCCACCCTTCCTGTTTCTACGCAGGTTGGCTGAAGTTAACCTACGCCATTCTGGATATTTAGGAAAAGTCAGGCATTTTGCATTGAGAAGTCAAGCTTATTGGGGAGCTTGATTTAAGATTCCCTGAAAATCACTATGTACGATCAGGATCCATTTGACTCGGTTAGACCCGCCAAGTAGTGATGGGGAGGGTTGGGTTACTAGGGTTGGGTTACTTCAGAGATCGGGTCATGACGCAATGCGGGATCCCGGCTTCCTCAAAGACTTGATCTTGGGCGATGAACCCCAGCCGCTCATAGAACCCTCTGGCCTGAAGTTGGGCATGGAGCTTGGCTTCCCTAAAACCTTGTTGAATCAAGTGCTCCAAGATAAATTCCATCAGCTTTCGTCCCACCGCAAGACCACGATAGTCTGCTAAAACCGCCATCCGCTCAATTTTGGCCCGCTTGGGAACCTTGGGCCCATCCTCCAACACTCGGATCCGGGCAGTGGCAATCCCCAGGGATCCCGCTTGAGCCAAGACCACCACATGCAGAGCGGTGTCGTCATACTGATCAAATTCCTCTTCGGCAGAAACCCCCTGCTCCTGTTGAAAGACCTGCCGCCTCACCTCAAAGGCTTGGGCCCGCTCCTGATCGGTTTCGACCGCTTTGATCACAAAAGTTGAAGGGGCAGACATGGGATCCTGACGTAGATTAATTGGGGTGGCTCCAAAATACTCCAAAAGTCTGGTCGATCTGCCTGCCAATCTTGATCGGGGATCCCCACAGAGAGGATCGGCCACAGCCTCAGTCGCGGGATCCCTCAGGGCTGGGCAAAGCCTTTCTTAATCGGTCTGGGAGGTGCCACAATGGGGAGGCACGGGCACTTTGGAACACGCCTTTGCAATCGCCGTTTCTGTTTTTTGAGGCCCGCATGATTCGTGATACTCGTAAGCTGCTGAATGACCTGAATCGCTCACTGGGCGGATCCTCACAAGGCTTATCGAACCGAATTGGGCGCGCCCTCAAGAATGGAGCCGATCAGGTGGCCCAAACTCAGCGCAGCAAGGCTGAGGCGGTTGAACTGATGTCTCGGCGGGAGATCGATAAAATGCGGCGGGCGGGCGAGATGGCCTATGAGCTGCTGGATTTCTTGGCCCCGATGGTGCAGCCCGGTGTCACAACCCTAGAGCTGAATGACGAAGCGGAACGCTGGACAAAAGCACGCGGAGCCCGCAGCGCCCCCCTTGGCTACTACGGCTTTCCCAAATCCATCTGTACCAGCGTCAATGAGGTGGTCTGCCACGGGATCCCCAATGCCAAGCAGGTGCTCAAGGATGGCGATATTATCAACATCGATGTCACCCCGATTGTGGATGGTTTTCATGGGGACACCTCCCGCACTTTTTTGGTGGGATCCCCGTCTGAGAAAGCCCGCAAATTGGTGGAAGTCACCGAAAAGTGTATGTATCTGGGGATCGAGGCGGTGAAACCGGGGGGAACTGTTGGGGATATCGGCTACGCCATTCAGAGCTATGCCGAAAGTCTGGGCTATTCGGTGGTACGAGATTTTGTCGGGCATGGGGTGGGCAAAACCTTCCACACTGGGCCACAGGTGCCCCACTATGGGTTACCTGGGGATGGCGAGCGGCTGCGGACTGGCATGGTCTTTACCATTGAGCCGATGATCAATGAGGGCACCCATGAGGTCAAAGTGTTGGCCGACAAATGGACAGCCGTGACCAAAGATCGCAAACTTTCAGCCCAGTTTGAGCACACCATCGCCGTCACCAACGATGGCTATGAGATCTTGACCCTGCCGCGTTAAGCCAATCAGATCTCACCCGAAGAGGGATCCCTTTTTTGGGGCCAGCAGCTCTACAGCAGTTTTTGAAACACGGGGCTGGGGGACTGAGGGATCTGTCCAGCGGGCAACCCACCCCAACTGGCCATGGGATCCCATTGCAACGCCACGTCCAAATCCTCAAATCCCAACTGAGCCAGGATCCGACCACTGAGATCCGGCACCAGCGGTGCTAGCCAAACGGCTGTCAGGCGAACCGACTCCAGAACGGCATAGAGGATCCCTTGCACTTGGTCATGTTCCCCTTTTTTGTGCAGTGTCCAGGGGGCTTGCTCATCCAAAAACTTGTTGCTGGTCTGCACCAAACTGAGGGCTTGGGTGGCAGCACTGCTGAAGGCAATTTTGTCGTAAGCGGCGGTGATAGCTGGGGTGAGACCATCGGCCAAAGACCGGAGGGTATGGTCGGGCGGGATCTGCACCTCCGGGATCCGATAGTCGCCATACTTGTGCAACATCGTCAGGGTGCGATTGAGCAGGTTGCCCAAATCATTGGCCAGATCGGCATTGACCACATTCTTGAATCGTTCTTCGCCAAAATCACCATCCCGACCCAGCTCAATCTCTTTGAGAAAATAATAGCGGACGGCATCGGATCCATACTGCTCAACTAATGTAAAGGGATCCAATGTATTGCCCAAACTTTTGCCCATCTTCTGACCATTTTGGGTCAAAAATCCATGCCCCAACACCTGCTTGGGCAGTGGCAACCCTGCCGACATCAACATGGCGGGCCAATAGATAGCATGAAATCGAACAATATCTTTGCCCACCAAATGCACGGTGGCGGGCCACCATTTTGCAGGGCATTCTCTAAGGTGGGATCCTGATCGGGTTCTAGAGCCGCACTGAGATAATTGATCAGGGCATCGAACCAGACATAAATGGTTTGGCTGGGATCAGTTGGAAACGGGATCCCCCAGGCCACCTGTGGCCGAGAAATCGAGAAATCTCGCAGACCTTGTTTGACAAAGTTCAGCACCTCATTGCGACGGGTATCGGGCTGAATAAAAAGGGGCTGCTCGGCATAGAGCTGTTCCAGTTTTTCTTGATAGTGGGATAGCCGAAAGAAGTAGTTTTCTTCGTCTTTCCACTCAGCTTTTTTATTGGTGTGAATTTGGCAAAAGCCATCTTCGGTTAGATCAGTTTCATCCTTAAATTCTTCGCAGGACACGCAATACCAGCCCTGTTGCCGTCCGGTGGTGATATCCCCTTGATCCCAGACCCGCTGAAAAAAATCTTTGACGATAGCTTGATGGCGGGCATCCGTGGTGCGGATAAACCGATCATTTTGGATGCCTAGCAAGTTCCACAACCGTTTGAACTCCCCTGATAACTCATCGCAATGCTGCTGCGGCGGGATCCCGCGCTCTTGGGCGGTGCGCTCGATCTTTTGGCCATGCTCATCGGTGCCCGTCACCATCAACACCGGATCCTGCTTCAGTCGGTGATAGCGAGCCGCCGCGTCCGCCACCATTGTGGTGTAGGCACTGCCGATATGTGGCGCGCCATTGACGTAGTAGATCGGGGTGGTGATGACAAAAGGGGTGGTCATGGGTAGACAAGCAACGTGAGCAGACATCTAGATGTACCTTAAATCATCTCCCATCCCACCCAAAATCACAAAACAGGGATCCCAAGGGATCCCTGTGAAGAGCTTATTGTTGCCAGAGACAGCAGGGATCCCAGTCTTGTCAAAGCTTGGATCCACAATCGGTCAGGACTATTCGACGTTGAGACGAACCAAGCTCATGCTGCCAGCGTCCGGGTTAGAGACCACTACGAGGTTACGCTCGGGGATAAACTCGATCCCTTCGGGTTCTAGAACTGCTGCTTCATCACTGGCCACAGAGTCCGGGTTGAGCACCACCAAATCCAGAAGCTGAATATCAGCCGGATCCGTGATGTCATGGATGCTCATGGCATCAGAGCGTTCGATAGCCACAAAAGCCAAAACTTGGTCGCCAATCATACCGACGCTGACAACTTCAGGTTCTGGGCCTTTGCTATCGCAACGCATGGGCAATTGGGCCTCAATCACCGCTTCTTCAATGGAGTCGCCGCTATCACCCAAAAACTCACCGGTGGCCGCATCAAAAACGCTGATGGAGCGGGTGCCATGAGGGCTGAGAGGCTCTCCCTCAAATTCCTGCTCGTTCTCGGCTGTCAAGTTGTCTTCATCGGCGGTGACAAAATACTGGCCCTCTGGGGTAATGGCAATGCCATCCGGTTCACGAGCAGAGGTAAACTCCTGCCGTAGAGATAGATCATAGGCGCTTGCTACACAATTGCCCTCGCCCACTCCATCCTCGATCAAGCCTAAGCCAGTCCGAACACCCACATCAAAATTGGTGACGGTGAAAGCATCCGCTTGCAAAGGACTGGGCAAGTCAGCAGGAACATCGATCCGAGCTACAGCGTTGTTCTCTTGCAGTGTCGCCACGATGAAAGAATTATCGGAGGATATTTTTACCGTCTCGGGCTGAGGATCATGGGAAAAGAACGGGATCCCTTCAGGAGGAATGGGGATCTCCAGTTGGCTCATGGATTCTGTGCCATTACGCAGATCGATGATGGAGACTGTGCCGGGACGATTCTCAAGATTGGTCAGATCTTCTTCGTTCTCTTCATCTTCATTGGCCACTGCCGCAAATTCACCATTGGGGGGCAATGGCCACAGAGTCAGGGCCCCGACCCACCATCACCTGTCCCAGCACTTCCAGTTCTGGCAGGCTTAGGGCCAACACCTTACCATTCACCTCATCAAAGGTCTCTGTATTGGCTTCGTCGCTATCTTTGACTGCCGCCAACAAAAAGGATCCATCGGGGCTAATGGCCAAGCCAGTGAATTCGGCCTCGGTGGAGTTCTCAGGGAAAAAGTCCTCCGTCAACTCGTAGGTACCTTCCACCACCAGTTCTTCATCTTCAATCGTTACCAGCGTGACGGTTGAACCACCGGCCACCACTGTAAAGGTGCCATCCGCAGACACCGCCAACATTTCGGCTCCACCCAAGTCTTCTAGGGTAAAGACCAACTCACCTGTGATGCTGGATTGTGCCATAGCCAGGGATCCTATCCCTGACGCCAATAGCAATGAACCGACTATAGTTTGCTTAATCACACATAAACCTCAGAAATCTTTATCACCCCTAGAGTTTAAGGTGATGAGTTGTAATCAGGGTTTAACGAGAGGTTAAGCAAACACTAACATTAGGTTGCCATTGGAGTTCTGTTTAGAATCTGAAGAAAAAGTTGTCTTGAAACGGAATCATTATTGAGTAAAAAACTTGCAAAAACATCGCCAATGAAGTGGCTGAACAATACAGTCTGACACCGAACTGACGAACTAAAAATCTTTTAGATTGCCTCTTCCTCTTTAGGAAATGACCTGGAGAAAGAGGCCAATCTTACCACTGACTAAGTATTGGTTAACTAAGTATTGTTATAGAGTAGCCTTGAGGAGTTGGGGCAAGCTATTCATAACAGTCTTCAATATCAGTATCCGCAGCACAATAGAGACTCCACCATGGCTCAAAAGACTCAGGATCTTCTTCTAGCAAGCTGATATCCAAAAGTTCCGCAAAGCTGGTGTCGGCGTCCCCGTAACGCATGTGCATATGAACGGGATCCCCATGAGGCGAACGCAAAATCACATACTTAAAGGGCTGGCAGTCATCATCATCATTTCGCAATTCAAATAGATCCCAAATGGATCCCAGTGACCGCTCAGGGTAGTAAAAGGGGTCTCCTGCCGCCCCACGATAAACATATCGGCACCCTTCTGCCAATACCTCTTGTCCTTCTATGTCATCATAAAATGAAAAGAATTCCATCTTGTCAAAAACCACTCGACCTGGATTTCGAGGATCTTCTCTACTGGTATCATCTCCTCCCAAAATTAAGGATCCATCAACCCCTAAATAAGGAATCTTAAAGGCATTCGGAGAGACTATTTGTGGCTCTTGAGCCTGAGCTGGTGGCAATAAAAAAGTTCCCATTGCTAAAAGTACAATGGCCGCAAGATTTCGTTTCATGGATAAAGTTCCATCACTGTTTATCAGCTAACCATAGTGGATGAATCCTTTGATCTACAATCCCCCCACCCCCATATCAACTTACCTATTCTGCTTGTCTCTGGCTGGGCTATGAAAACCCTAACTCCTCTGCCGGAAGAAGCGGAACGTAGAAAGGTGTAATGGATATACTTCAACAAGTGAAATGCATCAATAAGCAACAAGTATATTTCACAAGTATACTTTCAATCGAA
>JAAUUM010000097.1 GCA_012031565.1 Synechococcaceae cyanobacterium SM2_3_2
CGGCCAGCCCGCCCCCCCCAGCGCCTGAACCCCCTCCCCGAACCCAGCTTGGATATTCCTGAGTTTTTGCGCCGTCGTCGCCCCACCACCTAACCTGAGGGCTTAGAATAGCCCCCAACGGGTGTGAACGGAGGTGATGCCAATGCAGATCGTTGTGCTAGCGGGCGGGCTGTCTCCTGAGCGAGATGTTTCTTGGGTCACAGGCCGTGCCATCAAGCGTTCGCTAGAAGACTTGGGCCATCAGGTGACGCTACTAGATCCGGGCTTAGATCTGCCACATCAGTTGTGGCAGCAGAAACAGCAGGGCTGCGAGTTTGTCTGGATCGCCCTTCATGGTGGCGGCGGCGAGAACGGCACCGTTCAAGCGATGTTGGACTGGCTAGAGTTGCCATACCAGGGATCCGGGGCTTTGGCCAGTGGGTTAGCTATGGACAAAAACCTTGCTAAGCGCCTGTTTCGGGCTAACGGCATCCCTACCCCCAACAGTCTGGCGGGATCCCCAACCACCTTGCCCCCCTGGCAACAGGTTCAAGATCAACTGGGATCCCCGGTGGTGGTGAAGCCTGCCGATTGTGGCTCTAGTGTCGGCATCTCAGTGGTGAGCAGTGCTGCAGACTGGGGGCACGCACTAGAACAAGTGGCTCAGGTTTCCTCTCATGTATTGGTGGAAACCTACATCCCTGGGCAAGAACTTACCATTTCGATCTTGGATGGCCAGCTTTTGCCCCCCATCGAGATCTTGCCCCAGCACGGCAGTTTCTACGACTATCAGGCCAAATATGAACCAGGGGGATCCCGCCATCTAATCCCGCCCCAGGTGGAAAAAATGCTGCTGCACACCTGCGAACAGTTGGCCCTGCAATCCTATGAGGTGCTGGGCTGTCGTGGGTTGGCCCGCGTCGATCTACGCCTCCATCACGATCAAGCCTGGATCCTGGAAGTCAATACCTTGCCCGGGATGACCCCCACCTCGCTGTGCCCAGATGCTGCTGCTGCCTTGGGCTGGAGCTTCGATCAGTTGGTGGCCCGCATTCTCACCGCCAGCTTTCCTGTTCCGGCACTCCCAGAGCAGATCTCTACCCGCTCCAAAAGTCACTGAAGATAAAGATAGACATAGGTAATCATCAAAATCAAAACAATCTCTGGCTGAATCAAACTTTTTGGCCAGAGGTTATCTAGACGAGGGTTCCTTGACAAAGGCGTCTAAAAATCAGTCTAAATACTGACATTTATCTCTGTCACTGGATGGGAGGTCAGTGTTACGATAGCCCAGTCGCGCTCAAGCCATGCCCAGTGGTCAGCACCATCCCACGGCTGGAAATTCCTGCTTCACCGCCCCCTGACACCAAACGGTTGAAGATTTTTTCCGGCTCCGCCAATACCCCTCTCGCCCTAGAGGTGGCGCGATATCTCGATATTGATCTTGGCCCTATGGTCAATAAACGGTTTGCAGATGGTGAACTTTATGTTCAAATCCAGGAATCAATTCGTGGCTGTGATGTCTATCTGATTCAGCCCACCTGCCGGCCTGTCAATGATCACATGATGGAGCTGTTGGTGCTGATCGATGCCTGCCGTCGCGCCTCTGCCCGTCAGATCACAGCTGTGTTGCCCTACTATGGCTACGCCCGAGCCGACCGCAAAACCGCTGGACGAGAGGCGATCACCGCCAAGCTGGTGGCCAATATGATCACCCAGGCGGGTGCCCATCGGGTTTTGGCTATGGACTTACACTCGGCCCAGATTCAGGGTTACTTTGATATTCCCCTCGATCATGTCTACGCACAGCCCGTCCTGTTGACCTACCTGCGGGATCGCAACTTATTGGGGGAGGATCTGGTGGTGGTTTCCCCTGATGTGGGAGGGGTAGCTCGGGCCAGAGCTTTCGCTAAAAAACTAGATGAGGCCCCGCTGGCAATCATTGACAAACGTCGTCAGGCCCACAACGATGTGGAGGTCATGAACCTCATTGGGGATGTCAGGGGCAAAACGGCTATTTTGGTGGACGATATGATCGACACCGCTGGCACCATTTCTGAGGGGGCCAAGCTGCTGCGCAAAGAGGGGGCCAAAGCGGTCTATGCCTGCGCTATTCACGGGGTCTTCTCACCTCCAGCTATCAATCGACTG
This sequence comes from Synechococcaceae cyanobacterium SM2_3_2, assembly GCA_012031565.1. Classification (GTDB taxonomy): domain Bacteria; phylum Cyanobacteriota; class Cyanobacteriia; order Thermostichales; family Thermostichaceae; genus JAAUUM01. The sequence continues at coordinate 2,131 of JAAUUM010000097.1, forward strand.
ACAGGTGGGTTGTTTGAAGAGGTGATCATCACCAACACCATCCCCGTGCCACCCGAGCATCACTTTCCTGAGCTGACGGTATTGTCGGTAGCCTCAGTTTTGGGGGAGGCGATCTGGCGGATCCATGAGGATACCTCTGTTAGTAGTATGTTTCACTAGCCTTAGTGCTTGGGTTGCAACTGCAACGTAGAGCATACCTCTAGGACTACAAACACCGCTGGACTGCTAAGGCTGGATTGGTGAGATGGACTAGCCCCTTAGAGTTGGGATGAGCAGCATTGGGGTGAGCCATAAAGGTCGGGCTGTAAAACTGTTTGGATCCCTGTGCCATTAGGTCGGGGAGTATGTTTATCAAAAGAGGACTTTGACATGGCATTAAATCGTGAGATTATTCGTCTATTCGATGAGTATACCCATGCTCCTTTAGACCGACGTGTCTTTCTAAAGCGACTGGCAGCCTTGGCAGGAGGGGCGGCGGCGGCTCAAGCATTGTTGCCGATGCTCGAAAACAACTACGCCCAAGCGGCCTTTATCCCTGAAGACGATCAGCGACTGGCCATTGAAACGATCACCTACGCTGGTGCTACAGGAGAGATGACAGGCTATTGGGCTCAGCCTGCTGATGCAACCGATCCCTTACCCGCCATCATCGTCATCCATGAAAATCGGGGGCTTAATCCCCATATCCAGGATGTGGTGCGCCGCGCTGCACTGGCGGGCTATGTGGCATTGGGGCCAGATTTCCTCTCTCCAGCCGGTGGCACCCCGACTGATGAGGACGCGGCCCGTGATTTAATCGGCGGATTGGATCCCCAACAGACGTTGGACAATGCCCTAGCCACCCTAGCGTTTCTGCTAGATCATGAGGCTGTTACGGATAAGGTGGGCTGTGTGGGCTTTTGTTGGGGCGGCGGCTTGACCAATCGGCTGGCGACGAATACGCCCCTGCTGGCGGCAGCAGTTCCGTTTTATGGCTCCGCGCCCCCTGCCGAAGAAGTGCCCAACATCACAGCCCCCTTGTTGCTCCACTATGCGGAGTTAGATGATCGGATCAACGCCGGGATCCCTGGCTATGAGGCCGCGCTACAGTCAGCCGATAAGACCTACACTCTCCACATGTATGAGGGGGTCGATCATGCCTTCCATAACGACACCAATGCTAGTCGCTACAACGAGGCTGCGGCTACCCTAGCCTGGGAACGTACCCTTGCTTTCTTTCAGGAGCACTTGGTCTAGTTAGACTGTCTAATTCTAATTAGTCTTATGAGTCAATCTTAGTCTGCTTGCTGGCTTAGTCTGCTTGTTGGTTGCAATAGCTAAGGTAAATAGGGCAAGGGCGAAAGATGCGCTAGCCTCCCCCTGAGCTGATCTGTAAAACCCGACTCTGGGATCCATTGCTGATCACGACGCTATGGGGAGCTATTGACATCACTTGCCATTCTGCGACTGCGGCTCCGATCCCGGCTTGATGAGTTTGACCATTGGCGATCATCAAGGCCACGGGATCCCCAGGAGCGCGTAGGATCCCCACCAATTGGATCCCAGCAGGTGCTCCTAAGATCGGGATAGGCGGGGGAACAACTGGGGAAGCCACAGACTGAGTGGCAGGTGTGGGCACAGCAGCTCGGACTTGAGGCTGAGGTTGCTCCTGGGCAAATGGCGTGCCAGCTTCCTCACTTGCCTGACTGAACGGCTGCGCAGAGGAGCTTTGCCCAGAAGACTGAGCAGTTGGTAAACGCCCATCTCGGTTAGTCAAGGATTGCAGTGCAGTCTTAGGGTTGAGTTCAGTTAGCTCTGATTCAGTTAGCTCTGATTCAGTTAGCTCTGATTCAGTTAGCTCTGATGCAGGCAACTGGTTTCGGGATCCTGGCACTAGGGATCCCTGATCATCCTCTACAGCAGGGGCAACGGCCTTGCTTGTGAATGGGTTCGGCCCCATACCCCACCATCGGGATCCCTGCCACAGCAGCAGGACAGCCACTGCCATTGTTCCCGTTCCCAGTATCAAAGCTTTATTGAAGCCCCATCCCCCTTGCCGCAATAGAGGGGGGCGAGTGCCCACATAGGGATAAGGATTGTCCTGAAGTGCCGTGGTCTCTAGATCCCCAAATAGGCCATCCAAAACATCATCGGTGGCCCCCGTGATCGAATCAGCTAAGCCTTGGACGGTTTGCGGCGTTGAGGACGTGGCCGGAGTATTAGGCTGTCGATCAAAGAGTAAAGCTTGCTTGGCACGATTAATGGGGGCAGACATCGGGATCCCTCGGCGTAGTCACACCACAGTTCAGCCTATGTGCCCCCATTCCGTCTGATATCCAACTTGCTGAAATCCAATTTGGGCAACCAGACTTTCAAGCCCGATCATCCTTAGAGCAACCGTAGTTGCGGGTATTCTGCCAGCATTTCATCGGTGGTGAGGGTGTCGCCCTCCTGCTGAGGCGTCCACAGCACTTCCATCGCCACTAATTTTTCGGCAGCAGTGGAAGCCAGTTGGGTCAACCCTTGGCGGAGAGATGCAGCTGAATCTGCTACTGGTAGTGTAGCCGCTCCACCCTCAGACGCTACCAACAGCGTAACCACGATGTACTCGCTGGGGGCAGTGGCCTCAGGGTGGTTGGTCAGCTGGGATCCCGTATGAACCTGCTGGGATCCAATCTTGGAGAGGGTTTCAGCGCTGAACTTGCTGCGCTCTTGCAGGGATCGCTGGTAAAACACTTGCTCTGCTTGGGGCAGGGACAGGGTTTCATGGGAAGTCTGGCCGTAAACCCAGAAGTCTTGGTGGCGTACCAAGCTCAAAGAGACATCCTGCAACAGACGGCTCAATCCTTCGGGACTATCGGTGTCGGCTTCTAGAGCCAAACGGTCGATTTCTTTTTGCAGGTTGCGGGCGCTGGCCAACAGGCCGACCTTGACTTCGTACAGGCGCACCTTGCTACGGGATCCCGTCTCACCGCCGTACTCGTCATCGCCAAATCCTTGGGAGGCACTCCGTACCGTCCGAAGCAGGAAGCTACCAGCCCCTAAGACCAGCAGTAGGGTGAATAGTCCACCGCCACCCCCGAAGAAGAAGGGGAACACCAGCGGGAAGCCAAATCCACCCCCAAACCCGCCACCAGGATAGTAGGGTGCAGGGGCGGAACGGGGGGCACTGCGGGGCATAGAACGTGGCATGGAGCGGAAGGATCCACCCCCAATGCGACCACCGCTGCGGGCCCAGACCTCACCAGCAGGCACCAAAAACATCATCACCGCCAAGGTGAAGGCAACAATGGGGCGAAACCAGCGGGATTGCCACACTTTTTTCACGGGTGCAACCTCAGAACAGCGTTTGTTGTTGGAAAAGTTAATCATGTTCTTATTTTAAGCCATTTTTTTATCAGCTTTTAAGGCCCCCTCCTTAACGGCACTCTTAGCGGGAGGAATCAGCCAGGTTACGGAATTGGGTGAACTGGTTTTCAAACAGTAGTTTGACGGTGCCGGTGGGGCCGTTGCGGTGTTTAGCGATGATGATCTCGGCAATGCCCCGCTCGTTGGTGTTGGGATCATAATATTCGGGCCGATACAGCATCATGACGATGTCGGCATCCTGTTCGATGCTGTTGTGGACGATGATGCGGTTGGCGACAAAGTTGTGATGGCGGGGCATCTCGATGTCATAGACCATGACGGGATCCCCTGGTTCGCTGATGGAGGTGACGGGATCCCAGATCAGTTCGCCGTTTTCTTCGATGGCGATATCTTCGTCCAGTTGCAGATCATCCAGCGGTTTCCAGCCTTGGCGGGTGTAAAAGGGGTGATTGCCGGTGGCCTGGATACTGTGGTTGAGCAGGGTTTGCAGGGTGTAGACGGGCTTGGGGCCGGTGCCAAACACTTTTTCGGGCCGCTGGGGCACCAGACGACCACGGGCATTGAGGCTGAGCAACCGGGGCAGTTCTTTGGCATCCCCCAGATTGGCCAGCTGCTCCAACGTCCAGGTTTTGCCAGAGTCCACATCCACCAGATTGGTATCTGCCGCCAAGCAGCCGGATTCCCGCAGATCCGACAGTTGAGGCCGTTTGTCTGAGCGAGATTCCACCGCTCGGCTGAGTTGAGAGAGTACCACCACCGGAGCCATCAGTTCTTTTGCCAATCCTTTGAGACCTCGCGTAATCCGCGAAAGTTCCTGCACCCGATTTTCTGAGGATCCCTGCATCAATTGCAAATAATCGATCAAGACCATACCCAAGGCTCCTCCTGTTTCTGCTTGCAGCCGCCGAGCTTTGGAGCGCAGCTCGGTCACGGTGGCGTTGGCGGTGTCATCAATATAGATCGGGGCCTGGGCCAAAAAGCCAAAGGCTTGGCTGAGTCGCTGCCATTCTTGGTCGTTGATCCGTCCGGCCCGCAGCCGATTGCTCTCGATACGAGCCTCGCTGGAGAGCATACGCTGCACCAATTGCTCCCGCGACATCTCTAAGCTAAACACTGCCACCGGCAAATTGGCATGGGCAGCGACATTGCGGGCCACATTGATCGCAAAGCTGGTCTTTCCCATGGAGGGCCGTCCGGCGATGATGATCAGGTCTGAACGCTGTAACCCTTGGGTCAAGGTGTCCAGATCAAAGAAGCGAGTCGGGATCCCTGGCAGGTCGGATCCCCCCTGAAATTTGTCCTCTAGCTCCGAGAAAATGGTGAGCAAAATCTCGGAAGCCGGGATCAGCGCCCGCTGCACCCGCTCTTGGGTGATCTCAAACACTTTCTGCTCGGCGGCATCCATCACCTGTGCCAGCGGTTGGCTCATGTCATAGGCCAATTGGGCGATGGCAGTGCTGGCCTTGATCAGCTGGCGACGGGTGTATTTGTCTACCACCAAGCGGGCGTATTGGTCGATATTGACGCTGCTGACGGTTTGCTCTAGCAGTCGCCGGATCGCCGCCGTACCCCCCACTTTTTCTAGCTTTTCGTTGTCGGCTAGGCGGGCACAGATGGTCATCAAGTCGGTGGGTTGCCCCTGACTGTGCAGTTGCAATGCGGATCGATAGATATCTTGATGGGCAGAAATATAGAACGCTTCCGGGATCAGTACCTCCGCCACCCGCACAATCGCCTCAGGATCTAGCAGGATCCCGCCCAGGATTTCCTCCTCTGCCTCGATATTTTGAGGTGGTAGTCGGTCTCCCCCGGTCAGGTCAAATTGGTTGAACTCGTAGTCGGTGATCCCTTGCACTGTGGCTCCCATTGCTGATCTGCCGCCCCCCTGTCCCCATACCCAAGATCCCCATACCCAAGACTGGAGCAGACCCGGACTCTAAACTCCAGCTTATCTGAGCACGGGATCCCTCTGGTCAGACTCACCAAATGGTTTAACGGAGTCGCATTATCGCTAAAAACATTGGGACTAGAGATAATTGGCCTTAAAAATAGGGATCCCCCTCAGGCTGGATTCCTCATCCTTGGGTATCACCTTGACTGGTCGCTATTTGATTGGCCACTATTTGGGCTAGAGCCAAGTTAGATACTTAGCTCACTCAGACCTTTGCTCATATAGTCAAACGGAGCGGCCACAAAACTGTAACCTTCACCATCCAATAGCTCTAGCACGCGATCCTTCATGTTTTGGATCCCGACCACCGTTGGCCCCAGAGGCACTCCCAGCGAGTTGTAGGTTTCCCGCAGCCCCACCAACACCCGCTCATCCAAAATGCTCAGATCATCCGCCACCAACGCATAGGAGGCATAGCGCAAGTAGTAGTCCAGATCCCGCAGGCAGGTGGCATAGCGGCGAGTGGTGTAGGCATTGCCACCGGGACGCAGCAGGTCGGGCACCTGGGTAAACAGACGAGCGGATCCGGTTTTGACAATATCCACCGAGTTGAGGTTGATGGTGTTGACCGCCTGGATCCGGCTGATCCCGGTGCCAAAGTAGGCTTTGAGGGTATCCATGGCATCCCGATCAAGATAGCGACCCGCTAGGTCGTACCGCTTGATCAGGCTAGTGACAGCATCACGCATATCCAAAACTCCGAGTCTTATGGCGTTATGTGGAGAAAAAAGTGTTTTAACAGGGCTTGATGGAGAAAACTACCCAAGTTAGGTCGCTCTAGCCCCAATTTCTAGCCCCAATCCTGAGTGCTTTTGAGAAGTCTATCACGCTCAGGTTTCGGGCTTGGGATCCCCTTACCATCTGTTATCAAAGTCTACGAAGATCGGCAAAAAGTCTTCCTCCACTGGGGCTTATCAGAAAATATGGTTTCTTGGCTTTTCTCGAAACAACCCCAGAATCTTTACATTTCTTCAACCTAGAGGGGGTTTGTATCCCGATCAAACTGCTGCCAGAGTGCCAATGGGATCCGATATTCTAAGAGGATTGTGTGGATAGTGACCTATGGCTGGGATCCGTCCCCTGATCATTGTGGATAGCACGGCCTTGTTAGCCACTCAGCTGCGACAGTGGCAAGAATGGGCCAGCTTTGGCTTGTGTGTCTTGCCACAGGAGGTCTGGCAGGAGATGGACTTTTTGACTCGGCGGGCGGTGACTCCAGTGGAGGAAGAGGTGGCACGGGCCTTTTTGCGCTTTCATGAGTCAGCCCGAAGCTTTGAGGTTTCTGCTGAACATGTCTTGTTGGGTAAGGCCGCAGGGGATCCCAGCCAGAGCAAACGCGCTCGCTTGTCCCAGAGCATTGCGGAATGTGCCTATGCCCTAGCCAAGCAGCAACCCCAGGTGGTGGCGATCCTTTTGAGCCATGATCGGCTGCTGGTGGAACGGGTCAATCACCTCGGATCCCGAATTTGGGATCGATCTCTGTGCCTCAACTGACCCAATGGATCAGACAGGATCTGGTGCCAACTGCTGTCCAAACGATCCTCAATGCCATACAGGAGCCACCTGTTCCGGCGATCAAGATAGCCAGCCCGCCCCCTCAGGGATCCCTGGATTCATTGCCCAAGGTTCTTCACCCGGCTCCCGTCCAGATCCCGCCCTTTGTGGCAAAGCCTCAACCGGTGGCTCGTCCACCTGTATCCTCACGACCTTTACCCCCTCCACCCAAGAGAGCACTGTGGCGACAAATCACCCAAGGGATCCACACGGTATTTGGGGTGGTGCTGATCGTCGTCTCGATTGGGATCTTGATTTGCGCCGGACTGGTGGCATGGCGAATCTATGACCCGCAGGGCAGTGAGTGGCTGTGGCAGACCCTGCGGTTACCTGAAGTTCCTCAATAAGAGAATTGAGTGCCAATCACAACATTGAATCAGAAGCAAAAAGTTAAAAAAACCAGTCAATTAAGCTAAAGTCAGGCCAGCACACTTTCCTCGGAATCGCTTTTGCTAAGTTACAAATGGTTCAGTGATGTTCAGATTCAGATCATGAAGCAGGCTTGTCAATTTTTAAGAAATTAGCCTATGAATTAGGCTCTGTATTGATGGGATTCGATTATCCTGTTTTCTTGTGTTTTGAAATATCAACAACAAGCTTCGACGATCTGATCCCCTGATTGATGATCCCTGATTCGATGATCTGAATGTTATCTAACTAAATGGCATCTAAGCGAATGGCATCTAACAATGAGCCCCGGAGGCATCCATGAAAAAGTATTTTGCTGAGGGTTTTGGCACGTTTTGGTTGGTTTTAGGGGGATGTGGCAGTGCTGTTTTAGCGGCTGCATTTCCAGATGTGGGCATTGGGTTGCTGGGGGTTGCCCTAGCCTTTGGTTTAACGGTGGTGACTATGGCCTATGCCATCGGCCATATCTCCGGTTGCCATCTCAATCCTGCTGTCACGGTAGGACTCTGGGCCAGTGGTCGGTTTCCCACCTATCAGGTGATTCCCTACATTGTCTCTCAAGTGCTGGGGGGTCTGGTGGCTGGGGGGGTTCTGTATCTGATTGCGTCTGGCCAGCCCTTTTTTGAGGTGGCAACGGGCTTTGCCTCCAATGGCTATGGGGAACACTCTCCTGGTGGCTATTCTCTCCTCGCCGCTCTGATCTGTGAGGTGGTGATGACCATGATGTTTTTGATTGTCATTCTTGGCGCTACAGATGCCCGCGCACCCCAAGGGTTTGCCCCGATCGCCATTGGCTTATGTCTGACTTTGATTCATTTGATCAGCATTCCTGTCACCAACACGTCCGTTAATCCGGCCAGAAGTACAGGGGTTGCCTTGTATGTGGGTGGCTGGGCAGTTCAGCAACTGTGGTTGTTTTGGGTGGCTCCCATCGCTGGGGCGGTCTTGGGATCCTTTGCCTATCGCTTCATCAGTAGTGATGAGGTGAAAGTTCCACCGACGGAAACCCCCAGTGAGGTTCAGGTTTAGGTCAGGATAGGAATCTAGACTCAAGGTCTATCGTCCCAACAGTTGCCGAATCTCCCGCCACAACGGGGATCCATCTGCCTGTTTGGGGCGATGAAACAGAAGGCCACTGCGGGGACTAAACAGAAAAGTCAGCATAAAGAAACTAAAGGCCACCAAGACAATGGCTGGCCCCGATGGAATATTGAAAAAGTAGCTAAGATACATGCCCCCTAAACTGGCCACCACCCCCAGCAGGGATCCCAGCACGATGACTTGATGCAGGCGGGGCACCCATAGATAGGCAGTTCCGGCAGGGGTAATCAGCATGGCCAAGACCAAAATCACCCCCACCGATTTCATGCTAGCCACCAGGGTGAGGGATACCAACAACATCTGCCCCACTCCAAGCAGATGGACAGGCAAGCCGGCTGCCTCGGCCCCAATCGGATCAAAGCTAAAGAAGTTAAGTTCCTTGTAGAACAACGCCACTAACAGGATCACCAGGATGGCCGTGATCACAGTGGCCTGAACCTCGGTCGGGGTCACCCCCAAGATATTGCCAAACAAAAAGTGATTCAGATCGATTCTGACCTGCCGTTGGATGATGGAGATCAGGGTGATGCCCAAGGCAAAAAAGGCTGAGAACACGATCCCCATTGCTGCATCCTCTTTGATGGCGGTGCGCTGACGGATCCAGTTGATTAACAAAGTGCTGAGGACGCCTGCTATAAACGCTCCCACAAAGATATTCACCCCTAGCATGAAGGCGATGGCCAAACCGGGCAGCAAAGAATGGCTGATGGCATCCCCCAACAACGCCAGCCGCTGCACCAATAAAAAGGATCCCATCACCGCACAGAGGATCCCCACCGCCACCGCCACCACCAATGATCGCTGCATAAAACTAAATTGCAGGGGATCCAGTAACAGCTCAATGACATTCACCGGAAGCCCTCGTTATGCCGCATGCCAACCATCGCTCCAGCTGCCATAGGTCTCCTGCAAGAGTTGAGGTCGAATCACCTGCTGCGGGGATCCCTGAGCGATCACCCGCTTGTTTAGCAGCAGCAGTTGGTCAAAATTCTCTAGCGATTCGCCTAAATCGTGGTGGATGACCAGCACCGTTTTGCCCACTGCGGCCAGCTCCCGAAACACCTCAAATAACACCTGCTCGGTGGGCTGATCGACCCCCACAAACGGCTCATCGAAAAAGTACAGATCGGCTTCTTGGGCCAACGACCGCGCCAAAAATACCCGTTGCTGTTGCCCGCCCGAGAGTTCCCCAATCCTGCGCTGGGCGAAGTCTTGCATCCCCACCCGCTCCAAGGCTTGCTGGGCGATCTGATGGCTGGTGCTAGAGAGGCGGCGAAACCAACCGGTTTGCTGCACCCGCCCCATCGTCACCACATCCCAGGCGGTGGCGGGATACGTCCAGTCGATTTGGGAACGCTGGGGCACGTAGGCCACCCGATGCCGCTGTTGCCAGAGGGGACGATTGCGATAGAGCACGGATCCCGATTGAGCCGAAATCAACCCCAACATGGCTTTGATCAAGGTGCTTTTTCCCGCCCCATTCGGCCCCAAGATCCCATGCAGGGATCCTGTCTCAAAGCTGAGATTGATATCCTTGAGCGCCATCACAGAGCGATAGCTCACCGTCAAATCGTGGATCTGGATACCTGTGCTTGTAAGAGCGGAGGGTTTCAACATGAGTACCGGAGATTACTTTTCATATTCTTTTCATTTTTAGCATGGCTGGGCTATAAGGTGAATAGACAGAGCGTGAATTGACTATGAATAGAACAATGAATAGAACAATGTGGGTCGCAATAGTGCTGGGGATCCCCGCAGTGGGGATGAGTCTGGGGATCCCTGAGCCAGCGGGGGCTCAGCCGCGTGTGGTCTCCACCACCACCATTATTGGCGACTGGACGGCTCAAATCGGGGGGGATCTGGTGGCGTCTGCTTTCGAGCACCAGACGATTTTGCAACCGGGGGTGGATCCCCATATCTACGAGCCCGTGCCCGCCGACAGTATTGCTATCGAGCAGGCGGATCTGATCCTGTTCAATGGTTATGAGCTGGAGCCAGAGTTGATTCGGATCATCCGCAGTACCGGATCCAATGCCCGTCAGGTGCCTTTGGCAGAGGGTTTACAGCCGCTTGCTTTGGCGGGAGGACTGGAGAGCGATCCGCACCTGTGGGGGGATGTGCAGTTGGGGATGGAGATGGTGGAGACTCTGATTGAGGAGTTACAGCAGTTGTTGCCAGAGGAGCAGGAGGTGATAGCTACGCAAGGGCAGCAGTATTTGGCCCAACTGCGATCCTTACATGAGTGGGTTGGGGAGCAGATTGCCACGATCCCACCCGATCAACGCCGGTTGGTCACCACCCATGATGCCTTTCAGTATTACGCCCAAGCCTATGGACTGGAGGTGGTGGGATCCCTGATTGGGTTAAGCACTGAAGAACAGCCCAGTGCCCAGACCGTGGCCCGGTTGGTGCAAGATGTCCAGCAGGCCAATGTGCCCGCGATTTTTGCTGAAACCACCATCAACCCGGCTTTGATCCAGACGGTGGCAGAGGAAGCAGGGGTAGAGCTGGCGGAGCAGGAACTGTTTTCCGATTCACTGGGATCCCTGGGGGAAGAGGGCGACACCTACGTGGGCATGATCGTCAGCAATACCTGTACCATCGCCATTGCGCTGGGGGGATCCTGTGCCCCGTTTGAGCCTGAATCCAGATCTGAAGTCACCCCCGAATAGCTGAAGGTTCGGGATAAAATCAAAGCCAATTCCAGAGCACTTGCTCCAGCCTATTCTCTAAGGATCCCCATGCTTCACACGATTGAAGGCAGCGTCACGGCCCCATTAGGCTTTCGGGCAGCAGGGATCCCGGTGGGGCTCAAGCCCTCAGGTTCGCCGGATTTGGCCCTGATCCTGTCGGATACGGATGCGGTGGCGGCAGCTGTGTTGACCACCAATCAGGTCAAGGCCGCCTGTGTCACCTATGCCCAAGCCATCCTCAGCCAAAACCAGCCGGTGCGGGCCATCCTTTGCAATGCCGGACAAGCCAATGCCTGTACGGGCCAACAGGGGGACGACAACAACCGCGAGATGGCCCGTCTGGTGGGAGAGGCCCTCGGGATCCCGTCCGAACAGGTGCTGACTGCCTCAACGGGCGTGATTGGCCAGCAGTTAGCGATGGATAAGATCCAGACCGGGGATCCCAGCCTTGGTGGCAGAGCTTTCTCCC
>JAAUUM010000098.1 GCA_012031565.1 Synechococcaceae cyanobacterium SM2_3_2
AGTCTTGGCGGCTGATGGTGGCGAGAGTCGGGCAAAACCCTGTCCCTCTGGTCAATGGGGATGAATCAATCCAGCGAAGGCACGGCCAAAGTTTGTAGTTTGATCAATCTCCACCTACTGACGGGGCAGATCGGCGAACCGGGCTGCGGGCCGTTTTCCCTGACCGGACAACCCAATGCGATGGGGGGACGTGAGGCTGGGGGGCTATCTCATCTCTTGCCCGGTTATCGGTTTGTGACCAATCCCGACCATCGAGCCGAGGTAGAACAGGCGTGGAGATTGCCAGCGGGATCCCTTTCGCCTCAACCAGGCCGCACCATTTGGGAGATGATCACTGGGCTAGAAAACGGATCGGTGCAACTGCTGTGGATCGCGGCCACCAATCCAGCCGTCAGCCTGCCAGATCTGGAACGGACGAAAAAAGCCCTGCGCCACTCTCCTTTCACCATTTATCAAGACGCCTACTTTCCCACCGAAACCGCCCAGTTGGCTCATCTGCTGTTGCCCGCCTGCCAATGGAGCGAAAAAGCTGGGGTGATGACCAATTCCGAGCGCAGAGTCACCCTGTCCACTACTTTTCGGGATCCCCCTGGCGAGGCCAAGCCAGACTGGTGGATCTTTGCGGAGGTGGGGCGACGGTTGGGCTTTGCGGATCAGTTTCAATTTCAGACCTCAGCCCAGGTCTATGCAGAGTTTGCCACCCTCACCCAAGGACGACTCTGTGACCACTCTGGACTCAGCCATGACCTGTTGGCCCAAGGCCCGCAGCAATGGCCCGCCCCAGCCGGATCCGCACAGCAGGGATCCCAGCCGAAACGACTCTATACCGATCTCCACTTTCCCACCCCAACGGGTCGCGCTCGTTTTGTGCCCTATCACTCGCGGGGGTTGGCGGAGCCGCCGGATCCCGATTTTCCCTATATCCTCACAACGGGGCGACTGTATGGCCACTGGCACACCCAAACCCGGACGGGCCGCATCCCCAAAATCACTCAAATGCACCCAGATCCGTTTATCGAGATCCACCCCCGCGATGCCCAAAAACTTGCTATCCAAGAGGGGGATCCCGTCGAAGTTCGCTCCGCCAGAGGGTTAGCCTATTTCCCGGCCAAGATCACCCGAGGGATCCCGCCGGGGACAGTGTTTGTGCCGATGCACTGGGGCTTCTTATGGGCCGATCAAGCGGAATGTAATGCTCTCACCCACCCGATCAGTTGTCCTGATTCTGGGCAACCGGAGTTGAAAGCCTGTGCGGTGGCCTTGAGAAAAAGGGATCCCGTGACAATGACTTCTAAAATGGAGCAGATTAAGCACCCCGGATCCCATGTCACTGTTTAAGTTTGAGCAAGATTTCGCCCAGTCTTTGCGATGCATCCCCATCAGCGTCAGGTACAAATTAGACCTGAGTGGGGTCAAACTCAAATTGCATCAATGGATGGCATTGACCACCGATCAGCGTCAGGTTTTGGTGGAGATGCCCTGCCAAAGTTCGGTAGAAAGTGCTGAGTATCGCCAGCATTTGATTAGTCTGCTCAGAGAGTATTGCCAGGAAGAGGCCAAACTGTTTGAACCCGATCCGGCACCCCTCTGGGAAAGTGTAGATCGGATCCCGGATCCAGTGCTGTCCCAGGCGAATGAGCGTCAGATTGAAATCCCCCTAGAGTTTTGGCACTCTCTGCCTCCCCTCCAACGGTTTGCCCTGACTAAGCTAAGTCAGTCGGGTCACGAGAATCGTAACTTTTTACCCGCTTTACAAGAGTTTGGCTGGGCTTCTGCCTTACCTACCGCTTAGCCAGATCCCGCGAATAGCGAAATCGGGGATCTTGAATCAGGCTGTCATAAGATCCAAACTCTGCTTCGGGATCCTGAACGTGATCTAAGGGATCGAGGGGATCCTGACTGGGATCTGTCGAGAAGACTTGCAAGGGCTGGTAGAGAGTTGATCGTTGCACCGGGATCCGGCCCGCATCGCGGATGCCATGACGAAGCACAGCCGGTTGCATCAGTTGACCGTGGCTAGCTCCCGCACTGGTGGAGATGCTCTCGTTGATCAAGGTTCCCCCCAGATCATTGACTCCACAGGTCAACAAGCCCTGCGCCTGCCGCCAACCTTCCTTGACCCATGAGGCTTGGATATTGCCAATCGAGGATCCTAGCATCAGACGACTGATGGCATAGAGCCGAGTCACCTCATGTCCGGTCGGCCCTGGTCGGGTTGCCGAGACAGAGCGCAGAAACAGCGGTGCTTCTTGATGCACAAAGGACAGGGGCACAAACTCGGTGAATCCTCCTGTCTCCTGTTGAATCGAGCGCAACAGATCCATGTGACGCATCTGATCGGCCACCGTTTCCACATGCCCAAACATCATGGTGGAGGTGGTGGGGATCCCTAAGCCATGAGCGGTCTTGATCACCTCCATCCACTCAGCGGTGGTGATTCGGCCCGGGCTGATCCGATCTCTAATCCGGTCATCCAAAATCTCAGCCGATGTGCCGGGCAGGGATCCCAATCCCGCTTCTTTGAGAGCCTGCAACAGCTCCTGAATCGATAGCCCCGACTGCGCTGCTCCATATTTGATTTCTTCGGGCGAAAAGGCATGGATGTGCAGATCCGGAAGAGCTTGATGGATCGAGCGACACAGCTCCACATAGGTCATGCCCGTCACCCCAGGGGCCAATCCCGCCTGGAGACAGACCTCCGTCGCCCCCCACTGCCGTGCCTCCACACAGCGCCGGAGGATTTCTTCTGGCGGCAGCAGATACCCTTCGCCTGAGGTCAAAGTGCGAGAAAAAGCGCAAAACCGACAGGCCCGGACGCAGACATTGGTGAAATTGAGATTGCGATTGACCACATAGGTGACCTGATCCCCCACCTGCAAGCGACGCAACTGATCGGCCACCAGACAGAGGGCATGGAGGTCGGATCCGTGGGCTTGACTCAACCGCACCCCCTGTTGCCAGCTCAAAGCATGGCCTGCCAGACAGCCCTCCAAGATGGAGCGAATATCGGCACTCACATCGCTGAAGCAGGTTTCCAAGGTGGGCGGGGATGGTGTCATAGGGCTGGAGGAAGGTGAGCAGAGAGTTGATCCTGGCATACTCGCACCGGATCCTGAAGCTGGGGGGCCAGAAACCCGGCTCGGTGCTGATACTGCGGATAGATGGGGAGGCGAGGTTGAAGCTGAAACCCCGATTGAGTGCAGAGCTGGGCCAGTTGATCCAGATGCGGCCAGCGATGATCGGGGTTGATGTAATCGGGGGTAAGGGGGGAAATGCCGCCAAAATCATTGATCCCCGCCTGGATCAGTTGGGATAGCAGGGTGGCATTGAGGTTGGGGGGAGTTTGGACGCTCACCTCCGGCGGTAAAATTAACCGGGCCAGAGCAATTGTTCGCACCACATCCTCGTCAGATGGCTCAGGGGCAGCGGTCACGGGGGTCATGGATCCGATCCGAAAGGGTTGAACGATCACCTCCTGAATATGGCCAGACGCCTGATGCAGTTGCCGGATCGCCACCAGGGTTTGCACCCGCTCCTGAGGGGTTTCCCCCATTCCCACCAAGAGGCCAGAGGTAAACGGGATCCCCAGCTTTCCAGCTTCGGCAGTCATCTGGAGGCGAATGTGGGGGTGTTTGTCGGGGGCATGGTGATGGGGCATACCGGGCGCACACAGCCTCTCGCTGACCGATTCCAACATCAGTCCCAGGCTGACATTGACGCCTTTCAGGTGTTGCATCTGCTCGCCAGACAGGATCCCGGCATTGGTATGGGGCAATAACCCTCGCTCCAAAGCTCTTTCTCCCCCCCAAAACAGGTAGTCGCTGGTGTTGGCAAAGCCCCATTTCCCCAACAATTGCCGATAGGACGGAAACTGATCAGGCGAGTCCCCCAAACAAAACAGCGCCTCGATACATCCCTGAGCATGGGCCTGATCGAGGGTTTGTATCACCTGCTCAGGCGACATCGTCCACTCCCCCACCTCGCCAGGGGATCGGCGAAAGCCACAATAGTCACAGCGATCCCGACATAGATTGGTCAAGGGCAGAAAAACTTTGGGAGAATAGGTCAAGACCCGCCCCCAGGCTTGATCTCGAATTTTGCCGGCTTGGGCAATCAACTGGGATAAGGCTGCTTCTGAAACCTCGGCCAGCTTGAGGGCTTCTGGGGCAGATATGGGACTAGAAAGATGAGCAATCATGGGAGTATTCAATCACTTGACTCAGACTAGCGTGCTACAAATCACCCAACCCAAGTTGATAGCCTCCTCTACTGAGGTCTCTCTACATCTTTTCTTACATCTTTTCAATTCCAAAGCATTGCTGTTGATTCTCAATAGCTGAATCTAAATCTCACAGACTTGTGAAGATAAACCATGCTGTTTCTGATTGCTTGGATTGAGCCTTCCGCTGCCTTTTAGTAGTCAGATTAAACAATCTAGATAATGCTAGTTTTTAGTAAAGTAATGACTCATTACTTAAATTCTTCGTAAGATACATGAACCATCATAGCTCTCAAACATGAGGTTTATGGCTTGATCTGAACCTGGGATCCTAACTTTGGTAAAGATTTTAGCCTGGGCAACCTTTTCGGACGTTGCCTATTACTGCGTCTCCAACCGTAACACATCGTTCAATATTCTGGAGATTGGGGCTTGTGACTCTAAATGTTCCGTTAAGGCCGCAAGGGTTAGGGGGGTTGGGATCGTCGGCGCAAGACTCTGCAATCCTTAATCCCCTAGAGTTGTAAATCAACCTTTGGAATGGAAGATTTACATTGACATCAACTAAATTTGTGAGAGTAATTTCTTGACATGGGATTATGTCTCTACAACGATCTGGATCGGCTGGTAATCCATCTTCAACAAAGACCACCGGCACATTGCCATCATTATCAATTCGCACTGACCAAGGACGACCGGATCCCACAGAGGAACGGGCATTGGCTCTGGCGGTACGGATAGAGCTGTAAATGGTGTTTTGAGCCTCATCTAGTTGTAGACGGACATAAAAATTAAAGCCAGATGGCACTGCAACCGCAGAAAGGATCCCGGCGATAACCAAAACAGTCAAGATCTCAAGGAGAGTAAAACCAGAACTCGAGCTGAAGTGGATAGATTTTCTCTTCCTCAAGAACCAATGCAGCATAGTCACGACTTCCAGGTAGATAAGTTAGTGAGATCTATTAGGATACTGTGCGATTTAAGGCACCCCGCGCTAAAACCCGTGTCTCTAGAGTGTTGAGATAGCTGCCCAAAGTCAAATCAGGGACGTTATTGGGATTTTGGAGATAACGATTGAATGTACCAGGATTAGCCCGCTGTAAGGCTGTGGTGGTGATATGAAAAATGACATCCTGAGGCTGGTTAGCGTTAGCAGTGCGTCTCACACAGGCGTAGAAGCCCTCATCAGCAAAGCCGTTGGTTAGAGCAGGAAAAGTAGTAGGAGTGACAGGTTTAACACCTCCAAGAGTATAGATAGCTTGCTCTTGCCCGTTTACTTCTTCAGTTCCGTAACGACTACAAAATTGATTTTCTTGACCTGGTGGAGGGGGCAAAAAAGGAATAGGGTCTGGCTGAATGGGGAACTCTACACCTCGATAGGAACTGAATATGTTATTGACAATGAGATTAAATCCACTAGGATCAGCAGTTGCAGGATCCTGAATCGGATTAGGCCACGCAAGGAAAGTGCTGCCAAAGGGATCGGGTTCCTGGATGTAGAATGAGTTTTTCCGAATACATCCTTCTTCAGCAGGAGGCCCATCTCTCCCTACATTAAGGTATAAAAGCTCATAGCGAGCAATTGCAGCATTCCCCTCAGAGGTGTCAAACTCAGGATTGCCAGCATCATTAAAGTTGCGACGCAAATAATAGGCAACGAGAGTAAGAACAAGTCTTCTGTTTGTAAGGTTAGTCCAATCTTCGTCAGTAATCGAGAGGGCAGGATTTGCAAGGAAAGGAGGTGGCTGTGGCTTCAGATTTGCGACTCCTCTCTGAACTTGATCTAGAGTAGTTCCTGCTACATAACAATCTTGAGGTAAAGGTTGGTACTTCCAAAATGCTACAACGGGCAGATAGTTATCTGTTTGTTTAATCCAACCGGGATCGTAAAGTAACTGATTCATATCAGGGATCCCATCAGGCGTGTTAAACCGAACAGGATCAGTAACTGGCAAGGCAGCACTAAACGTATCGTTATAAATAAAAATAGCTTCTGAAAGATCTTGGGAAATAAAGTCCATTACCAGGGACTGATCAGCTTGAATCTCAGATCGTCCGGTTTCCTCCCGATCAACCCTCAGCACCTGTACCACGATACCGGCTGTAGCAGCCAATAAAATTGCCCCTATCAGGGCTGCCACTAATAACTCTACGAGAGTTACCCCCCAAGAGCGAAAGCGTAATGATCTCATTTTTAGTTGCTTCATCACCTATTCCGCCCAAAAGAATAATTCAATCGATCTAAATACCATCACAGTCAGTAACATCTACTGCCAAGTTGCGACAGATGCCCCCCAAGTCTGATGCTGCGTCAATCCGAACTGATGCACTGGCGAAGGGAAATCGCCAAGTAGATGCAGCTTGCAAGTCCCGCAAAGAAGAGACAACCTCCGTCTCTAAAGGTGGATTATCTAAAGCATCTCCTGTGCTTTGATCAAATGACAGCCGATGATAAACCCGCACCCCTACTTGAAAAGAACACGGGATCCCAACAATCGGAACCAATGTCCTAGGATTAATGCAATCTGATCCAGCATCGCGATAAGTCTGGATCACATAATAATCAGGCCGGCCTGAAGTGGATCCCACAACGGCTTGCCGCACTGAATATTCAGGATCTTGATTATTCACTTGCTGATTAGGAGGATCCGGCACTTCCGTAGGGGTGGGAATATTTTCGGGAGATCCGAAATCGGGGGTAACATTGGGCAGTTGCGCGAGAAAAGCAGCCTGTTTCTGAGCAGCTGTAAAACCGGGAGAATCAATAGTCAGAGAACGCAACCGATCTTTGTCAAACAACTCCAGATCAATCAAAGTACGAATCCGGTCAAGCTCAGATCTGGCAAGTTGCTGTGCAGTCTCAATCCGTTGGGCCAATGCCCGCCGATAGGCCACAGTTGCCAAGACCGGGCTAAGAGCTGCTAACCCCACCGAGACAATGAGGAGAGACACCAATACCTCCAAAAGAGTAAAACCCTGGGTGGATAGTGGAATAGCGGAGCGTGGTCTGATCATAGGTACTCTGGGCCTACAGGTCTAATTTACCAACTAGTCGGTGGCAAGTCTCTAGCTAAAAGGATCACATTCGGGATCAGGCAATTCGGCAGAAGGATCCAACTCCGGCAATTGATCGGCAGGTAGCCCATCGGGATTGTCGGCGATGTAGGTTTGCAACGCACACCGTACCCGCCGCACATAGGGATCCTGAGGTTGGATATCTCGCAGGAACTCACTCACCGCTGAGCTTGGGAACTCAAATCGAGCCGACACTGGGCTGATGCTGCGGGCAATCTGCAAAGCAACGTCATAGCCAAAGCGACGATTCGGCGGAAAGTAATAGTCAAAGCCTCGGAGCTGTTGTGCTGCGGGGAAAGGTTGACGTACAGGTGGTTCAAAACTCTGTTGATAGAGGGTTGCAGTGGCTGATGTGCTGTAGTTTAGCTCAATCATGGATCCGCCAAAGAACAGGTTAACGTTATCCCATAGCTCATTCAGCCTCAAGAAGTTAGGGATCCCGCCATTGGGTTGATCTAAGCGCGAGGGCACAATACCACTCACAGCGATGGTGTTGACTCGAATTTCTGCCGCAGGAATCAATTGTCTGTTCTCAACAGGAGCCCCTGCGGTGACCTTGTCAAGCCGCTTGCGCTGGTTATCACCAGGGGTGAGGCCGTCCCACCGAGGAATCGGGATGGGCCGACGTGTTCTCTCATCTAAAATCACCGCCAAAGGGGATTAGTACCTGCATAACCAGTTGATGGATTCGTCGTAGTGCGGTTGAGGTTATCCCTCGATATGGATTCCACATCCACCCATTCCAATCCATCGTTGTTATTGCCATTGCGGTCGATGCGGATTTGAGCAAGGCCACTATTGACTCGAACATAGAAACAGAGACCATTGCTGAGTCGACCTGGATCCGATTCATCTATGTAGTATCCATCAAAGTACTCTGCCGGCAGGGTATAGTTTTGGGTGTTATTGTTGGTAACCCTGGCGTAGGGGTTGAGGTACATCTGGGGCTGGAAGTCAACCGCCGGATCATCGATGAGACCATCTGCGTCGGCACTATACCCAAACAGCGGATCCCGGTCAAACACATCGGTGATGGTATCTAGGGGATCAGCAACATCATCAAGGGCCAAGAAACGGCAGTTACCGGCCTGACGCTCCGCTTGGGTCAATACATTATCAGCATTGGGATCTGGACAAGATGGATCCAGTGTTGTTGGAATATCAGCAGCTCCATAGGTAAAGTTGTAGCGCAAGGTACTGGGTACGCTATTGCCGTCGTAAGCGGTGTAGCCAAAGGTGGTGTTGAAGTTGGGCTGAAAAACCCCCGGCACAAAGAACACTCCATTACCCGCAGCACCACCATCGATCCGCCCTAACGCATCCACCAAATCGGTGGGAAAGTCATCGTTGGGGCATTGCATAAAGACCCGACGGGCACTTCTGGCAAACTCCTCTTGCTGCTGAGGTGTCAGGCCCCCCAGGTTGTCGGTGTAGCTGATCCCCAAGCTAGTGAGGGTAGTTCTCAAATCATTGAGTTGACCAGGTGCTTCAGCAGGCCGGATCCCTGGGGGACGAGCGGGATTGGATACAGAGTTGAGCAGAGTAGACTGGATCCCTTGTTCTGCAGCATGAGCTGGCTCACCTAAGAACCAATTCACAACAGACTGAGCCACAGTGCCCAAAGAAAGGGGCTCGTTAGTTTGCTGAGGGCCAACGCTGGCTTGCAGACCGTTACCTCTCAAAGGACTGTCAGGCCGCAGATCATCAGGCAAGGAAACCTGAGGACCGCAGGGTTGCTGAGGGCAGTTCAGGTTGTTGGTCTGAGTTTCGGTGGCTGCACAAGTGGGAGAACTGGTTGCTGCAATCAAGTTGCGGGTACGGGACTGTGTGATTGTGAACCCATTGCCACACACATTGCTCCGAGCATCGCTGGCACAGTCTGGCGTGAATGGCGGGTTGTCATAGCTACACGTGGTTGGGCAGGTAGTTGTCGTGTTCAACAGCGCTGGATCCGTAATCGGGGTGATGCTGCCATCCTGACAATTACGAGTTCCTGTCCGGGTCTGATTGATCGTCTGTCCTCCATTTACCAAGGGTTCACAAGGTGGCCCAAAGTCAGTAAATACCTCATTACAAGTGTTCGTGCATGTGATGTCTTGAGACAGCGTTGGTGTTGGCACGGCTCCCGGACAGGTGGAGGTAGGGTTACAAGTCCTGGTTTGGGTGATAGTTTGCCCCGCGTTGATAGGGAATACACATTCAGGGCCATAAGGTCCACAATTTTCAGCATTTTGCTGATTACAGATAGTGGCATCGGGCACCGGAATTGTGGTGGTTGTTACTGTTCCATCTGGACAGGTTTCTGTGCGAGTTCGGGTGCCATCAAGGGTGAAGTTACCGCAAATCACCGCTGGGCAAAGCGGAGCATTGATCGGGCCAAATGTCACCTGGCAAGTGGTCTGACAGTATTCCTGATTTGTCAAAAGCGGAATAGATGTATCCGGTTGACATGGAACATTATCAGTTGGGATCGGTCGCAGATAACTGAGAGGATACCCTCCTGCTGGAGTGGCTGCCCCATCTGGCCTTGCCACCAATCGAAATTGTCTAGTGTTTGCATTGCGTCTAAGTTGTTGGATCTCAATCAAATAAGGAGACTCTGTGCGACTGGGAGAGCATTCAAAACTCCCTGTCACTTCAGCGTTACGACTGTTGTCATCCCCATTCCACTGTTCTCGGATCCCGCTACCAGGGTTTGGACTCAGAGCTGTTGCAATGGGTGGCCCAGCGTAGGCTGGATTGGCAAAGATTCGCAGTCTGACAGCCCCAGCTCCATCGACTCGGTAAGTTACCCGACCAGGGAAAAGCGGGAACAATTGACCAATCCAACGGGTACCAAAGTAGCGACGGCCATTGTCATTTTGACTATTGGCTGTTGTCCCCACAATACGAGTCCAGCAACTCCTCAAGAAAGCTGGATCCGAGCCGTCATAATCGCAATCGACGGATCCAAAAGTAGGCACCTCGGCAATTCGGAAGGGCTGACCCAAATCACTTGCCCCGGAAGCTGTCCCCCATTGATAGAGGAACTGCGTCAGGCTGGAGAAGGCAGGATCAGGGATCCGAACTGCTTTGAGGAAAGGTCTATTGGTGGCTGAATTGCTGCGGTCGTAGGCAGGATCCCCTGTGGTACCGTTAGCACTCACAGCATTATTGAGCCAACCGTTGTAATACTCTGCCGTCAATCCTGCTCCGCCCGGATTAGGACAAGCCAACGAAGTCTGCACCCATCGAGAGGTATCCAGCACCGGGTTACCGGCATTGGAGATGCGGGTAGGATAGCCAATATAGCCAGAGGGATCCCCAACGTTAGCCCTTCGATCTGGCGGACGAATATCTCGCACAAACGGCTCACCTCTACCAGCCAAGAGGTCAAATCCTGACCCGACAGAGCGGATCGCAGTATCCCGTGCAAACACATCTGGATGTCCAGGCTGAGTGGTGACATTGCCCAACTCTTGTGACTCTTGAGTATTGTCAAATCGTCTCACCCCAGCACCATTATCGTTGGGATCGTTGGCAGGCCAATTCTGCCCGCGAAAGACCAAAGGTTGGTTGATAAAAGAAGTATTGCCCAGAGCTTCTGCTCCTCGGATCCCAGCATCTGTGCATCCATAGTCTGCTACTCGGCGCGGAGCGGAGGTTCGGCCATTGTTAAAATTGCGGTCTGGGTTATAGCTGTTTCCCCCTCGGTTCAAAGTGCCATCCTGCAGGAAGCCATCATCAAGACTGCCATCACAGTAGTTATCAGACAAGATATTGACTGAATCTGCTACCACATCAGTTGGACGCCATTGATCATCTGCCGCCCTGGCAAAACGACGGTCTTCATCATCCCGAGTACGGCCATAAAACCCCGAATAGGAACCATCAGGATTAAAGGAAACTAGGGAGTCAAACTCCTCCAGAGGAATTCCCCCGCTGGTTTGGTGTAGGTTGAAATCCCCTTGGATGAAGAGGGTGTTGTCTGTAATAAATGAGAGTCCAAATACCGTGCTGTCGGGATCGATGTTAACACCCGCAGGAGGTGGGTTACTAGCTCCACGTTGGAGCACAGCTCCATTCTTGAGGCGGAATCCAAAGGGGCGGCGATCTGGATCAGCAAAATAATCCACAGGCTTAGGGCTAAGCAGGTTGGTTGGCTCTAAAGGGGATCCCCAATTAAAGCCATGCGCCCTGGTTGGCCAGCATTCATGATCCGCATATCGCCTACCACGCCATTGGCACCATTGGCCCGCCAAGTGGTTTGAAAATCAGCAAAGTTGGTCAATGCAGGCCGAGATACCGCATCCTCACGCACTGCGTCCTCTCTAAAGGCATAGAAGATACCTCCTTCAGAAATATCTATACCACCGCCTGTCAGGGATCCATCGGGTAGCCATGTGTCACCAACCAACAGAGCATTCTGTTGGTTGGAAACATTGGCAGTCAACAAAGCTAGATCAACATTCATCACCCGTAAGGCCATCGCCTCTCGGCCATCATAGAGAGCCGTATCCTTAAACGGTACCCGATGACACTGATTGCCGATTTGGATCAACTCAAACGTACTGCTGTTTGGGCCTGCCGTTGTATTGGGACAGGCTTGCGGAGCATGAGGCAGAGTCCAGTCCCCGATGCTGGCGCGTGGAGTAAACCGCACCTGTGCTGGATCCACCACCGCATACTGATAGGTGGTGTCCACTGCTGTCGAGAATCGCCGACGGATCAAATTAGCCCCCTCATTGGGTTCAGCAGCAGGATCCACGACTGCTGGGTTGCGATCTTGGTGGGCAGCCGTAGGAAAAATGTACCAAAGGGGCAGATACAGCCGCTGACTGGCGGGATTATCTAGTAACCCTTCAAGGCCAATTACACGACCCTCTCTCACATCCAAGGTCTGAATCGGGTTGGCAACATCTCCATCCCTAGAATCCGTGATACTAGCAGCAATTGCTTGCAAAGTTGGATCTGTAGACCCATTAATCTGCTCAAGATTCCATGCCAACATCCCTAGAGCACAGCCCGCCGTGTGCAATGTAGTCCGATCCGCCAAACTCAGGTTGTTGTATCCAATGATCAAACCATTGGTGTCGAAGAGACGACGCAATTCAGAGAAATTTCCAAAAGCTGTCAAGAAAGGATCAGGATGAATCTCACCAATCACCTGAACCGGAGGATAAGCTCCCTGCTGATCACCCGCAAAGAAAGCTAGGTTTCGCAATGCCACCATTAACGGAGAATTAGCAGTACTAAATTGATTTTCATTCGGTGGTTCAAATTCCCAAACGTTAGTTCCTTCTCCAGTAAAAAAGTTGATCCCATCCGTGGGGGTACTGGGAAAGCTAGAAGCTCGTCGCAAACTTTCAGCGGATCCAGGGTGAGCCACTGTCGCCAAGCAAGCTACGGGGTAGGTACCGTTATTTTGACTGTAGTGATAGACTGCCGCTGCCTGTACAGAGGCTGGATTATCCCGTAAAGCGATTCGTTGCCTCTCTTCATTGCTCATCAATGTGGGCTGAATTCGGCGGGGATCATCAGTCGCTTCATTAAAAGCTGTCAAAGGGTTGGGATCTGAGGGCTGGCCAATCAGTGCAAATGGGTTTGACTCAGAGCGAGCCAACTCTAGACGCTGGCCCACCACAACTCGCAAACCCTCTCGACGCGAGCGGCGTTCCCAGTAGCCATCTAGACCCACTTCAGCCAAGTTACCTGCTGGTGGCTCATTGAGTGTCAAAGACTCACGATCGGTGTTGTTGGCATCAACAGGAATCAGTTGCCCAGCAGTAGCACCGTAAACCTGATTGAAGGTTGGAACATTACATCCGTCGGGTAGGCCATCATTATCCACATCAGCTGTCTCAGGATTTTGGGGAGGGCGCTCATAGGAGGGTTTGGGCCCAAAGCGATTGTCAGCTCGGAAAGTATCGTCTACATAGGGAG
>JAAUUM010000099.1 GCA_012031565.1 Synechococcaceae cyanobacterium SM2_3_2
CAAGAGACCGATCACAAGGCAATCGTGCGCCCCGTTCTGCCACATGAGAGGCTACATAATGCCAAACCGGATCCAACGGTTGCAACAGTCGCAGCGATAATTTACCCTCATTGATGTCTCTCTCAAAGTCCCAAATCACCCAGACCATCGTGAATTGGCGCACCAAAAACACGCTCAAAAAATAGCGGATAAACTCCAACCCCGACAGCTCAAACTGACCGCTTTCTGCCGCCCGATACCACACCCCCATCAAAATCAGGGGTAAGGATCCCGCCAGGACCCACAAGACCAGCTCGGCTCGATACTCCACCATGTAGGCGTAATAAACCGATAGCAGTGTGCTCACCCGCCGCATTCCTGACCCCCATGCCCCCATTGCCGCGTCCTACCGATCAGTGGATTGATCTCATTTTGACTTAGAATAGAAAGCCTTTTGTCTGCTCTGCCATGTCAGCCTCCCCCAGTTTTGCCAACACCCTGGAGCAGGGATCCATCATCCCTCTCACCATTACCGCTCTCACGGGCACGGGGGATGGGCTGGGTCACTATGACAATCAGGTGGTGTTTGTACCCAACACGGCCCCCGGAGATCAGATTGAGGTGCGACTGGTACGGGTCAAACGCAGCCATGCCACCGGCCTCCTGCACAGTTTGGTGGAGCCGTCTCCTCTCCGGGTGGATCCCGCCTGCTTTGTGGCGGACAAATGCGGTGGCTGTCAGTGGCAACAGGTGGACTACCAGGCCCAATTGCTAGCCAAGCAACAGATCGCTCAGGATGCCTTGCAACGATTGGGCGGGTTTGATCTGCCTCCGGCTCAACCCATTTTGGGCAGTCAGGATTCCCTTCATTACCGCAACAAGGCCACCTACCCGATCCAGGGACGAGCCGATGGGGGACTCAAGGCGGGCTACTATCGCCGGGGCAGCCATCAACTGATCAATCTCAATCAGTGCCCGATTCAGGATGTCAACTTGGATCCCTTTTTGGCCGAGATCAAGCATGATCTGCAATCGACCGGGTGGCAGCCCTACGACGAAAAGACACACCGGGGATCCCTGCGTCATTTGGCTTTGCGGGTGGGGCGCAGCAGTGGTGAGGTGTTGCTAACTTTGGTCAGCCGCGACTTCAACTTACCCAATCTGGCAGACTGGGCTGATCGCTGGATGGGCCGTTATAGCTCCCTGGTGGGGGTGTGTCTCAACCTCAACCCCGAAAAGACCAACGCCATTTTTGGATCTGAAACTCAGGTGATCCAGGGGCGCTCCGCCTTGCGAGAGACGTTTGCGGGGTACACCGTTTGGGTGGACAGCACCTCTTTCTTTCAGATCAATACTGAGCAGGCGGAGCGGTTCTTTGACTGGATTGTGGCTCAGATGAATCTGACAGGATCCGAAACTGTGGTGGATGCTTATTGTGGTATCGGTACCTTCAGCTTGTTGATTGCCCAGAGGGTGAAACAGGTCATTGGCATCGAATCGTTGCCAGATGCGGTGCGTCAGGCCCGCCACAACAGTCGCTATAACCACACGGACAACATTTCATTTATTGAAGGATCGGTTGAGAATGAGCTGCCCACCATTCCCCCCGCCGATATCGTGGTGTTGGATCCCCCTCGCAAAGGGTGTGATGTCGTGGTGCTGGAAACCCTCCTGCGGCGGCAACCCCAACAGATCGTCTATATCAGTTGTCATCCTGCTACGTTGGCTCGCGATCTCAAGATTCTGACCGCTACAGGTGAATATAGGCTCAAGGCTTGGCGGGCGGCAGATTTCTTCCCCCAGACTGCCCATGTGGAGTGTGTGGCCTTTTTGGTAAGGCAAGAAGCATCTCAGCAGCCCTCAAGTCAACCTTTGACCAACCTCTAACAGAAGGGCTTGCTCAAGAAGCCTGATTGTTAAGGGATGAAAAGGCTAAGCTGTATAAAGTAACAACCAGAAGTCCATCTCGATAAGCCTGATTGATAAGCCTGACAAGTTTATCTTGAACCATCTCTGTCCGTGAAACTCGCTAAAACTTGTTGAGTATCGTAGACACCCTTTCTCAGCGGGGGAATGCTTAGAGAAGGCAAAGCCCTGTTCTAGTCAACCAGTATCGTTTTGCAGTGTTGTTTTTGCACTTTAGCAGTAGGTGATGAAAATGCTCCAAGATCCCCGATTGATTCGCCATTACCAAACGCTGACCGATGCTCTGGTGGAAACCTGGAACCGGGGCTACCGCCAACCGGACGAATTGCGGTTGATGGCAGATGGCTATCTCTTGGCACTCAAAAAAGCGAATAGTCTTGAACCCTACGAGATTTATCGCCTGGAAGATGAGGTGCGTCGCTTTCTCTATGACTCTTCCAACTTTATGGAGCCAGAACCTGAGATGGAAACGGAGACTGTCCGGCGTTTTTGGTAAAGAGATTGAATCGTTACATCTTGTTCAGAAACTGTCTGTCACATCTTTGGATCCCCCCTAGCACCCCCTAGAAAGGTGAGAACTAGATCCCTGTCTTGTCACAGGCAATCTGTGAACAAGCTATACCCGATCTCATTAGCAAGCTCAATGCCTATCGTCGCAATGGGATCCGAGAGTATCTGGTTTGGCAAGTGCAGGATCCTCAGGTGAAGTGGTTCAAGCTGGAGGGAGGGTAGTATTGCCTAGTTGTTCGTCTGTCTAGATGGATCCTGGTTAGGTGGTGAAGAAGAGATATTTGATGAATCCTGAGGCGACGCCGACCACTAGGGCAAGAACAGCACCCCGGCTGACAAACTCTTGCTGGTCTAGCCGTTTGCCATAGCCATCGATTTTGCCACTGATTTCTGCAATTTTGCCTTCAACTTCTGTTTTGGCTTGTTGGGTCTCGGCGCGAGCTAAGGCAATCTCACCCTGTAACTCGGTCTTGGCTTGCTGGGTCTCAGCACGAGCTAGGGCAATCTCACCCTGTAATTCGGTCTTGGCTTGTTGGGTCTCAGCACGAGCTAGCTTAATCTCAGCATGAAGTTCAGTCTTGACTAGCCGAACCTCACTTTTGAGGTCAGCAATCTGAGTCTCGAACTTGCGGTCGAACCCGTCCAGCTTTTTGTCTAAAGCGAGGATCAGATCTTTAATCTCTTGATTGGGATCCGACATCTTCGACAATTTCGAGAGAGATACCTTAAGTATAGACATCGGGATCCCTCAGGCTCGTAAACCCTATGGATCCCAAATCAGATTTACTCTTGCTCTATGGCCCCAAAAGCAGACATCGGCAGTAAGCGACTGATTGGCCTGGATCCTCAAGGCTGGATCCGTTGGATCACTCGAAATCCAGAGGCGATCTTCCGGGAGATGCTCAACTCTAAGTTTGAGTGGATCAGCCGAGAGGGGGATGTATTGATTCGAGCCTGGGATCCCGACTTGGGTGAGCATTTGATTGCCAATGAGATCCAGCTCCGTTATTCTGCCAAGATGCCACGCCGTATCAGAGCGTACACGGCTCTGGCTGAAGAAAAATATCAGCTTCCGGTCTATCCGGTATTAGTAGTGATTTTGCCAGGGCCAGACAGGATCCCAACTCAGTACACCTCGACAATCAGGGATTTGGAAGCTCGCCAAGATTACAAGGTGATCCAGTTGAGTGAGGTGGAGGCTGAGCTTGTGTTTTCTCAGCCCTTGCCAACATTGCTGCCGTTTGTGCCTATCATGCAGGGGGGAGAGCAAGAAGAAATCATCCGACACGCATTGCAAATCTTGCAGCGGGATCCCGTGCTCAGTGAGATGGAACCGTTGCTGGCGTTTTTTGCTAGGTTTGTGTTGTCGAGTGAAGTTGTTGCGCAGATTATGAGGTGGGATATGGCGGTACTCAGAGAGTCGCCCTGGTATGAAGAAATTAAACAAGAAGGGATCCTGCTCGGTAAACAAGAAGGGATCCAGCAGGTGGTGATGACGATGTTGCGAAAAGGGATCCCGATCGAGCAAGTGGCTGAATTGACCGAGCTATCCCTCGAACGGATCCAGCAGTTAGCCAGCTCCACTGATTTGTAAAAGTAATCGGCGCAATCTGAGAAAAAAAGGATCCCTCAGGTTCGCAAACCCCTGGGATCCCTGACGTTTTGCTTAGGGGCAGACTCCTATATTGCAAGCGCCTGGGTTATTGCCAGATCCGGTGCCTCCGCCTAGTCCACCCCTCACGTTATCTGGCGTGTTGGCGGGGACAAAAGTGTTGTTGGTTAAAGTCAATTTGCCCAAGCCATCAAAGTTTCGGATCCCGCCGCCAAAACCTGCTGTGTTTCCAGTGATTTTGTTGCCAGAAGCAGTCACGGATCCTTTGAATTGCTCAATCCCACCACCACCTTGGATAGCTTTATTGCCACTGACTGTGCTATCTGAAATTGTCAACGTGGCCTCAAAAACTTGGATCCCACCGCCAAAATCACCTTTGTTGCCTTGGATGGTGCTACCAGAAATATTAACGGTTGAGTTCGGAGCAGCGTTAATACCGCCACCACTGTTTTGAGCAGAGTTATTCAAGATAGAACTGTCTCTGATGGTAAGAATCCCAATTTGAGGAGAACCATCCGCTAATGAACTAGAATTTATGACACCTCCACCAAAACCTTGAGAAGAAGTATTGTTTTGAATCATGCTATTCTCAATAGTCATCGAAGCATTATTAGCAATTCCTCCTCCATTTTTGATAGATTGGTTTTCCGAAACACTCACATTTGATAGCATCATCATTCCTGGTTGAAGGTGGACAATTCCTCCTCCAAAATCAGCAGAATTTTGATTAATAGAGCTGTCAAATATTTTTAGGTTCCCAGCATTATTGATTGCACCACCAAACTCAGAAGAGTTTTGACTGAAGGAACTACTATTAACCTCCACCTGTCCACCACTACCAACAGAGATTGCACCGCCGGCACCTGAAGAGTTATTCTTGAATTGGCTGCTGCTAATCGTAACCAAGGCATCCTTTATACCATCGAGAGTAGATCCAAATCTGATAGCACCCCCAGTATTGTCAGATTTATTATTTAGAAAAATAGTGTTATCAACTGTCACAGTGCTACCACTTCTGATGAAAATTCCGCCACCACTACCATCTACTGATGAAGAGTCAGATACTGTTGAATCAATGACATTGAGATTGCCTGATGCCAAAACTGCAATACTGCCACCACAAGTGCTGGTATTTTTTGTCAGAGTGACATTGCGAACTGTCAAAGATCCGCCATTGACCCGGATCCCACCCCCACTTTCATCAGGACACCTATTATCAACAACTCCCAGACTTTGACCCTCACTAATTGTCAATCCTTTGATCTCAACATTGGATCCTGCCCCAACATCAAACACCCGAAACTGATTGGATCCGCTGATGGTCAGAGTGGATACACCTGGGCCATTGAGCATTAGATTGGCAGTAGTTGTGGGCAAACTGGATCCACTTAGTTTGATGACACCTGATAAACCTGGTGCAAAACCGATGGATCCTTTGGGATCCGCGCAGCCGCCAAAATCAGCATTGTTATTATTGGCAATAATGGCTTCCCGCAAGCTACAAGCATCAGGATTGGATCCGTTCTCATCCACTAAAGTGGTGACCAAAACAGATGGGGCGGGTGATGGAGTGCCCGATCCTGGAAACGGAGTAGCCCCTGGCCCTGGCAAGCTCATCGATGAAGAAAGCTGGGATCCTGATTGTCCACACCCAACAATAGATGTAGCCCCCAATACACTGGTTAAGCTGATCAGCAGTGTGACTTTACGCACGATAGTTGCTTTGAGAGCAAGTTTGTCAAAATTATAGAGGCAAAAGAGCTTTACCAAAGACAAACTTCAGGCTTTTAGTACAGATCCCTTCAACTCTTGCCATTTCAAGGGCTCAAGTAGCAGCAGACCATTCAAGAGCCAATGATTGGGCAGACTCAAAAGCTGTTAGCAGACTGGAAAATTATGATTGATCAACCAAGATACAGCTTGTTCAGAAACTTTCTGTCACACCTTTGGATCCCTGCTAGCCCCCCTTAAAAAGGTGAGAAACGGATTCAAAGTCCCCCTTTTTAAGAGGGATTAGGGGGGATCTAGATCCCTGTCTTGTCACAGGCAATCCGTGAAGAATCTGTAGTTGTTGGCCCAAAGTTTGGCTAGCAAGATTTCCACCCACTGGATAGGGGCACTGAATCAAGTTGTTCAAGCTAAAAACAGCCCAGGAGTAAGATCTCTTAGGCTGCTTTTGATTTGTTTAGTAGATTTGGAATGTGTTTTTTGAGAAAACTTACTCAGGGGTGACCTGAATCCGCACCTCAGCGGTTACCTCGGGATGCAACTTCACCTGCACAGTGAAGACACCTGTTTTGTTGATCTCACCCTCAAAACTGATATTGCGTCGGTCGATATCAAGACCACTGGTGGCCAAGATTACGCCCGCAATATCGCTGTTAGTTACAGTTCCAAACAAAAGATCTCCTTCACCCACCTTTTGGCGCAGCACAAAGCGACCAATGGTATCCAGAGCAGTTTTGTAGGAGAGAGCTTGGGCTTTGATAGATTGCAGCCGAGCTTTTTCTTGCTCTTTTCGCATTTCTTGCTCTTTAATCAAGCCGGGGGTAACCCGTACCGCTGCCCCGTTGGGAAAGAGGAAGTTACGGGCATATCCCGGTTTAACTCCCACCATTTCGCCTTTCTTGCCCAGTCCTTGCACCTCTTGGCGCAGGATTACCTGCATATTTCGCTTGCCCATGGTTCAGCCTGTTGCGTTTGGATCCAGAAATTGAGTCACAGTCTATTAGTCTACGACAGAAGAAGGGGCAATGACTACCCCGTCAATTGTTTGGGATCCCGTTTTGGGGTCAAGCCTCAGGCTGGTTGTGTTGATAGAGCTAATAGACCTACAGGTAGCACTTCACCTCTGTCCAATTGCCATCCTCATCGCGGCAGTAGTAGCACCCATCCCACCAGGTGCAAACGTCATATTTGAGCAGGGTACTGGCATCCCCCAGCTTCTCCAACACGGTCTCCCGCTCATCCTGACTCTGGGATCCCACCCGTTGATCCAGATGCCGCCCGAGTGCTGGGCTGATGATTGAAAGTTGAGATGGGGTAACGTTTTTGGCCATGCCAAGACTCCTACAAACAGTGGCCCCCATTCTTGCGCTGATCTGACTTGAGGCAAAGTCAGGCTCTTGATGCAGCAGGGGCGTACCCTTGCACACTAGCGATAGCCCAGCTGTTTCAAACCAGACCTTCATAATCTCTTTAACTAACAGCTTTTACTAATAGGATGTTGAACCAATAGGGTGCGGGAGGCTATACCAGCGCTGCTTGCTCGTCCCCAGAGATTTGGGCTGCGAGGTGAGCTTGTTTGAGCTTGTCTACCAGTTCTGAGCGGCGGTCGTACAGTCGTTTGAGGGGACGGGATCCCACTTTATCGAGGGCGTAAGCGGTTAGGAGCGGCAGCGCAATGGTGGAGTCGGTGTAGACCACCACGGTTCCGGGCAATTTATCGGGATCCACTTTGCCCCAAGAAACCGCTTCGGCTGGAGTTGCCCCAGAGAGTCCGCCTGTATCGGGTCGTGCATCGGTGATCTGCAAGAAGTAGTCGTGTCCTTTTTCGGCAATGCCCAAAACCTCTTGGATTTGTGGCTCAGTCTGGAGCATGAAGTTCTTGGGTGAGCCGCCCCCCAGGATCCAGACCCCACTCTCGCCGCCGGATCGCTTGGCCTCCAGCACGATGGCAGCCGTCTCGTTCACGTCCAGTGAGACGTCGATCAAGGGACCTGTGTCCATTAAGGCCAAAGCGGCCACATTCATGCCGATGGAGCTATCGCCGGGACTGGAGGTATAGACGGGTACACCACAGCGATAGGCGGCGGCCAGCAGCGATTTCTCGCCAATCCCTAAGGCTTCCTCACGGGCAGCAATGTACTTGCCACAGAGGTGATGAAACTCGGCGGTGCCCATGCGGCAGTTAAACTCAGGCTGGGCCATGATCTGCCGGAAAAAAGCATCGGTTGACAACAGCACGTCGTAGTCGAAGAAGATGTCATAAATCCTCACTACCCCCTCCTCTCGGAGGATGACATCGCTAATATCGTGGCGACCCCGATGCAGGCTGAGGCCGATGCCAAAGTGGGTGTCGTGATAGAGATTGGCCCCGGTCGAAACCATCCAATCCACCAATCCGGCTTTCATCAGGGGGATCAAGGCCGAGATCCCTAGCCCTGCTGGAGTCAAGGCTCCGGTTACACTCAGCCCCACGGTGACGCCGGGTTGTAACATCCGCTCCACTAAAAGCTGACATCCCTCCCGCAGCCGTCCGGCATTGTAGGACAAAAAGGTCTGGTCGATCAGGTCTGTCACCCCAGTGCCCACTTGGATCGGGGTGGGATCAATTTTTCGACCGCGTAGATAAGAGCTGGACTGACCTGACATAGGGATCCCCCGAGGCAAACAAGACCTCTGTGATTTTAATGCTTCCTCGGATCCCTTGTGCGGACTCTATCCAGGGTAGAGCTGGGTGCAGATGCCAACGGGCTACAAACGGATCGAAATCGCGGTCGCTGTAGAGAAGACTGTGATGATTGACACGTCCTAAGGGTTGGGGGCCAGTGTCCGATCGGCTGAGAGCGGAGCCTCCAGGCCGGGGAGATTGCCGTATCGGAGCAGTCCATACTCCAACCCTTCGGCTAGGGCACGGCAGGATGCCTCGATAATGTTAGGGGAGACGCCTACCGTGATCCAGCGGTGATGGGCCGTGAGGTGGTTGAACTCAATCAAGACCCGAGTTTTGGCGGAAGTGCCCTCTGTGCCATCCAAGATGCGAACTTTATAGTCGGCCAGTTGGATGTGCTGAAGCATGGGGAAAAACTCTAACAGGGCTTTACGCATCGACTGATCGAGAGCTGCCACAGGGCCGTTACCCTCCGCTACCGTCAGCCGCTCTTGACCCTGAACGGAGATCTTGGTGACAGCGGTGGCCATCACGGTGGTGTCGGCCAAGGGATCCCAGTTTTGGCTATGCCAATCGCTGCGGGTGCCAACAGTGCAGGTGAAGCTGAGCATATCGAACCACTGGGGTCGCTGTTGCATCACTTGACGAACCAGTAGCTCAAAGCTGGCCTCAGCCGCCTCAAATTGATACCCTTCCATCTCTAACTGCTTCAGGCGCTCTAGAATGCGCCGAGCCAGTGGATCCCCTTTTCCAGTGGGATCCCGAAGCTAGCGACTTTGGTGAGGATATTGCTGAGACCCGATTGCTCCGACACCACAATTCTGCGCTCGTTGCCCACCTGCTCGGGCTGAATATGTTCGTAGGTGAGGGGATTTTTTTGGACAGCGCTGACGTGGATCCCACCTTTATGGGCAAAAGCCGATAAACCCACAAAGGGAGCATGATCATTGGGGGCCAGATTGACCACTTCGCTAACTGAGCGGGCCGTTTCGGTCAAGAGCTGCAAATTGTCGGGAGGCAAGCAGGCAAAGCCCATCTTTAGTTGCAAATTGGGAATTAGGCTGCACAGATTGGCATTGCCGCAGCGTTCGCCATAGCCGTTGATGGTGCCCTGAACCATTTTGGCCCCAGCCTCAACCCCCGCTAAAGCATTGGCAACCGCTGTCTCACTGTCATTGTGGGTATGGATCCCGAGGTTGGCTCCGCACAGATGATGAGCTTCCGCCTGAACAGCGTGAGTGATGCGAGTGATATCGGGGGGCAACGTGCCGCCATTCGTATCACATAGCACCAGCCATTCTGCTCCGGCCTTGGCTGCTGCCACCAACGTTTGCAACGCATACTCTGGGTTGTAGCGGTAGGCATCAAACCAATGCTCAGCATCGTAGAGCACCCGCCGAGACTGGGATCTGAGAAACTGGATGGTGTCAGTAATCATGGCTAGATTTTCGTCTAGCGTCGTGCCGATGCCCTCTGTGACATGGAGATCCCAAGACTTGCCAAAGACCGTCACATACTCGGTGCTAGCCGCCAAGATGGCCTGCAACATGGGATCCTCAGCGGCGGCTCGTCCTGGTCTGCGGGTGGAGCAAAAGGCAACCATCTTGGCTTGTGCTAAAGGCTCCTCCTGAAGCTGCCAGAAAAATTGCACATCCTTGGGATTGGCACCGGGCCAGCCCCCCTCAATGAAAGGGATCCCTAATTTGTCAAGCAACTTGACGATGATCAGCTTGTCCTCTACCGACAGTGCTAGCCCTTCTCGCTGCGCGCCATCTCGCAAGGTAGTGTCGTAGATGCTGAGGGATCGTCCAGTCATTAGATTTGAGGATCGTTGGGGATCAGTACAAGGAGTAAGGCTTGAGATGCGGAACCCGGGACTTGAACCCGGAAGTCCTTGCGGACACTAGAACCTGAATCTAGCGCGTCTGCCATTCCGCCAGTTCCGCAGTGTTAGCGATCTACAACAGTGGCGCATCAAGGGGAGTTGTGTCAAGGTTTACTTCCTGTGGTTTGGGGGGATCCAGAGTTGGTAAGAGGTCATGGTGTATCACCCGCAATCATTGGGTCAATCTCTCATCTCATGCCTTACTAATTTATCTTACTAATAAGCAGTATTACCTAGAAAAAAGGCTGTAATAAATAACACGCCTGAGCAAGCGAAATGCTACACTGAAGGTGACAAGTGGTAAGGGGTTCTCCTGGAAACTTGGTGACGTTTGTGCATCGAGTTCGATGAGATCCTTGTTCTGACAGGGATTGACACTATGAGTTTCTTGTGCTGTCACCATAAATTCAGGAGAGTCTATCCAGGAAACTGTACTTGCACTGTCTTCCAACAGGAAACCATTCTTTCTTTCCTGCCTTGTTGTCATCCTTTTGTCGTGAATTTTTTGTGAAATATGATTGGGAGGCAGCTATCGATGCCCGTTCAACATGACTTCAGGAAATTGGGGTGTGCGGAATGTGCTGCGGGGGCAGGGCTCGGCTTTGATTTTACAATGGCCTATCAACCTATCGTTGATCTCAAAACCCAAACCGTCTTCGCCCAAGAGGCATTGGTTCGCGGCCTTAATAATGAATCGGCTAGGAGCATTTTTGAGCTTATTGATTGTAAGAATCGCTATCGCTTCGATCAAGCCTGCCGCGTCAAAGCAATTCAAGGAGCTGCTGCCTTGGGTATGACCTCTGCCCTCAGCATCAATTTTATGCCCAATGCTGTCTATCAACCTGAACTTTGTATCCGCACCACCATAGAAGCAGCCAGAGAGTTTGGGTTCCCGCTTGACCAGATCATCTTTGAGATTACAGAAACCGAAGAAGTCGAGGATCTAAGCCATCTACGTAATATCGTTGAATACTACCAAAAGAGAGGCTTTAGGACTGCCATTGACGACTTTGGAGCTGGCTATTCGGGCCTCAATCTTTTGGCTGAATTTCGAACTGACTTCGTCAAATTAGACGGGGCTTTAATACGAGGGATCCACTTGGATAAAGCTCGACAGATCATTGCCAAAGGAATTATTCAAATCTGTCATGATTTAGCGGTTCAAGTGATTGCAGAGTGCGTCGAATCACCGGAGGAAATAAAAGTCTTGAGAGATTTTGGGGTCAATCTTTTCCAGGGATACTACTTTGCTCGGCCTGCGTTTCGTTCTCAAGCTATTGTTCCAAGAGCGGCCTATGATGCTCTCCAACAAATTGTTTAGTTGATTTACTTAGTCTGATTGACTAAATGGATTTTCCGTATCAATTCAGAATTGATTCAGAACTGAGGCATCAAAAAAGCGGAGCCACTAGACAATTCAGCAGACATGATGCCCCTCCTGTCGTTATCGCCCGCCCACGGTGATGGAGTCCACCTTGATGTGGGGCTGACCAACTGTGACATAGATGCTGCCACTGACGGATCCACAGAAGCCCGCCGCTAGGCCCAGATCTTGGGAGCACATTGAGATCTTATTCATGATTTCCTGGGCATCGCCGATCAACGTTGCCCCCTTGAGAGGTTTGGAGAGCTTGCCCTTCTCGATCAAGTAGGCCTCTTCCACCGCAAAGTTAAATTGTCCCGTGGCACCGACGCTGCCCCCACCCATCCGCTTGCAGTAAATGCCTTTATCCACTGAGGCGAATAGGTCATCGAGAGAATGTGGCCCCGGCGCAATATAGGTGTTGCGCATCCGGCTGGCGGCGGCATAGGCATAGCTCTGGCGGCGACCGCTGCCGGTACGGGGATGCCCTGTACGCATTGAGCCAGCTCGATCCGCCAAGAAGTTTTTGAGGATGCCGTTTTCGATCAACAGCGTCCGTTGGGCGGGCATCCCTTCATCATCCATGTCGATGGTGCCAAAGGCGGTATCACTGATGCCTTCATCCCAGGCGGTGAGACTGTCATGGGCGATCTTTTCCCCTTTCTTTTTGGCAAAGGGCGTGGTGTCGCGCTCAATTTGAGTGGTTTCTAGCAGGTGGCCACAGGCTTCATGAAAGATGACGCCGCCAAACTGGTTGGCCATGATGACGGGATAGGTACCGGACTCTACATAGTCGGCATAGAGCATGGTGTTGGCGGCTTCGGCCACTTCGGTGGCAGTGCCATCAAAGTCCCAGGCGGTCAAAAAGCCGGGATCCCCGGTATTGCCCTCGCGCTTACCAATGGAGGAGCGGTGGGATCCATCGGCACAGAGCAGGTTACAGCCCACCGACTGAGTTAGGCGAATATCGCGGCCAAAGGTGCCATCGCTGGCGGCCACCATCACCTCCTGCCAATCCCGAAAGTAAGCCGCCCGCCGAGATTGAATATGCTGAGCTTTTTTCTCCAGGGATCCATTGGCCTCCAGCAGGATCTCCCCCATCTGCTTCATGGAGGAGCAGGCGGGCAACCAGTTGTCCTTGCCCCGCTTTTGGCTGTAATCCCGCAGTAGTTCGAGCGAGACAGGGGGAATATGGGTGGCGGCGGTGGGCAGACTCAAGCCCAGAATAGACAGACCTTTATCCAGGGCGGTTCTGAGTCCAGCAAAGGAGAGGTCATTGGTGCTGACATAGGAATCGGTCTGGCCCAGAAATACTCGGATCCCGGCCCCAGTCGAGAGACGCGGCGACAGACTAGAAATAATATCATCTTCAGCCAGACAGCTAATGTAGCTAACCCGCTCCAAAAGATCTCGACAAATCGGCCTGCCGCCCGCCCGATTCCCAACAAGGTGGATAAGGGATCCTC
>JAAUUM010000100.1 GCA_012031565.1 Synechococcaceae cyanobacterium SM2_3_2
ATTCCCCAACGTGGCATTCCTTGCTTCCGTTGATAGAGGGACAAGTTACCAGAAGGACAAGTTACCAGAAGGATAGGCTGATGAAAAGAACCACCCTTTGAACGGCCAGATTACAGAAGCCAGATTACAGAAGCTAGATTGAACCGTCTGAATTGAGAGAACCCTCTCGCCCTATGGCACAGCTATCCACCCCTCGTCTCGGTCAGTTTGAACCGGACCCAGTCTTTTTTACCCAAGATCGGCAAGGTCGGTTTTGGGCATTTCGCTGGGATACGGGGGAGAAGTATGGGTTTGACTGCGCCAAAGTGGTGGCTGGGCAGCAGGTGTGGGAGGTGACTAATCCTGAGCGTTACGATACTCACGTGCAGCAGGTTTTTCAGCACAAGTTGCCCACCCAGTGCCAAACTCAGGTGCTCACCTCCCGTTATCGTTTGCAATTGCACATCAGCCTCAATCCAGTTGTGGATCCCACAGGTCGGGTGATTGCGGTTTCGGGTGTGGGGCATGTGTTGGGGGCCACCCCGCTAGAGACCACCATCACCGAAGAACCCGCCAAGCCCGCCGCCACTCCGATTAATCCTTTCCCTGGTATCACCGACCAACTGATGCGCTCCATCCGGCAAACGTTGGATGTGAAGGAGTTGTTGCAACAGGCGGTGGATCAACTGGGATCCCTGTTTGAGGTCAACCGCTGCGTCATGGGGCTGTACAATGTCGGCCATCCCACCTTCACCATTGCGGCAGAGTACCGTTCCCAGCCCAACTATCCCTCGCTGCTGAACAAAACTCTATCGCTATCCGAGCATCCCATCTTTTTGCAGGCCCTCAAGCAGGATGAGCCTCTGTTTTTAGACCGCTCCCTCACCCTGACCACCTCCTACCAGGGCTACGCCAACAGCATCATCTCGCTAGAAATCTTGGATCCCGGCGATCATCAACCCACCTGGAATACCGATCATCTGGCGGTTTTACAGAGCATTTCCACTTACCTGGGCACCGTGATTGCCCACGGGGTCTTGCTAGATCAGAGCCGCCAATTGGCCACCCGATTGCAGCTGACCAACCGCACCCTGGTGCAAAAGAACAAAGAATTGCAACAGGCCCGTGAACAGGCGGAATCCGCCAACCGACTCAAGAGCCAATTTTTGGCCAATACCTCCCACGAGTTGCGGACACCCCTCAACGGCATGATCGGCTTCATCAAGCTGCTGCTGGACGGCATGGCTGATAGCGAGGAAGAAGCCCAGGATTTCTTGCAGGAAGCCTATCGCTCGGCGTTACATTTATTGGCCCTGATCAACGATGTCTTGGATATTGCCAAAATCGAGGCGGGCAAAATGCAGCTGGACTGTGTGCCCTGCGATTTGGCCACGCTGTTTGAAGATGTCAGCAGCAAGACGCAATTGCAAGCTCAACAAAAGAGACTCCAGTTATCTTTCCAATTGCCCGAAACCCATGATCATGTTTTGTTGTTAGGGGACTACCAACGCCTGCTCCAAGTGCTGCTCAATCTGGTTGGCAATGCCCTCAAATTTACCCATGAGGGATCCGTGACGATAACGGCAGACGTGATCAATGGTTTTCCCAACCGTTGCAAAATCCGAGTCGCGGATACGGGTATCGGTGTCTCCCTAGAGAAGCAACAGCGGCTATTTCAGGTCTTTAGTCAAGTGGATGGCTCCACCACCCGCCAGTATGGAGGCACGGGCCTGGGTCTAGCCATCAGCCAACGCTTGGTGGAGGCTATGGACGGGGAGATGAACTTCTATAGTTTGGGGGAAGGGCTAGGATCAACCGTGACGTTTACGGTGCCCCTTTACCGCAAGCCGTTGATGGGAGCTGCCAATGACGTGGAAACACAATTAACCCCCTCATCCCCAGCGGAATCAGCCTAGAAGTGAAATCCCAAACTGGGATCCCCCCATCCCGGTCATTTTTCTTCATTCCGGCAATGGGGGAAGTTTAATCCGTCTGAACAGTCTCTGTTCTTCACTCCTGGGCGAGTGACCACCCTCTGTCGTCTATAGGTTAGGATCCCGGTCTATGCCTCGTCCCCGCAAACGGTTTGGTCAACATTGGCTCAAAGATACGGCTGTGCATCGGGCTATGGTGGCGGCGGCAGGGCTGTCAAAAAATTCTACCAAGACAGATCAGCCCGACTTGGTTGACCCTGAGCATTTAATTACGCCACCCCTGCCTGTTCTGGAAATTGGCCCTGGCACCGGTCGCCTGACCCAGTATCTGCTCAAGACGGGATCCCCGGTGTTGGCGGTGGAATTAGATCGCGATCTGTGCCGATTGTTGGGCAAACGCTTTGGGGATCAGCCCCATTTTCATTTGGTGGAAGCGGACTTTTTGCGGATGGAGATTCCGCCCAATGTTGAGACCATTGTGGGCAATATCCCTTACAACATCACCAGCCCCATCCTGCACAAAGTGCTGGGATCCCCCCATCAGCCAGTCACCCGCTATCGCTGCATTGTGCTCTTGGTGCAAAAAGAACTGGCGGAGCGGTTGCAAGCCCGCCCCAACACCAAAGCCTATGGATCCATGAGCATTCGCACCCAATATCTAGCGGAGTGTGAAATTTTGCGGGCGGTGCCCCGCAGCTCCTTTACCCCGGCCCCCAAAGTGGATTCCGCCATCATCCGGCTGCGACCTCGCCCCTATCCGCTCGTCCCCCAGGATCCCAAATGGTTTGGACAGATCGTGCAGCAGGGGTTCTCCACCCGCCGCAAAACCTTGGCCAATACAGTGCAGAGCTTGGTGGATAAATCTGAGATAGTGCGCTGTCTGACGGCTCAAGGGTTGGATCCTGCGGTGCGGGCAGAAAACTTGAGCCTCGATCAGTGGATAGCCCTCAGCGACCAGCTCCTGCCCCATCGATTGCAGCCCGCCCAAGTCGCCTCATCTCCTTCTGAGCAGCAGGAGACTGATTGGACTGAGATTGATCAGCCTGAATCTCAGGTTGAGCGGGATGCCCTTGATTCAGCAGCCACCATCGATCTAGAAGATGTACGAGAAGTAGTAATCTGAGAAAGATGAGACCTACAACGAGAGGGGAGCGGGTTTCGGGTGTTGCCAAGGCGGTGAGTGGTGGAGGGGACATTTGCTTGGCTGAGTCTGAGCCGGCGCTTGAGTCGAGATTATCAACAACTGGGGGCAACGCCGGAAACTTGGGTCTATTGGGGCATGGTGATTGGGCATGGTGATTGGGCATGGTGATTGGGCATGGTGAGATTGATGCTCAGCCAGGTTAGCTTGAACTTCCCATACATCCGCCGGGATCCCATCGCTAGAATAGGGCAGAGATTGGCCTTACAATGCAACGTTGAGAAGTTTTGGACTTTTATTCTTACAATGGCCCACACCATCGTTACAGATATCTGCGAAGGCATTGCCGATTGCGTTGAGGCTTGTCCGGTGGCCTGTATCCATCCCGGCGATACCAAAAACGCCAAGGGCACCGATTTTTTCTGGATCGATTATCCCACCTGCATCGACTGCGGCATCTGCCTTCAGGTTTGCCCGGTGGAGGGGGCGATTATTCCCGAAGAACAGCCTGATCTTCAACGGATTCCAGTCTGAGGAGGGATCCCAGGTTGGGAATTGTGCTGCGGCAAACTGGGGGATCCCTGGATCACCTCCCGCACCCGATAGATGGGCCGACCTTGGGATTCGTGGTAGGTACGCATCACCAGTTCTGCTAACAGGCCAAAGCAAAACAACTGGATCCCAGCCAAAACCAGCAACACCGCCAGAATCAATAGCGGTCGATCACCAATGCTTTGGTTCAGCACCAGCTTGAGAAACACCAGATAGCCCCCCAACCCGGATCCCAGCACCAGAGCCACAGCTCCCCACAGGCCAAACACATGCATCGGTTTGGTCAAAAAGGTCTGGAAAAAGGCAATCGTGATCAGATCCATCAACACCCGAAATGTCCGCCCCAAGCCATATTTGCTCTGGCCAAACTGGCGGGCATGATGGGTGACAGGGATCTCGGCAATACGCGCCCCTTCGATATAGGCCAAGGCGGGCAAAAAGCGGTGTAGCTCCCCATACAGCCGCATATCGGCGATCAGCTCAGCCCGGTACGCCTTGAGGGAACAGCCGTAATCATGGATCCGCACACCCGTGATCCAGCCAATCAAGCCGTTGGCAATGCGGGAGGGCAAGAGACGAGTCAGGGCGGCATCCTGACGGGCCTGTCGCCAACCACTCACCAGGTCATAGCCCTCCGCCAGTTTTTCGATCAGACGGGGGATATCCGCCGGATCGTTTTGCAGATCGCCATCCAGGGTGACGATCACCTCCCCACGGGCATGACCAAAGCCCGCTGCCATCGCTGCCGTCTGGCCATAGTTGCGCCTGAGCAGAATGGCCCGCAGATCATGACTGCGACTGGCCTCCTGCCGCAGCCAGCGGTCAGATCCATCCCGGGATCCATCGTCCACACAGAGGATCTCATAGGTGGATCCCGAGTGGGTCAACACCTGCCGCAGCCGCTCCAGCAGTCGGGGCAGACTATCCACCTCGTTGTAGATGGGCACCACAATCGAGAGATAAGGCATGGGATCCAAGGACATAGGTTGGGGCTGAGTTTTTTTTGATTGCGGCAGCTGCCACGTCTTGTTAACTGCCCTTAGAGCAATTCCTTGGCTCGCTGCACCATCACCTCAGCCGTCAGACCATTAAAGTCCATCAACTCGCCAGCACTAGCGGTGGTTTCCCCCCGTTTCCAGGCCAAAAAGTCCTGTCGCTGAGCCGGACTCCGCAGCATCAACGGCTCCAACATCAAGCTGGATCCCCCCGTGATGCCCAACAACACATCGCCACCAAACAAGCCCGCGAACTGCTCTGCACTCACAAACTCCCCATCAGGCTGCGAGCAGGTCTGCCAAGCCACATCACTGGGGCGATAGAGACGACGGGGATTGACCACCGACACGATCCGGGATCCAATCCCCTGCTGCTTCAGAGCCTCTGCTGCCTCAAAGACGGGCAACAGCACCATATCCCCCACCACCGCAAAGACGACCATCTGGGATCCCGGATGTTCTTGCAAGACGGTCGCGCCCTCCTGGACAGCTTGTCGTGCATGAGCCAGCGTGGTGCGGATGGGCAAGGGGGCTTTGCTGGCAATGATCGGGATCCCTTTGTTGTGGGTGGTGACAGCCCATTCGTAGGCCACCTGGGTGCAATTGGCATCGGGCGGAAAGATGGGCAACACATTGCCATTACGCATCATCGCCGCCAAATACGCCTCAATCTCGGGCCGTTGGTGCGTCCAGCCATTGCGCCCCTGCTCCAAAGCCCCCGCTGTGAACAAGGCCACCAGTGAGGGGGTGGGACGGCGCAACTCCGCCATCGCCTGCGTCACCGTCTGCCAGATCGGCAGGCCATTGATGGCAAAGGACTCATAGGAACACCACAGCGAGCGCCCGCCAAACAAAGCCAAAGCGGAGGTCAAGCCCGCACAGGCATCTTCACTGAGGGGCTCATAGACCTGACCTTGGGGCTGCTGGTTGTAGATCGGATCCACGGTGGGGTGAATCACCTTCAGTCCTTGGTTGATATTGCCGATGCCAGACGCCTCATTGCCATCCGCATTGGCCACCCAAAAGCCGGGATCCTGTTGACCCACCTGCACCACCAGGGATCCCATCGCCGT
Organism: Synechococcaceae cyanobacterium SM2_3_2; assembly: GCA_012031565.1. Taxonomy (GTDB): domain Bacteria; phylum Cyanobacteriota; class Cyanobacteriia; order Thermostichales; family Thermostichaceae; genus JAAUUM01. The sequence continues at coordinate 5,675 of JAAUUM010000100.1, forward strand.
GGTGGATACCTGCTGGTCGCCGAGGGCAAATTCCGTCAAGACCAGGGATCCCAATTCCGGTAGAGGCCGCACAGTTTCCGTCACCGCCACCTGTGCCGCTGGGCCACCCCCCGCCCGAACGCAGTTTTGCCGCACCAGATCCCAAGCGACAGGAGGCAGAGCACGGGTTTTGAGGGCGTTGATGATATCGGCGTTCTCCAGCGTGTGAAAGCCATACAGGTTATGGGACTTGGATCCCCTGGCATGAACGCCGGATCCCTTGAGTTGCTTGAGGATCAACACCGTCAATGTGCCCCCCAAAGCCAGCTTGGCGGCCCGATCAGCTGCCTGCAAAACCTGCTGCATAAAGGCCAACCGTTGATCGAACGAAAACAAGGTGCTATCCACATAGGGGCCATCCTGCCCCACATCATCAAAGTCTTTGGCATCGACCAGCACCACGTCTGCAAAGCCATTACCCAGCCAGTAAGCCCGCATCTGGTCATTGCTGAGCAGCGACACCATGCTGTGATGCTCTTGGCTGTAGCCATTCCAGACCAAGATCGGCAAAAAATTTGTCCGTTGCGGAAAAGCGGTGTGGAAGTGAGCCATCGAACTCATCACATAAGGTTCCCCCAGTCCCCCATCCCCAATCGTGACCGGAAAGAGCTTATCGGGATAGAGCAATGCCCCCGCCATAGCAAAATGCTGCCCCTGTCCCAGCGGCCCTGCCGGAGCCAGCAAGCCCGGAATAAACCCAGACAAATGCCCCAGCAATCCCTCCCGCTCCCGGAATCGCTGCCGCAATTGGGCCACCGTCTCGATGCCCATCCGCTCCAGGGATCCATCCAGAAACATGGCGGAGTAGAAACCGGGCGCGTGATGTCCGACCTCAGTGGGGAAGTTTTTGTGACCCAAATAGACTAAGGCGGCATAAGCCTCGGCTTGGCTGGCAAACCCACCCGGATGGCCAGAGGCTTTGCTGGCGGTCATCTGCAAGATCAAGTAGCGGAGAGCATCGGCATAGAGCAGGGTTTGAAACGCTGCTTCGGGGCTAGAGAGATCTTGAATAGCCCCCGTTGTTGCATCCACCACTGGGGCAACCCCCCATCTGTCAAACCCTGGCCAGGGATCCCCAAAGTATTGGATCCCGTCGCAAAAAGCAGGGGTAGCGGCATCAACGGTAGGGGGCATCGTCACGTCCTCAGTCAAAACGGTAGGCAGAGCTGTCATTCACCATAATTCCATCGGGCCATTCTGGGAACGAAAGATCTGAGACAACTGCAAAATCAAAAGGCAACGGCGTGGATCCGTCCCCCAAGAAAATCCCATCGGTACGGTCTTTACTCCAATCGTCTGGGATCTGGCTCTGGCGCGGAAATTATACTGGTAGTAAGCCTTATCTCCTTATGCTATGCAGCCCACCAATCCCAATCAGTTTACCGATAAAGCCTGGGCCGCCATCGTGGCTTCTCAGGATGTGGCCCGCCGGGTCAAGCAACAGCAATTGGAAACTGAGCACCTGCTGATCGCGCTGCTGGAACAAGAGAAAGGCTTGGTGCCGATCATCCTGCAAAAAACCGGAGTTTCCCCTGAGCAAGTGCGGCAACGGGTGGATAACTTTGTCCAAACTCAGCCCCGCCTCGCCACCGTAGAGCAGCTTTATCTGGGCCGAGGATTGGAGACAACGCTGGATCGGGCCGAGCTGGCTCGCAAAGACTACGAAGATGACTACATTTCCGTGGAGCATCTCTTTTTGGGGGTGCTGGGGGATGACCGCATCGGCAAGCGCATCCTGGCTCCAATGGGCCTGACATTAGAACAGGTCAAACCCGCCATCACCGAGGTGCGGGGCAAACAAAAAGTCACCGACAAAAACCCCGAATCCCGCTACGAGGCACTGGAACGCTATGGCCGCGATCTGACCGCTGCCGCCAAAGCAGGCAAACTAGATCCGGTGATCGGGCGAGATGATGAGATCCGGCGGGTGATCCAGGTGCTCTCACGGCGGACAAAAAACAACCCCGTCTTGATTGGGGAGCCTGGGGTGGGTAAGACTGCCATCGTGGAAGGACTAGCCCAACGGATCAACCGGGGGGATGTGCCCGAATCCCTCAAGGATCGGATTGTGATCACGCTGGACTTGGGATCCCTGATTGCGGGGGCCAAATATCGCGGCGAGTTTGAAGATCGGCTCAAAGCGGTGCTGAAGGAAGTGACCGACTCCGATGGTCGCATCGTCCTGTTTATTGACGAGTTGCACAATGTTGTCGGTGCCGGCGCAGGGGAAGGGGCGATGGATGCGGGCAACCTGCTCAAGCCGATGCTGGCGCGGGGGGAATTGCGCTGCATTGGGGCGACAACGCTGGACGAATATCGCCAATACATCGAGAAGGATGCCGCCCTAGAACGCCGCTTTCAACAGGTGTTTGTGGATCAGCCCACCGTTGAGGACACCATTTCGATCTTGCGGGGACTGAAGGAACGCTACGAACTCCACCACGGGGTCAAGATTGCAGACTCCGCCCTTGTGGCCGCAGCGGTACTCTCCAATCGCTATATTTCAGAGCGATTTTTGCCCGACAAAGCCATCGATTTGGTGGATGAATCCGCCGCCAAACTGAAGATGGAGATCACCTCCAAACCTGTGGAATTGGATGAGATTGATCGCCGCATTATGCAGCTCCAAATGGAGCAACTGTCGCTGGAAAAAGAAGCCGATGAAGCCTCCCGTGATCGACTGGAAAAAATTGAGCAGGATCTGGCCAATTTGACCGAGCGGCAACGCTCCCTCAATGCCCGTTGGACGTTGGAAAAAGAGGGGCTAGAACACCTACAATCTCTCAAAGCCGAGCGGGATAGCATCAAGTTGCAGATCGAGCAGGCGGAACAACGCTATGACCTCAACCGAGCTGCTGAGCTGAAATTTGGCAAACTGATGGAGGTGGAGCGCGGCATCCAGGACTTTGAAACCAAGCTCTCGGCCCAACAGACCCAAGGGGATCCGATGCTGCGGGAGCAGGTGACCCAAGAGGATATCGCCGAAATTGTCTCCCGCTGGACAGGGATCCCGGTCAGCAACTTGATGGAGGCGGAGAAACAAAAACTGTTGCGCCTAGAAGAGCATCTACACGAAAAAGTCATCGGCCAAGAGGAGGCGGTGTCTGCGGTTTCTGCGGCAATTCGGCGGGCCAGAGCAGGCATGAAGGATCCCGGTCGTCCGATTGGATCCTTTCTATTCATGGGGCCAACGGGGGTGGGTAAAACGGAGCTGGCCCGGGCTTTGGCGGAGTTTTTGTTCGACACTGCTGAGGCCATGATCCGCATTGATATGTCGGAATATATGGAAAAGCACTCGGTGGCCCGTCTGATCGGTGCCCCTCCGGGCTATGTCGGCTATGAGGAAGGAGGACAGCTGTCAGAAGCGGTGCGGCGGCGACCCTATTCGGTGATTTTGTTTGACGAAGTGGAAAAAGCCCATCCCGATGTCTTCAACATTTTGTTGCAGGTGTTGGATGATGGCCGCATCACCGACTCTCATGGCCGGACGGTGGATTTCAAAAACAGCATTATCATCATGACCAGCAACATCGGCAGCGATGTGATTTTGGAAGTGGGGGGGGATGATAGTCGCTATGACGAAATGCGGCAGGCGGTCTTAGGGATGCTCCGCACCAGCTTCCGACCCGAGTTCCTCAATCGAGTGGATGAGCTGATCATCTTCCACGCCCTGACCAAAGCCCAGATCCGCGAGATCGTCAGCCTGCAAATGATGCGGGTGGAACAGTTGTTGTCAGATCAAAAGATCAATATCTACTTGAGCGAAGAGGCCAAGGATTACATGGCTGAGGTGGGGTATGATCCTGTGTTTGGTGCTCGTCCCCTTAAACGGGTGATCCAACGGGAGATCGAGAATCCCATCGCTACTCGCCTCTTAGAGGGATCCTTTACCGCAGGGGATGACATCTTGGTCAGTGTCGAAAATGAGCGCTTGGCCTTCCACAGTCGCCGCACTGAGCAGGCTGTGCCGTCGGAACCACCCGCCAAGATTGCCCTCTAACCCCTTCACCACTGATCTGGAGAGTTCTATGATTGCCCCTACCCAGGATCCTCAAACGGTTTCCCTGGCTTTGACCTGGTTCGATGCCAATAGCTGGCTGATCGAGATGGCGGGCCAACGGATTTTGCTGGATCCCTGGTTGGTGGGATCCCTGGTGTTTGGCGGGCAAGAGTGGTTCTTTCGGGGGGATCGGCCTCACGATCGAGCGGTGCCAAAGGCGGTAGATCTGATCCTGTTGTCGCAGGGATTGCCGGATCATGCCCATCGCCGCACCCTCCAACAGTTACCCAAATCCTGGCCTCTGGTGGGATCCCCCAGTGCAGCAGGGGTGGCACGGGAGTTGGGATTCAGCTCCGTCACGGCCCTAGCCCATGGCGAGATCCATCCGGTGGCAGAACGCCTGACCATCATGGCTCTGCCGGGAGCGCCCCTGGGGCCATTGGTGCAAGAAAACGCTTATCTATTGACGGATTTGCAGACAGGTCAGTCCCTCTACTACGAGCCGCATGGCTACCCCGATGCCAGCCTTTCAGACCGGGATCCCGTCGATGTGGCCATTGTGCCGCTGATCAACCAGTCCATCTTGGGGGTGGGCACGATTTTGCAGGGGTTTGATACTGCCGCTCAGGTGGCTCGTTGGCTACGCCCTCAGGTGATGCTGCCCACCGCAGGCATGGGATCGATTCGTTACGCCGGCCTCCTGGCCAATCTGCTCCAAACCAAGGGCAGTCCTGAGGCGGTTCAACAACAACTCACTCAACTGGGGCTGCCAACTCAGGTGCTGGAGCCAGTGCCAGGTGAACGAGTGATGCCCTTAGGGATCCTTAATAATCAGCCGTTATGAGTGAATTAACATCCCCTTCGCTGGGCGCAACCCTCAGGGCTATTGTGCGGTTGCTGCGCTGGGACAAGCCTACAGGACGGCTGATTTTGTTGGTGCCCGCCCTCTGGGGTTTGGTGTTGGGGGGGCAAGGGCGACCCCCGTGGATCCTGGTGGTGGTGATGGTACTGGGCACGCTGGCCACCAGTGGGGCGGGATGCGTGGTCAATGACCTGTGGGATCGCAATCTGGATCCCTTGGTGGAGCGCACCCGATCTCGGCCTCTGGCTTCTCGCCAACTCTCGGTGCGGGTGGCCGTCATTTTGATCGGGGTGGGGCTGCTCTGTGCCTGGGGCTTGGCTCAGTTTCTCAATCCCGTCACCTTTGGGCTGTGTGTAGCTGCTGTGCCCGTTATCTTGCTCTATCCCGGTGCCAAGCGGGTGTTTCCAGTGCCGCAGTTGGTGTTGGCCCTGGCCTGGGGCTTTGCGGTGTTGATCAGCTGGACGGCGGTGACAGGACAGGATCCCGATCTTCCCTTGTGGTCGGGATCCACCTGGATGTTATGGGGGGCAACCGTGCTGTGGACGTTGGGATTCGATACAGTCTACGCCCTGCCGGATCGGGAGGATGATGCTCGGGCTGGGATCCAGTCCAGTGCCCGTTTTCTGGGTCGCTTGGCTCCCACTGCCATTGGTCTGTTTTTCTTAGGTACAGCCCTACTCTTGGCGCTGGTGGGGTGGGATCTGGGGTTGCACCCGGTCTATTTTTCAGTCTGGGCCTCAGCAGCGGGCTATGGGGCTGGCAGGTCTGGCAGCTGCATAATGTCAATCATGATCCTGGTTTGTATGGCCAAATCTTTCGACTCAATGTGATTCAGGGCTTCATTTTGTTGGCGGGCATGGTGGGAGGTTACAGGCTGTGAATACCCCCTCTCACATCATCATCACAGCAGCTCTGGGCAAACGGTGGCCTCATCTCTGGCCCTTACGGCAAGCGGCACTCTGGGGATCCCTAGCTCCTGATATTCCCCTCTATCTACTCACCCTGGGGGGCATTGGCTACTATCACCTAGTTTTGGGATGGGATCTCCCACAGACCCTGCAATACCTCTTTCGTACCCTGTTCTTTCAGGATCCCGGTTGGATTGCTGCCCACAATGCCCTGCATTCCCCCACCCTCTTGGGGATCCTCGGCTTGATTACCTGGCAGTTCCGTCACCGATTTGCCAAGACTGCCACGTGGCTACTGACCTTTTTGGCCTCCTGTGGGCTACACACCCTGATCGATATCCCCGTTCACGCAGAAGATGGCCCCCTGCTTTTATTTCCCTTGGAGTGGACGATTCGGTTTCGCAGCCCGATTAGCTACTGGGATCCCCGCTATTATGGCGATGCCTTTGCCCGGTTTGAATGGGCCTTGGTGGTGGTGTTACTGACCTATTTAGCCCGAGCTTGGCTCAGCCGGAACACAGGTGATTGAATGGGTTGATGGATGAGACAGCTGAGATCTAGGGCTGAGCCTGGGAGCTTACTAGAAGCTTTGATGGCAATATAGTCACAAATGTTAGCAATCAGTTATTAGTAAGACTTTCTCCGGCTACCAAGATATTTATTTTTATTGACAAGATATTGACATGATGGAATGTAGTAATTCAGGATAAGGATGAGACAGCATCAAGAGCAGTAATCTCTTACGACATCATCCAATGTCTTCTCACCATCAGCATATATCCTTGCTCTCTTCAGAACAGCAAAGTCATGCTCGATGTCATTCAGCTCAGGTGAGTAAGTTGGTAGAAATAAGACCTCATGCCCCGCTGCTTCTACTATTGCCTTGATGGCGCTCTTCCAGTGAATCGGTGAGTTGTCCATGACTAAGACTATCACTTGGCTCAAGGCGGGTATTAGAAACACTTGGAGCCACTGCTCAAATCCTGCCCTATTTAAGCTCCCCATAAATATCATCGGTGCTATCAGCCCTTTGTCTTTCTTCCTTCTCCCAGCCACCAAGTTCTCCCGTTTGACTCTGTTGCCCTGCTTCTGGCCATAGAGCTTCTTGCCTCTGGGTGCCCAACCATAGGGACAGCTGATGACTTGATCAAAGCCGGTCTCGTCCACATAGACGATGCTCTTACAGCCTGCTCATGATATACATGAGACGTTCTGTGGTAAGCTTTAAAAAATTGAACCTCCTGTTGACATGAGTCGTTACTCCCTAGATATCCGCCAGAAAGTCGTCACTGCCTACCATCTCGGTAATATCTCAATTCGTAAACTGGCTCAACAATTTATGATGAGCCCTGTTACTGTCCAGAAGTACCTCAATCAGGACCGACACACTCAAGACCTAACCCCTCTCAAGCCTGGCCCCACTAAACCTGGGAAACTATTCCCTCATCGAGACTTTATCGTCCAA
>JAAUUM010000101.1 GCA_012031565.1 Synechococcaceae cyanobacterium SM2_3_2
CTCAGTACAAGGACAAAAGTTGTAAGGCCTGATTGAATTCAGAGGGTCGTAAGGACAAGTCGCAGAAGGTAGGCCGCAGAAAGTCACAACCATAGCGAAATAAACTTTTGGCAAGGACGCCGTCCCGTTGACGCGAACGGCGCTGATGGGCCTTCAGCCTAATTGGGTGCTGTTGGTGTTGTCAGAGCCCACTCAACATGGCCCAACAGAAGGCTAAAGCCAGCAGTGGGATTAACTGACTGAGGCGCTCAGGGTGGCAAAAGTGGGTGGATTCGAGGTTGAATCCTCGGGTTTTGAGGGCGGCAAACAACGTCTCAATCCCCCATCTCAAGCGGTAATCTGCTCACACCGTCTGGGGGTGACGGTCTGTGGCGACAATCAGCAACTCGCCATTCTCCCAGCGGATAGCGACCCCGTAGACGACCCCACACCCAACGCTTGCCCGACAGCACTCGCTGCTCACCCAGCTTCAGGTTGGCAAAGACCCGCTCCCCCTTCTGTTGCCGTTGGCCCGAGCGAGAGCTAATCCGGTCACTGTGGCGCAGTCGGAGGCGGAAGGGGATAGCTTTGGGCAACAGCAAAAAGCTGCACCACTCTTGACCTACAAACTCTCGGTCAGCAGGGAAGAGGATATCAAAGGGTTCCATTCAATCCATCCGCTCGTCACTGTTACTGTTGCCACGCTTATCTAACATCGTCCACAGGAGGGGAAAGGCCACTCCCTCATGGACAATGCCCAACATCAGAATATTGAAATGAACTGACCCAATGACCAGTTGGTGCGCTCTAGACTCAATGTCCAAGGCGGTGGGACCTGACTCCAACTGACGACGGCTCGGGCAATAGCATCAAAATCCACGGCAAAGCCTCGAAAGAAGCGGGTCAGCCGTTTGTGGTTAGAGGCACTCTGGGTCGGACTGGCAAAAACAACGGTTTCTACTCGAAATAAGGCGACCAGCAAGAGGGCCAAGAAAGTCAATCGAGCACCATGCCAAGGTAAATGAGAGCGAAGGGCGGCTTGAATTCGGATAATCTCATTCATGAGGAGGTGGCTGCTAGGGGTGTGGTAATTCTTAGCTCACCTCCTCACCCCTGCCCTTGTCTAATCCCCTCCAGCGCTAGCTTTCTATGCTCCCTGTCATTTTTTGTCCCTGTACCTTGGCCGGCAGGATATTAACGAGCGGGGAAGTAAGGGATCCTTAATCCTCCTCTGGCTAATGACAGATTCTAGACTGGATAACAGCTCTAGACTGTTGAAGTTGGATCTAAAACCATCCTTCGTTCTAGCTGTCGCATCTGAAGCACAATCGCCACCGCTACGATCCCGACCATGAGCCCATCCATCAAACTGAGGCTGTAATAGACCCCATTCAGGCCAGCCCAGCGGGACAGGATAACGAGAATGGGAGCAAACAAAGCCCCCTGCCGCAACAGGATCATCAACCCTGCCATACGGCCATTGCCGATAGATTGGAATAGCGTGATGCCGCAATGTAAAAAGGGCAACACGGGCAGCAACATCGTCAGAATGCGGAAATTAAGCAGATCCTGGGGGACAAACACCATGTCCGGCAACAGCCAGCGCAGGGGGATTTCGGGCACCAGTTGAAAGGGTAGCCAGATCAAAAACATCAAGAGGGTGCCACTGATCCCAAAGACAATCAGCGACCGCTTCATCCGAGGATAATCGTTGGCCCCAAAGTTGATGCCCAGCACAGGCTGCAATGCCTGAGAAAATCCAAACACGGGGATCACCGCCAGCATCAGGATCCGCAAACTCGCCCCCGCAAAGGCAATATCTCGATCCCCGCCATACTGAGAGATCGTCTGGTAGACCAAGGTTTGTTCCACCAAGGCCATCACCTGTAACAACATGGCCGAGGATCCCACAGCAAAGATCTCGGGCATCAAGGCGGGCACCAATTGGATGCGAAACCCTTGGATAGGGAGCGAACTGCGTCCAGACAGAAAATACCAAAAATTAAGGGCTGAGTAAACGGCCATTGCCGCCACCGTGCCCAAAGCTGCCCCTTCCACCCCCCAACCCAGCCAGACCACGAAAACGGCATTAAAAGTGATGTTGGCCACCACCGTCAGGGAGGAAAAGATCATCGCCTCCCGCATCTTGCCCTCTGAGCGGATCAGCATGTTGGTGGCCACCCCCATAGTGAAAAAGACGGATCCCACCATCAGCACCCGCAGATAGGCCACCCCATAAGTGGCAATGTCGCCTCGCCCCCCCATAAACCGCACCGCTGGTTCCGCTGTCACATAGCCCAAAATGCTCATGATCAGGCTGCCGATCAGCACCATTCCCACCAAGTTGCCAAAGACCTGTTTTTGGGTTTCTTCATCTCCCGCCCCAATCGCCCGACTGAGCAGGGATCCCGAACCTACCCCAATCAATCCGGCGATGCTCGTCCACAGGATGCCGAGGGGAAAGGTCATGGCTACTGCCGCCAGAGCCGTCTCCCCCACCACTTGGCCGACAAATAGGGCATCCACAAAATTCTTCAGGCCCACCGTCAACATGCCCAGGATCCCTGGTATGGCGAGTTTGAGTACCAGGGTGATTGGATGATTCGTCCTGATCGCATGGCGCACTTGCATCCTGGGATCCTCTGGCGTTGTAAGTAGAGGTAGCGAGGTTCCAGAACCGGCAGGGTCAGAAGCCCGGGCTTGCAGCGAACTAGACATGGGGATCCTTAAAAGTGCATAGAAAGTGCGAAGTTGACCGATCACAAAAAATAAACACGGTCAAAAATAAACACGGTCAAGTGTTGCTGAGCTGGGCTGGAGAGCTACCTGAGGCTTCCAACGCATCAATCAGAGCTTGAATAATCCAGCTATAACTTTGATCGCGGGGCTGTTCGAGGCGGAATTTACCGGATCGTTCCATCTGGACAAAGCCATGCAGAGTCGATAACAAGAAACGGGCTCCATGTATCACCGCATCCCCTTGCAGGCCAAAGGGTTTGAGTCGATCATCATAAAAAGACATCCAGTCTTGGATGGCGGGTTGATAGTGAGGATCCATTGGATCAAAACTGACGGTGGAAAGCACCGCATACAAGGCGTCGTGAGTATGGGCAAAGTCTCGATAGGCATGGGCTAACGCCCGCACTCGCTCTTGTCTATCAGGGATCCCATCGGTGTGATGCCGCAGATGGGCCATCAGGCGTTTCAGTCCTTCTAGCGCCACCGCTTGCCGCAGATCGCCGTTGCCCGCCACATGGTTATAGAGAGAGGGGGGTTGGATCCCCAGTGCTCGGGCCACTCGGTTAACCCCAAGACTCTCCTCCCCCTCCTGTTGAAGGCAGCTGATGGCGGCTTCTACCACGTCTTGACGGGTGAGACAGGTTCCTTTTCGACGGGGCATGAGGGGTGGAGATCCAAGACAAGATATTCAATGAAAATGAACAAGATATTCAATGAAAATGAAGTAGCGAGATAGTCTTCGATGAGATGCTCAAAAACAAACAGACAGTCAAACTAATCTCCTTAGTTGCATCTTATCCTGGATCCCGTCGGTTGAGGGCTGTTCAAGAGAGCATCTCTCAGGTCTAGACCTATGGAGGATCCTGAACTTTCAGTCGCTGAATTTTTTTGTGTCTCACCTATTGCCGATAGAGGCTGACCTCCAGCCCGCCGCTAATAGCCTCTGTTAGTCGCTATTAGATAGACTTTGGCGATTCTGAAGGGGATCCCTGGTCTCGAGTGAGACGGTAGAGCAAGCCAACTGGCCCTTGTTGATGCCAAGAACGCTGAAAACCAATCCGGCCAATGCTTTGGGTGACGCGATCCAAGATGATTGCCATCGCCAAAATGCTCACCCCTCCGGTCGCCGCCATACCCACATCCAGGCTATTGAGCCCCTGCAACACCAACAGCCCTAACCCCGGCACCGCGATCATGGAGGTGACGACCGACATACCCAAAGCAAACAGCACCGTCTGGTTGACCCCTGCCAAGATAGTCGGCATGGCCAAAGGAATCTGGGTTTCCCACAAAACCTGCTGGGGAGTGGAGCCAAAAGCCAGGGACGCCTCCACCACTTCTTCGGGCACCTGCCGGATCCCTAAGTTGGTGAGACGGATCAAAGGAGGCAGCGCATAGATCACGGTGGCGATCACCCCAGGTGCTTCCCCAATCCCAAATAACATCACCACCGGCACCAGATAAACAAACACTGGCAGGGTCTGCATCGCATCTAACAGTGGACGCAATACCTGCTCAACTCGGTCGCTGCGGGCGGAGAGCACCCCCACCGGGATCCCGATGGCCACACACACCACCACCGCCGTCAGCACAATTGACAACGACACCATCGCCTGTTGCCAGACCCCGATAAACCCAATCAAACTGAGCCCCAAAAAGCTTAGTCCCCCGATCCGTCGGCCCGCCAGCTGCCACGCCACCGCCGTCAAAAACACCAACAGCGCCGAAGGAGGAGCACCCACCAAGAGCTGTTGAAAGGTCTGCAACAGGCTGTTGATCGGCACCCGCACCGACTGAAACAAAGGCCGAAAATGGGCCACCAAAAAGCGGATTGCTGTGGTGACCCCATCATCAAACGGGATCCGCAGCAGCTGAAACGGATCCCGTAGCCAATCGAGAGCTATAGACAGATGAATCCCCGAGAACTGAAACGCTGAGGGATCCACAGCAACAAAGAGGTGAGCCATGGTAGGAGACAAGCGTAGGTAAGGACAGGGGGATTCTGATTGACTTGATATCGCCAACCCATGAACCGGCTTAGCCAGCCACTTGGCGAGCCTCCGCTAACCATCTATCAAACAGATCCCGGTTAGCTTCAATCCATTCCATCGCGTGGCGGCGAGCATCTTCGGGGGTACGCTCTCCTTCATGAACCTGTTTTTGTTGAGCGTTGACATCCTCAATGGGAATCTGGACAAGCTCTAGCCACTTGCTGGCCACAGGATTTTGAGTCAAGTAGTCAGCGTTAGCCACGACCCGAATCCGATCCACCGCAAAACCCAGATTTTGGCCGTTGACGATGGTATTTACCTCAGCCACATCCGCCTGCTCCTCTGGCAGCGTGGTGAAGGGCACCTCCAGCCAGACCACATTGTCATCCGGCACTAAAAAAGCTCCAGCCCAGTGGGGAGAGTAGGCATAGGCCAAGATCGATTCCCCCTGCTCCAAACGGGTGATGGTGTCGGCAATCAGGGCATCATATTCCCCTTGCACAAACTTGACGGTTTCAGACAGGTCATAGGCTTCCAGATGATGCTCGGTCACAGCGCCACAGCCCCAGCCTGGGTTACAGCCCACCAAGTTGGCCTTGCCATCTCCATCCGTGTCAAACAGGCGGGCAAGCTGGGGATCCTGTAATTGTTCTAAGTTGGTGATGCCAAACTCTTCGGCGGTGGCCTTATCGATCAGATAGCCCTGCACAGTATCATCCACCAAAACCCCTACCCGTTGTAATACCGCTTCGCCACCGTTATTTTCAATCATGGGAAAGTTGAGATTTTCCCAATGGGCGGTGAGAAAATGGACATCGCTGGTTGCCACAGCGGCATGGGCAATGGCCACCTGTAGCTGCTGGGTGGGTTCAACGTCATAGCCCAGCTCCATCAACCCGCTATTGATCACCTCTGCCAAAAATAAAGAATAAAGATTAGTGGACGCTGATGGTTTGATAGAAGCGCCCTCCACTCCTGCGGCAATGCCCTCTTGGGCAAAGGCAGAAATGGGCAGGGATCCCAGCCAACTCAGACTGACAGCACAGAGGAGAGTTAGACGTGGAAACTGAAGAATGTCGAATAAGATGCAAGGTTTCACGGGTCTGCAAGCTCCATAAAGGAAGGAATGGAAAAGGGTGTGAGGAGACAAGGAAAGGAGCATGGCACCAGTCTGAGGATCGATAATCTATCTGTTCCTCAAGATCTGTGTTCAGCAAAAGCTGTGTTTAGTGAGCGCTTTCGGTAGCCATTGTTTACCTTGCCAGCCTCCCCAAAAATAGTATCGCCCATTTCCCGTTAGGCCCCAAAGCACCCTGGATTGAACAGCTCCGGGATCCCTGGATATAAGCGGGTTATGAAAGGGATATCTTATGAGAGGGATATCAGAGTCTTGAAAAGATTTGCAGACTGAAGGGATTCCCCTCAAGATAGGATCCCCTCAGCACCCGATCAGCGTTGCTCTATGAGTGCCTTCTTTTTCAATACCGCTTTCAAGCATGGATCCCATCTTCTAAAACAGGTTCGACTGCTGGATCCCAGCGTAAAAATTGACCAAGCAATCGATGTCTGGATTGTGGACGGCACCCTCAAGGGCCTGGGATCCCAACTCAGCCATGATTCTGACAGCACTCAAGTCCACGATGCCCAAAGATGGCTTTTGGGGCCGGCATTGGTGGATCTCTATGCCCACTCAGGCGAACCTGGCTACGAACAACGAGAAACACTGCAATCTTTAGCCCAGTCGGCGCTTGGGGGAGGGTTTGCCCAAGTGGGACTGTTGCCCAGTACCGATCCGCCTCTGGACAGCATCGCAGCTCTCAGTGCGTTGCAAGCCAAAACCAAAAACATCTGGCCCAGCCCGCAATGGCTTCCCCTCGCCGCCCTCACCACAGGGATCCAAGGTCAGACCCTGACCGAACTGGGGGAACTGGCCCAATCCTCCATCGCGGGCTTCTGTGACGATCGGCCTCTGCCCTCCCTGCTGATGGTGCAGCGAATTCTGGAGTATCTGCAACCCTACAACAAACCTCTACTGCTCTGGGCCTGGGATCCCAGCCAGGTGGGGGATGGCCTGATCTATGAGGGGGAAGCATCTCTCCGGTTGGGATTGAAAGGGATCCCGATGACCGCTGAAACCAGTCGGGTGGCTGGCCTGATCGAACTGGTACGCCGTACCCCCACCCCTGTCCATTTGATGCGAATTTCCTCGGCCCGCAGCGTGGAATTACTCGGCCAAGCTCAAGCTGAAGGGCTGCCCATCACCGCCAGTGTCACCTGGATGCACCTGCTGCTATGTGATGAGGACATCCGACGCTATGACTATCACCCTGCCCTGAGGCTGGATCCACCGCTGGGTAGCGAGGCCAATCGCCAAGCCCTGGTGGAAGGGGTGCAAGCCGGGATCCTCACCGCTATCGCCACCGATCACCAAGCCCACACTTTTGAGGAGAAGACCCTGCCGTTTGGCCAAGCCCCTGCCGGCGCTGTGGGTCTAGAGTTTGCCCTGCCGCTGCTGTGGGATCAATTGGTGCAGACGGGATCCCTCTCTCCTCTAGCGCTCTGGGGATCCCTGAGTCAAGGGCCGCTTGATTGCCTGGGCCAAACCCTGGTGCCGATTCAATCGCAGCTCACACAACCTTTGGTTTTATTCGATCCCGATCAGACCTGGATAGTTGACAGTCAAACAGTCTTCTCTCGCCCTCAATCTACCCCGTGGTGGGGCCATACGATTCGGGGCAAAGTGGTCGAGATCCTCCATCTCAGACAAAGACAATCGGTGTAACAGACCCTTAAGAAAATCCCGGTTTTCGTCAGAAACGAGACCTGATTTATTTACAAACATTTACATTTAATAGAGCAAAACAACGTTAAGGATCCCGGAAATGTCGAGCCTGACAGGGATCCGCAGTTTAATTATTGTGAACCGCCCAAGTAGCCCAAAACCCTAGCCTATAATGCCCTGTAAGTCCCTTCCCGCTGGACGGGCTGAGGCTGGGATCCCGTTCCTCTTAATGATCGTAACGATTGTTGAGGCAAATAAAGGATCCTTGTCATTGGCCCCCAAAATGAAGGGTGATGTTTCGTTCCTTGTCGCAAGAGAGGAGTTCTTGATGACAACTACGCCAAAGGAGCGAGAGCCGAAGGTCAAGGTTTCGGTCGATATCGATCCGGTTCCAACTTCCTTTGAGAAGTGGGCTCAGCCGGGTCATTTTGATCGCAGCCTCTCGCGTGGCCCCAAAACCACGACTTGGATCTGGAATCTCCACGCTCTTGCTCATGACTTCGATAGTCATACCAGCGATTTAGAAGACGTTTCTCGAAAAATCTTTTCGGCTCACTTTGGTCACCTTGCCGTTGTGTTTGTGTGGCTGAGTGGGATGTATTACCACGGAGCACAGTTCTCCAACTATTCCTCCTGGCTGGCGGATCCGATCAATATCAAGCCCAGCGCCCAAGTGGTGTGGCCGATTTTTGGTCAAGAGATCCTGAATGGCGACATGGGGGGTGGCTTTGAGGGGATCCGGATCACCTCTGGCTTCTTCCACCTGTGGCGCGCCGCCGGCATCACCAGCGAGTTTCAGCTACTCTGTACCGCCATCGGTGGTTTGGTGATGGCGGGCTTGATGCTGTTCGCCGGTTGGTTCCACTACCACAAGCGGGCCCCCAAGCTGGAATGGTTCCAAAACGTTGAGTCGATGCTCAACCACCATCTAGCCGGTCTGCTAGGTCTGGGATCCTTGGCCTGGGCTGGTCACCAAATTCATGTGGCGATCCCCATCAATAAAGCGATGGACGCCATCATGGCTGGGCAGCCGATCACCTACAACGGTAAGGTGCTGGAGACCATTGCTGATATTCCTCTGCCCCATCAGTTTGCCTTTAGCTGGCAAAACATGGCCGAGTTTATTCCCAGCTTCAGTAAGCAGCTCTATCCTTTCTTCACCTTGCAGTGGGGAGAGTACTCGGACTTCCTTACCTTTAATGGCGGTCTCAATCCCCAAACGGGTGCCTTGTGGCTGACGGATCAGGCGCACCACCACCTCGCTTTGGCGGTGATGTTCATTGTGGCGGGCCACATGTACCGCACCAACTGGGGCATTGGTCACAGCATCAAAGAAATTTTGGAAGCCCACAAGGGGCCATTCACAGGTGAAGGTCACAAAGGTTTGTATGAGACCCTGACCACCTCCTGGCACGCCCAATTGGCCATCAACCTGGCCATGGTGGGATCCATCAGCATCATCGTGGCGCAGCACATGTACGCCATGAACCCCTATCCCTACATGGGCATTGACTATGCCACTCAGGTGTCGTTGTTCACCCACCACATGTGGTTGGGGGGCTTCTTCGTCGTCGGTGGTGCCGCACACGGGGCCATTTTTATGGTGCGGGACTACGACCCCGCAGTGAACCGCAACAACGTCTTGGATCGGGTGTTGCGGCATCGGGATGCCATCATCAGCCATCTCAACTGGGTCTGTTTGTTCTTGGGCTTCCATGCCTTTGGCTTTTATATCCATAACGACACGATGCAGGCTTTGGGCCGTCCGCAAGATATGTTCTCGGACAGCGCCATTCAATTGCAGCCCATCTTCGCCCAGTGGATCCAAGGGATCCATGCGGGTGTGACCAGCTTTAGTGCTCCCTTGGCTCAAGCCAGCGTCAGCCCCATCTTTGGGGGCGATGTGATTGCTGTGGGTGGCAAAGTCTCCATGATGCCAATGGCCTTGGGTACGGCGGACTTTATGGTTCACCACATCCATGCCATGACCATTCACATCACGGTGTTGATCCTGCTCAAGGGGGTGCTGTTTGCCCGTTCCTCCCGCCTGATCCCCGACAAAGGCAAATTGGGTTTCCGGTTCCCCTGCGATGGCCCCGGTCGAGGCGGCACCTGCCAGGTTTCTGGTTGGGATCACGTCTTCTTGGGCTTGTTCTGGATGTATAACTGCATCTCCATTGTGATCTTCCACTTCACCTGGAAAATGCAGAGCGACATCTGGGGCACCGTCAATGCCGATGGCTCCATCGACCACCTGACTGGCGGCAACTTTGCCACCAGTGCCCTGAATATCAACGGCTGGCTGAGAGATTATCTATGGGCGCAAGCCGTCCAGGTGATCAACTCTTATGGCTCGTCGCTGTCGGCCTATGGCTTGATTTTCTTGGGTGCTCACTTCGTTTGGGCGTTTAGCTTGATGTTCTTGTTCAGTGGCCGCGGCTATTGGCAAGAGTTGATCGAGTCCATCGTTTGGGCCCATAACAAGCTCAAATTGGGTCCGGCCATCCAGCCTCGCGCCCTCAGCATCATCCAGGGTCGGGCTGTCGGTGTGGCTCACTACCTGCTAGGCGGGATCGTCACCACGTGGGCGTTCTTCCTGGCTCGATTCGCCGCACTCGGTTAGGCAAGGAGGACTAAAAAAATCATGACTACAGCAACTCGTTTTCCGCAATTTAGTCAAGACCTTGCCAACGACCCCACGACTCGTCGGTTGTGGTACGGCATTGCCACCGCACACGACTTTGAGACCCATGACGGCATGACGGAGGAGCGGCTTTACCAAAAGCTGTTTGCGACGCACTTTGGCCATCTGGCAATCATCTTTTTGTGGGCCTCGGGCAATGTTTTTCACATTGCTTGGCAAGGCAACTATGAACAATGGGTGGCGAATCCTTCGGGCGTCATCCCCATCGCTCATGCCATCTGGGATCCCCATTTTGGCCAACCGGCGGTGGACGCGTTTACCCAAGAGGGCGGTTCTGGCCCTGTGAACGCGGCTTTCTCTGGCCTGTACTACTGGTTCGACACCATCGGTCTGCGTACCAACGCTGATTTGTATGCGGGGGCAGTGGGCCTGTTGTTGTTGGCGGCCACCTTTCTGTTCGCAGGCTGGTTGCACCTACAACCCCGCTTCCGGCCCTCCTTGAGCTGGTTCAAAAATGCCGAGTCTCGGCTGAACCACCACCTAGCGGGTCTGTTTGGGGTTAGCTCTCTGGCTTGGACAGGTCACTTGGTACACGTCGCCATCCCCGAATCTCGCGGGCAGCATGTGGGCTGGGATAACTTCTTGACCACCTTGCCTCACCCGGCGGGCTTGGCTCCCTTCTTCACCTTGAACTGGGGTGCTTACGCCGCCAATCCTGATACTGCCAACCATGTTTGGGGCACCGCAGAGGGATCCGGTACGGCGATTCTCACCTTCTTGGGTGGTTTTGACCCCAACACCGAGTCCTTGTGGCTGACGGATATGGCGCACCATCATCTGGCCATCGCGGTGATTTTCATCGTGGCAGGTCACATGTACCGCACCAATTGGGGCATTGGCCACAGCATCAAAGAGATGTTGAATGCCAAAGATGGTTTGTTAGGGGCCAAAACCCAGGGTCAGTTCAATCTGCCCCACGACAACCTGTACGACACTGTCAACAACTCTCTACACTTTCAGTTGGGTTTGGCGCTGGCATCTCTGGGGGTGATCACCTCCCTGGTGGCTCAGCACATGTACTCCCTGAATCCCTACGTGTTCATGTCTCAGGATCCCACCACTGAGGCGGCTCTTTACACCCATCACCAGTACATCGCTGGATTTTTGATGGTGGGGGCATTTGCTCACGGGGCTATCTTCTTTGTGCGGGACTATGATCCTGAAGCCAACAAGGGCAATGTGCTGGCTCGGGTATTGGATCACAAAGAAGCGATCATCTCTCACCTAAGCTGGGTGTCGCTGTTCTTGGGCTTCCACACTTTGGGTCTCTATGTCCACAACGATGTGGTGGTGGCCTTTGGGACTCCCGAAAAGCAAATCCTGATTGAGCCTGTCTTTGCCCAGTTCATCCAAGCCTCCCACGGCAAGATGATCTACGGCATGGATGTGTTGTTGTCCAACCCTGATAGCTTGGCCTCGACCGCATGGCCTAACTTTGGCAATGTGTGGCTGCCCGGTTGGTTGGATGCCATCAATAATTTGCAGGGATCCCTGTTCTTGCCGATTGGGCCTGGGGATTTCTTGGTGCACCACGCAATTGCGTTGGGCTTGCATACCACTGCTTTGATCTTGATCAAGGGCGCGTTGGATGCTCGCGGTTCCAAGCTGATGCCTGACAAAAAGGACTTTGGCTACAGCTTCCCGTGCGATGGCCCAGGCCGGGGCGGCACCTGCGATATCTCTGCCTGGGATTCGTTCTACCTGGCGATGTTCTGGATGCTGAACACCATCGGCTGGGTCACCTTTTACTGGCACTGGAAGCAGTTGGGTGTTTGGAATGGCAACACGGCTTCGTTCAACGAAAACTCCACCTATTTGATGGGCTGGCTGCGGGATTACCTGTGGACCAACTCCGCTCAGTTGATCAACGGCTACAACCCCTACGGCATGAATAATCTGTCGGTGTGGGCTTGGATGTTCTTGTTTGGTCATTTGGTGTGGGCGACCGGGTTCATGTTCCTGATCTCATGGCGTGGTTACTGGCAAGAGTTGATCGAGACCTTGGTGTGGGCGCACGAGCGCACCCCCTTGGCTCGGTTGGTCAAGTGGCGCGACAAGCCTGTGGCGATGTCCATCGTGCAGGGTCGCTTGGTGGGTCTGGCTCACTTCACAGTGGGGTACATTCTCACCTACGCTGCCTTCTTGATCGCCTCGACGGCCTCGCAGTTTACGTATCTCTAGCAGTCTTGACTTAAGGCTCTAACTCAATCGGGATCCCTTGGCTTTGGCTGGGGGATCCCTTTTTTTAGGGGTTGGTAGAGTGGTGATAAAACTTGGGGTTTATTGAGATGAAAGTCAAAGCTGTGATTTGGCAAGAGGACGGTGTGTGGTGTGGATCTATGCCTGGATTGCCAGGGTGTCATACGTGGGGAGACAGTTATGAGCACTTGTTGGTGATGCTGAAAGAGGCTGTGGAAGGGTGGCTCGATGTGGCAAGTCAGGTAGAAGAGATTAGCTCAGATCGGCAACTTGTTGAGCTTTCGCTATGAAATCTGTTTCTGGCAAGGCATTGTGTAAGATTGTTAAGGGATAGGGATGGATCCTGAAAAGGGTGAGTGGCAGTCACCACATTTATTCCACTTCGATTTTTCAATCTCAAAATACTGGGAAAGATTTACAGCCCTTCCCTAAAATACCAAACACGGCTGAGGAGGTAGAATTCGGACGAAGAGATGGCATTTGCTCATGACCTGCTATTCAACTGACCTTCGTCACAAGGTTGTCAAAATCTATCAGCAAGG
>JAAUUM010000102.1 GCA_012031565.1 Synechococcaceae cyanobacterium SM2_3_2
AGCAAAGGCAAGACAATCAGCAGCTAGCGATTCGGCGCATCAGAGGGGAGCATATGCATCGACGGTTGAAGGTATGGCGGATCATTGGCAGTCGCTATCGCAATCGGAGGAAGAGATTGAAACTGAGGTTGAATGTCATTGCTGGCATCCACAACTATGAGCTAACTTTGCCTCCCTTAACCTCTTGTTGATTCGTGCAAGAGGTCTAGTCAATAGAGTTTTCCGATAGTTTTGGTCTCTAGAAAGTGACAGGGCGAGTATGGCATCGAGCGATGAGACTCTCTCTGAGGGTAGAGACCACTCAAGTCCATCGACCCAGGGATCCGTTGTCCTCCATACTGGGATCCTGTAGGGCGTAATGGCAAAAGGTTTCCATGTCGCAATTGCAACGGCTGATCATGATGGCGGAGGATGAGTTGACGGAATACAGCACCCCCGCCCGCAAAATGGAGAAGTTGCGGCGCAAGATTGGCCTCTCCGTTTCAATGGCTGAGCAACAAGAGGTACGGCAAGCCTTGGCATCTGAGCTGACGGGATCCAATTGGGTGCAGCGCTTGGTGGAAAAACAACGCCAGACGGTGGCCTTACCCTTGTGGGGAATTGCTGGACTAGGGCTATTGGAAGGGATCCTGGCTCAGCCTTTGGGGTGGGTGGCTGCTGTAGCCGGAGGTGCCGCCGCCATCAGTGTGCAGCGGTGGGGTTGGAAACTGGAGGCCCGCCGACTCTTACTAGATACCTTTTTGGATATCGAACAACGACTGGCAGATCGCAGGGATCCCTCCGCCTCTCAGCCGGAAGCTGAGGCCAATGCCGAGGATCCTCAGTAGGAGAAATCGACACACGATAGGGCTGCAAAACAGCTATCAGCAGTAAGCCTTCTAAAATTCGAGGTACCTTCAAAAAAATCTGGGCGAGGGGCAGTATCTGGTGGCGATCAGCAGGACTTTGCCCTCTAGCCACTGCTAGAACAAGACTTCAGTAAGATAATAAAGCTCGAATCCTGCTAAATGGGGGCATTGAACGTCGTGCTGCTGGTGATCGACAACTACGACAGCTTCACCTACAACTTGGTGCAATATCTGGGGGAACTGGGGGCGGAGCCGCTGGTCTATCGCAATGACCACATCACCGTGGCCCAGATCCGGGCCTGGGATCCCGTTGGGGTGGTGATCTCTCCGGGGCCGGGACGACCAGAGGACGCGGGCATCTCGATGGATGTGATCCGAGAATTGGGATCCCAGTTGCCAATCTTAGGGGTCTGTCTGGGGCACCAGTGCATTGGGCAGGTGTTTGGCGGCCAGATCGTCGGGGCACCTCAGCTCATGCACGGCAAGACCTCTCCGATCTACCATCAAGGCGGCGGGGTCTTCCATGATTTACCGGATCCCTTTGTGGCCACCCGCTACCACAGCTTGATCATTGAGGAATCCACCTGTCCTGCCAGTCTGGAGGTGACCGCTTGGACGGTCGAAGGGGAGCGGTCGCTGATCATGGGAGTACAACATCGCCAGCACCGACACATCCAAGGGGTACAATTTCACCCGGAAAGTATTTTGACAGGGGTGGGCAAAACGCTCTTGGGTAACTTTTTGGCATCTCTAGTGGTCAATGTGCCTCAGCAGAGCAT
Organism: Synechococcaceae cyanobacterium SM2_3_2; assembly: GCA_012031565.1. Lineage (GTDB taxonomy): Bacteria > Cyanobacteriota > Cyanobacteriia > Thermostichales > Thermostichaceae > JAAUUM01. The sequence goes on from JAAUUM010000102.1 coordinate 1,628, forward strand.
CACCCGCGAGAAACCACAGGCTGCTTCTGTCAATGTCGTCACAGCAAGGATCCCGTCGGTATGAATCGCCGCCAATTTACCCGTCATGTCTTGCAATATGCTGGGATCGGCTTTGGGGCTGGCCTTGGGGTCGAGGTGCTGGCCCATCTGGGTTCAAATCGCCTGGGATCCCTGTCTGCTCAAAACTTACCGTTGCCCCCACTGGATAGCCCTGTGTTGGATAGCCCTGTAGTGGATCCTTCCCCCAGTGGCGAGGTTGGGCTGGGGGTTTCATTGACGTGGCTTCAGCACAGTTGTGTCCTGTTTGAGGATCCAGCTTTGCGGGTGCTGGTCAATCCGTTTCGGGCGATTGGCTGTACAGCAGGCTATGCCGAACCAGCGATTGATGCTGATCTGGTGCTGATCAGTAGCCGCCTGTTTGATGAAGGCTATTTACAGATCGTCCCTGGTAATCCTCGGGTGCTGCTGGAGGCAGGCGACTATCGGGTGGACGGGATCCGCTTTCAGGGGGTTCGGATGGCCCATGATGCCACTACCCCACAGGGCAATCGATTTGGCACCAATGTTGGCTGGCGGTGGACACAAGGGGGGGTCGATATCGTCCATCTGGGGGGGGCAGCAGCACCGATCAACCGGGAGCAGAGCATTCTGTTGGCTCGTCCCGATCTGTTATTGATCCCTGTGGGAGGTGGCCCCAAAAACTACGATCCCCAAGGGGCACGGGCGGCGATTGATGCCCTCCAGCCCAAGCTCGTCATCCCCACCATGTATCGCACCGAGGCTGCGGATGACAGTTGTGAGCTGGGATCCCTGGATGCGTTTCTTTCACTGGTGGGCGGAGCGGTGCAGCAATCCCCTGGGAATACGCTGTTGGTTACACCTCAGAGTTTTCCCCCAACTGGGTTTGCGGTCGTAACATTTGGCGGCTAGGGACTTTGATGAGGGATCCTTATCCGATCTGTGGTGGTCTAATCTCTATAAAAGCTCGGGCCAAGGGATCCATCTGCTCAGTTTTTAGAGACGAGAGAGGGATCCCACTTCCGGTCTGTGTGTGCCTTATTTGGCAACAGTCTCCTCAACAGGGACATCTGAGAGTTGGCTGATCCGCTGGCTGGTCTGAAAGGACTGTTCTAAAGCCTGGATTTGCCCATCATGGCGATGGGAGTCCAAGGCTGTAGACAAGAGATTATCGACAGAGTAGCGACCAGCCCCATTGATGGCAAAAAGGCGAAACAAGCGGCGTAGACCGCGCTAAGTTCCAGATAGGGAATACTGAAGCCCGCCACCAGGATGTGGTGATAGATGGCCACTGACATGGTGCCAAATAGGGCCAATGCCGCTGGACGGGTGAACAGCCCCAAAGCCAGCAGCGGGGCTCCGATCAGCTCGGTCAAGGCGGCGCAGTAGGCAAAGAAGATCGGGAAGGGCAACCCAATGACTTCCACATAGGCGGTTGCAAAACCTTCAATATCCGCCAATTTATCGAGACCATTGTGGATCATCATCAATCCCGCAATCACTCGCAATCCTGTCCAGCCCGCCTGGGCCCAAGATGTTGGAATACTGTCGGAACGCAAAAGACTTGATAAGAATTGCTTGGGATAGGTTAAGGAAGACATAGCTAGTGACCTGCAATTGCAAAGTTGTATCCCATAAACTTAACAACTGTTTACGTTGAGTCGCCATCCTGAGTCGGGGTCAATCCAGCTAGGATCCCGGTGAAATCCAGTTCTAGAGCCAAAAAAAACTTAAGGATTGCAATCTGATTGAAATTAAAACTGTGTTACGGAATTCTCAGGTTACGCAGCCCAGCAGGGGGAAGAAGTGCCCGACCGGCCCCTGACCATGCCCAATGGCGAGGGCAAAGTTTAAGGCTTGGGTGACATAGGCTTTGCCCTGGCGAATGGCCTCCCAGGGATCCTTGCCCTGAGCCAGCCCTGCGGTGATAGCCGCCGACAATGTACAGCCGGTGCCGTGGGTGTTTTGGGTGGGAATAGCCTCTTGGGGCAAAATCTCGAACTGTTCGCCATCCCAGGCCACATCGGTGCCGCGCAGGGATCCACTCATGCCACCCCCTTTGACCAAGACCAGCGGGGATCCCAGTATTGTGGAGTGTATTGTGCGGTGGGATATCATCTGGTGGTAAATCACCTGGGCCGCCTGTTGCATATCCTCCAGGCTGTGGATCGCCATCCCACTCAAGATCTGGGCCTCGAAACGGTTAGGAGTCAGGATTGTCGCGTAGGGAATCACCTCCTCTCGCAAGGCTTGGATGGCATCATCATCGATCAACTGGGATCCTGTGCGGGAAACCATGACGGGATCCACCACCCAGTTGGGAATGTTGTGGGCGGGACTGGTGTGGGGTTGGATCTGCTGGGCCACCGCCAGGATGATCTCGGCATTGAGCAGCATTCCCGTTTTGGCCGCTTGCACCGTCATATCGGTCAAAATGGCGTCGATCTGGGCGGTGACAGCTTCCCAAGGCAGGGCATCCACCCGCATCACCCCTTGCGTACTTTGAGCCGTGACACAGGTGATGGCGCTGGTGCCATGTACTTGGTGAAAGGCAAAGGTTTTGAGATCTGCTTGGATCCCGGCTCCGCCACCGCTATCGGATCCGGCGATGGTCAGAGCGATGGGGGGAGTCAGATCGGGCATGGGAGCTGTGCATCAGGATAGAGGCAGTTTATCAAGTTGGGTTACTGGTTGGGGACTTAGGTTACGACACCGCCGCCCGTTGCAACCGATCGGTGATGGCATAGCCCAGCCCTGTGGTGCCGGGACAAGGCTCGCTGATCAATAGACCCGTGGATCCCTGATCCAACTCTCGCAAGCGGGCAAACAAAGTCTGAGCTGCTTCGGTCAAATCACCGGAAGGACTCAGCACCGCCACCTGCACCGGGATCCCTTGCTCAGTCAGCCAAGTGGGAGCGACGGGATCCCCGGCAAAGCGCAACAGCCCCAGCCCCATCTGCCATTCAGTCCAAAAAGGCCGCACGATCTGTTCAAAGAGTTGCACCGAAAGCTGCTCGATTGGGGTCGGCAATAGCAGCAGCGGTTTACCGGGGGCGTAGTGACTCTTGAGCTGGCCGGGAGCTTGGGGAGACGACAGGGATCCCGGTGGCATCTTGATAATGGGCAAGTGGGTGTGCTGTTGCAAAACCTCCACAGGGATCCCACCGGGACGCAGAAGATAGATCACATCCCCATCGGGGGTTGCCGTCGGCGCGATCACTGTCGATTCCAGCCCCACCTGACAGGATCCACCCTGCAAGATCAAGGGGATCCGTCCGTTCAACTCCTGCCAGACCGCTTCAGCCGTGGTGGGACTGATGCGGCCAAACCGATTGGCACTGGGAGCAGCCAAAGGGATCCCGGCGGTTTGGAGTAGGGCTTGGGCGACGGGATGGGCGGGCATTCTGACGGCAACTGTGGCTAATCCGCTGGTCACCAGATCCGGCACAGCGAGGGCTTTGGGCAGGACACAGGTGAGCGGCCCTGGCCAGAAAACCTGCAACAAATGTTGAATCTGCGCCCGCAGTGGAGCAGACAGTGCGCTGAGATTCACCAGCCCCAGATCTTGTTCTAGATAGACCAGACTATCCTGACGGGGATCCGCCGCCACATGGACGATCAGCGGATCAAAATGCGGTCGCTCTTTGGCTGCAAAAATGGCCGCTACCGCCACAGGATCCCAGGCATGGCCCGCCAGTCCATACACCGTCTCGGTCGGCATGGCCACCAGGGATCCCGAGTGCAGCAGAGCAACTGCTTCAGCGAGAGCGGCAGGGGTAGGGGATAGGATCCGGGTGTCCAGACTCTAACCCTTCCACTTCACCTTGGGCAGGATTTGCTTTTGATCAACCCGGTCGCGATACTTGAGGGCGATATTGAGCAGTGAGTCTAGCAAGGAGTCAGACAGATAGTGGGGTTGCAGACCCAGATCCAACAACTTGGTGTTTTTGGCATTGAAGTAGTGATCTTCCAGCTCCACCCGGGGGTTTTCCATGCTCTGGATCTCCACCTTGATGCCCAGGGCTGTGCCCGCCTTTTGCACCATCGTGGCCAAGTCCTTGACCGAGAACATTTCGGTGAACTGGTTGTAGACCCGCATCTGACCGGGTTCAGCCGGATTGTTGAGAGCGATCTCAATGCAGCGCACGGTGTCACGAATATCCAAGAAGCCACGGGTTTGCCCACCGGATCCATAGACTGTGAGGGGATGGCCGATGGCTGCTTGAATACAGAAGCGATTCAGGGCAGTACCAAAAACGCCGTCATAGTCCAGACGGTTGATCAGGCTTTCATCTTGGCCCGCCTCATCCGTCAGCACGCCGTAGACCACCCCTTGATTGAGGTCGGTGGCCCGCAGACCCCAGATTTTGCAGGCAAAGTGAATGTTGTGGGAATCGTGAACTTTGCTGAGGTGATAGAAGGATCCCGGTTGCTTGGGATAGGGGAGGGTGTCCTTGCGACCATTGTGCTCAATGGTGATGTAGCCCTCTTCGATGTCGATGTTGGGGGTGCCATATTCCCCCATTGTGCCCAGCTTGACCAGGTGACAGTTGGGGAAATCTTCTTTGATGGCGTAGAGCACATTGAGGGTGCCCACCACATTGTTGACCTGGGTCATGACCGCATGGTCGCGGCTGATCATGGAGTAGGGAGCCGACCGCTGTTCGCCAAAATGAACCACCGCATCGGGTTCAAACTTACGCATCGTGGCCGAGAAAAAGCTGTAGTCGCACAGGTCGCCGACAAAATACGGCATCGACTTGCCACTGATGGCTTGCCAACGATCAACCCGCTCTTCCAACTGGCGGATCGGAGTCAGGGTGGACACCCCCAACTGTAAATCCCAAGAGCGACGAATATAGTTATCGACGATGCCGACTTCGTGCCCCTGGTTGGAAAGATGAAGCGCGGTGGCCCAACCGCAGTAGCCGTCGCCGCCCAGAACGAGAACTTTCATGACCCATGCCTACGCTGCTAGTGTTTCTGAATCTATCAGGATGTGGCGCCGATGACAATTCGCCCCATCTTTCTGGCTGGTTTCTGGCTGGTTTCTGGCTAGAGTTGCACTTGGTCGATGGTCTGCTTCAAGATCTGACCAGAGTTTTGCAATTGCCCCTGTTCTTCGTCGGTCAGGTCAATGGTGAGAACACCCCGGATCCCTTCTCGACCCACCACACAGGGCAGACTGAGACAGACTCCTGCCAAGTCATACTGTCCGGTCAGGAGAGTGCTGATGGTCAAGACTCGATTTTGGTTACGCAGAATTGCCTGCACCAGTTGAGTTACCCCCAGTCCAATGGCGTAGCTGGTGGCTCCTTTGCGCTGGATGATTTCATAGGCAGCATCCCGCACTTGGTCAAAGATGCCCGCCAAGGGATCTTTATCCTCAGCATCCTCAGACAGTCCCATCGCCGGCAGCAGTGCCCGCACGGGAGTTCCAGCCACATTGACCTTGCTCCAGACAGCCACTTCGCTATCCCCATGCTCCCCAATGATGTAGGCGTGCAGACTACGGGGATCCAAGGAGAGCCGACTGGCCAAGAGATAGCGAAACCGAGCGGTATCCAGCACTGTGCCGGAACCGATCACCCGCTTGGCCGGAAAACCCGAGAACTTGATGGCCAAGTAGGTCATGACATCGACTGGATTGCTGACGATGACCAGGATAGAGTCGGGACAATGGTGGGCCACTTGGCCGATCAGGTCTTTGAAAATATCGGCATTGCGTTGCACCAGATCCAGGCGGGATTCTCCGGGACGTTGCTTAGCCCCTGCGGTGATTACCACCACATCTGATCCGGCACAAGCAGCAAGATCGCCCGAACGCACCAGAGTCGGCTCCACAAATGGCATCCCATGATTGAGATCCATCGCCTCCCCTTCTGCTTTCTCTTGATTGATATCCACCAAGATCAGTTCATCCACGGTGTTTTGGATCACCATCGAATAGGCACAGGCCATGCCCACTTGACCTGTACCAATAATGGATCCCTTGAGGAGTCGCCGGAATTGAGAGGGTGAGGAAGACTCATTAGGCATTGGATAGACTCCTGGATTAATGATGTAATGGCGCAAATAGGGGGCAGATGCTTAGTCGAACCCGGCCTAAAATCTAAGTCGCTGGAGATAGCTGGGCATTAAAAAATCCTTCACTCTTCTATTCTTCACTCTTCTATTCTTCACTCTTCTGTCTCACCATACAGGGATCCAGACACTTTGCCTCGAAAAACAATGTACTGGTAGATATTATAAAACAGCATAATCGGGATCAAAAAGCCAATGAAAACCAACATAAACACCAATGCACTGGGGGCTGCTGCGGCTTGATAAATGGTGATACTGGGGGGGATGACATAAGGAAAAATCAGGATCCCTAGTCCAGAAAATGACAAGACAAATAGTAAAACCGTCCAGACAAAAGGAGCCACATCTTGCTTTTGTCTGAGGCTCTTGAGCAGTAACCCAATCAGAAGCACTGCCAAGATGGGAATGGCTGCAAAAACAAAAACCAGAGGACGTTCTAACAGCCGTTCGCGAGTCTGGTTATACAGCACTGGCGTCAAGAGAGTCACCAATCCAGCACTCATTAAGGTTGTCCAGGCGGCGATCTTGGCGGTGCGGTAATGGGTCTCTTGCAGGGATCCCTCGGTCTTGAGGATTAAGTAGGTGGATCCGATCAGCACGTAGCCCTGAATTAGAGTTAGGGCCACCAACACCGTCTGCCAGCGCAGCCAATCCCACTGAGTGCCGGTGAAATGTCCAGCAGCATCCACCTGGATCCCTTCAAAGATGCTGCCCAAGGCAAATCCTTGTCCTAACGCCGCCATAAAACTGCCTACCCCAAAGGCTGTATTCCAGAACACCTTGCGATTGGAGTGCTCCCGAAACTCGAAGGCCACCGCCCGAAAGATGAACCCAAAGATCATGACAAAAATGGGAATGTACAGGGCACTCAAGATCGTGCTGTAGGCCAATGGGAACGCTCCAAACAAGGCTCCCCCCATCACCACTAACCACGTCTCGTTAGCATCCCAGACATTGCCCAAGCTGGTCATGAGGATCCCACGTCGTTCTTCTGACGAGGCGGTGAGGGAGAGAATTCCTACCCCCAGATCGAACCCATCTAACATGACATAGAGCAGCAAAAAGATCGCTAAAATAACAAACCAAACTTGAGGTAAAAAATGTTCGAGAGCGTTCATAACTAAATATCTTGGGAGAAGAGGATAAACTGAAAATATCTCTAGCTTGACTGAAAAGCCTCGGCAAGTTAGAGGAGGTTTAATGAATCCATGAGTCAATTGAGGATAGTGTTATGGCTATTCAATCTTGAGTCAACCTAGGGTCAATCTAAGGGTGTTAAAAGGGATCCCAAATTGAGCTTTGAGAATATCTAGTCTATCGACATATCGTTTTAACTCCCCTCTCGTTCTATCTTCATCGTCCTAACCCCCTCGTCCTAACCCCCTCGTCCTAACATGGATACTCACTGGGATCCCCAAGCTTAGGAACTTTTTTAGATGTTGAGAAGTGACGAGATCTCGATCTTAGGGATCCTCACGGGACGGGGGCATGAGCTTCTGCCTATAAGATCAGAGCTACTCCTCACTGATTTTCTTGTTGAGTTACATCTACATTTATGAAGCCCCTGGCTCAGGATTATCTTCGGCTGCGCTTCCAACTGGTGGTGGGATCCCTGGCTTTGGGGTTGGTCAGTTTGTTGGGCACCCTCTGGTATCGCCTAGTAGAGGGGTTCTCATGGGTGGATGCCCTCTACATGACCCTGATCACCCTCAGCACGGTGGGCTTTGGGGAGATCGAGCCGCTGGGGCCACGGGGACGGGCGTTTACGGTGGTGCTGATACTGTTGGGGTTGATCAGCATTGGCTATATCGTCAATCGCTTTACCGAAGCGGTGATTCAGGGGCATTTTCAAGAACATATCCGCTGGAGGCGGCAGCAACAGCAGATGGACTCTCTCAGTCAGCACTATCTCATCTGTGGCTTTGGCCGTATTGGTCGCCAAGTGGCTCTGGAGTTTGCCGCTGAAGGGATCCCGTTTGTGGTCATTGACATTGCTTCCAACATCATCGCAGCAGCCCAAGAGTACGGCTACATCTGCTTGGAGGGGGATGCCACCCACGATGCCACACTGCTGGAAGCTGGGGTAGAACGGGCGATAGGGTTGATCACCGTTTTGCCCTCCGATGCCGAAAATCTCTACGTGGTCTTATCGGCCCGCACCCTCAACTCCAAGCTTCGAACCATTGCCCGTGCCAACAACCAAGAAGCTTTGGCCAAACTTCAACGGGCTGGAGCCAGTTCCGTCATCTCTCCCTATATTTCTGGGGCTAAACGGATGGTGGCAGCTGCTCTGCGCCCTCAGGTGATGGATTTTGTGGACGGGATCCTATCAGGCACCAATCGCACCTATTACTTGGAGGAGTTTCGTCTTGATATAGACCAGTGTTCCCTGGTGGGACAAACCTTAGGAGAAACGGGTCTGCGGGCCAAAAGTGGGGCACTGGTGATCGCCATTCGTCGCCGGGATGGCACCATTGTGGGCGGGCCAGATGCCCAAACACCTCTCCTGGCAGAAGATCTGCTGATCTGTATGGGATCCTCTGACCAGTTGCGCCGCCTAGAGCAATTGATCTATCCGCTTGACTCCCAGACCAGAGGATCCTATTGAACCTAGTTGAACCTAGGTTTTCTCGGTTTGCTAAGAATAGAACTTGGCGCCGATTGTGGCCGGGACTCAATCAAGCAACTTCAATCAAGCAATTTCTTGGCGGAGAGCTAGGGGCGGTCTCGGTGAGTGCATTGACCTTATTTTTGAGGATTGGTTAGTTGGGCCTAGCAGGTCGGTCTAAATAAAAGCTTGCACAACAACAGCTTGGACAGGAAAGACACCCTGACTATGGCTGGATCCGGTTGGTGGAGATGTTCGGGCTATCCTTTCTTGATCGTCATTGATAATCTAAGATGATCGAATGCTTTTTGCGATAGTGACCTTCTTGCTGCCTGCTTTACCCCTGGGACTAGCCATGATGTTTTTGGAGGACAACTGCGGTGGCTTCGCCTCAAACCGCTAATCGCCCTCTCGACTGGGATTTGTCCGACCTCTACTCCCATTTCCGGGATCCCAAGTTTAGTCAGGACTTGACTGCTGCCCAAGAGCAGTCTCTAGCGTTTCGGCAGCGGTATCGGGGGCAGTTACCCCTGCTTTCTGCTGCCGAGATTGCTGCTGCCATAGCGGAGCTAGAAGCTATCTATGAGCGGATCCAACGGGTGGCAGCCTTCCCCAGCCTCAGGTTTGCTGCCGATACCCACGACCGGGAAGCCAAGCGCTATGACGATCAGGCCCAAGAGGCGCTGGCGGATATTGAGCAGACACTGGTGTTCTTTCGTCTAGAGCTTCAGGGGTTAGAAGAAGTCCCCTTTGCCGAACTGCAACAGGCTCCAGAACTGGATCCCTATCGATATTTCCTGCAAAAGCTAGCCCAGCAGCGACAGCATCAGCTACCAGAAGCAGTGGAACAGGTACTCACCCAAGCGGCACTTACAGGGCGGGAAGCCTTTGTCAAGTTGCGCTCCCTGCACTTGGGCCTCCAGAGCTACGCTGCCGTTACGCTGCCGGATGGATCCCACGCCCAGACCGAATCAGAACTCAATGCCCTGCTCTATCATCTCAAGCCCAAAGTACGTTTGGCCGCCTATCAGTCGGTGCGCCACGTGCTGGAGACCCATAATCCCCTCTATGGCTACATCCTCAATACGGTGGTGCAGGATCATCGCTTTGACTCGCAGCGGCGCGGTTACGACTCCACCCTGCATAAACAACTGACGGTGGATGAAGTGTCAATGTCGGTATTTGAGGCCCTGATGGAGGGCACTCGTGACCGGTTCGACCTGTTTCAACGCTATTACCGTCTCAAGGGGCGGAGAATGGGTCGCTCGGTGCGAATCTGTGACCTGTATGCCCCCTGGGAGGGATCCCAGCCCCGCATTCCCTATGACGAAGGGATCCAGATTTTGATGCAGGCCCTGCAAGCCTTTAGCCCCGAGTATGCCGATCTGGCCCGACCATTCTTTGAGCAAAACTGGATCGACGCCCGCATCCGGCCTGGAAAGCGGGGGGGAGCCTTTTGTTCTTATGTGCCGGGATTGCACAGCTATCTGTTGCTTTCCTACACTGATACCGCCAATGCCCTCTTTACCCTGGCCCATGAGATGGGGCATGGTCTGCACTACGAACGGATCCGCGCCCATCAGAGCTATGTCAATAGTGATCCGCCGATGGTCTTGGCAGAGATTGCCTCCACCTTTAATGAGCTGCTGTTGCTGGATTATTTGCTGAAGGAAAACCGGGATCCCAACGTGGCCCGTAGTTTGCTGACTCAGCAATTGGAAGATCAGCTCAATCTCCTTTTTCGTCAAAGCACCATCAGTCGACTGGAGATGGTGTTGCATCAGCAGGCCCGCCAGGGCAGTTTTGACCACGAGTTTATCAACGAAGAATGGCTCAAGGTCTATCAGGACTTATGCGGGGATGCGGTGGAACTGTTACCAGAGCATCAGTTTGACTGGGCGCGGATCGGGCATCTTTTCTTCAAGCCCTTCTACTGCTACAACTACAGCCTCAGCTTTGTGGTTTCCATCGCCTGCTATCAGCGTTATCTGCAAGAGGGCAAGGATTTTGTCGCCCCCTATCTCAGCCTGCTAGATCAAGGGGGATCCCAACCACCTGAGATTGCGCTGAAATCGGTGGGGATTGACCTGACGGATCCCGGCACCATTGCCGCCGCCCTCGACTACACCGAGACGCTGATCGACCAGTTGGAGAATACGCTGGCAGAGTAGACGGGCTCATGTGAATGCCATTGCCATCATGATGCAGATACAAGCTGAGGATCCCTGTTGTGTCGGGGTGGATGTGGGGGGCACCTTTACGGATCTGGTGTTGCTTCAGAAGGGCCGGATTCGCACGGCAAAGGTCTTATCCACCCAATCGCCGGAGCAGGGGGTGCTGGCGGCTTTGGCTCAAGCAGGGATCCCTGGCAGTGGAGAGGAGAGCATTACTTTGACCCGATTTTGTCACGGCATGACGGTGGCCACCAATGCCCTGCTGGAGCGCAAAGGGGTGCCGACTCTATTGCTGACAACGGCAGGATTTGGGGATTTGCTCTGGCTGGCTCGGCAGCATCGCCCCCATCTCTACGATCTGACGCCAATCGAGACGGATCCCGTGGTGATGGCGGTGGAGGAGGTGAACG
>JAAUUM010000103.1 GCA_012031565.1 Synechococcaceae cyanobacterium SM2_3_2
CGTCGTCCGACCGATGAGGAACTATTCAGTGCCCTAAAGCTAGAGACCAAACGGCATTGGCCACTCTCTATGACCGTCATGGTCGTATGGTCTATGGTCTAAGTCTCAAAATTCTTAAAATTCCTCAAGAAGCAGAAGATCTCACCCAAGAAATCTTTTTGGCCCTCTGGAAAAATGCCGAACGAAACCCTGATTGTCGTCATTGCGTGAGTTATTTAGTAACCATGACTCGCTCTCGATCCATTGACAAAATTCGCAAACGGGGACGGCAACTCAAGTTGCTGGAGCGGTGGGGCCGGAGTGAAAGAACCCATGAGTCAACAGTCCCACTCGATCATGTGCTCACAGGTGAACGATCTGAGCAGGTGCGCGCAGCCCTGACTCAGTTGCCAGAAGCTCAGCGAGAGGTGATCGAGATGGCCTACGACCAAGGGTTAAGTCAGGTGGAAATCGCTCAGCAACTACAATTGCCCCTGGGAACCGTCAAGACCCGCACCCGCCAAGGGCTGATCAAGCTTCGCCGTCTTTTGGCTCCTTTTCTCTCTTTGAACTATGAACAATCTCTCTAACGAACAAAACGAACTTTTAGCGGGCTTTGTCACCGGCGATCTCGATCCGACAGAGCTTGAACAATGCCGACATTTGCTGGCCAACCATCCCGAATTGGCAGCTGAGATAGGTGCTCTAGAAGAGTCATTAGGGCTGGTGATCAACAGTTTTGTCTCCACGGATCCCCCTATTGCGCTGCGGCAAAAACTGATCACAGCGGTTGAACTAGCCGATTCTGCTGGGATCCCTATCGGGCAGCCTGATGCCGAGGGTTCCTCCTCTGTGGTGTCTATCGCCCAATGGAAGCAGCGCTCTCGCTGGGATTGGCGACTCCTGGCCAATGGGGTGGCGGCGGCCTTGGTGGTGGGGATGGGATTCCAGACCTTCCAACTTCAGCACCAACTCAGCCAGACCGAAGTCATGCTGACGGCCTTTCAGTCTCCCAGCGCCCGTCTGTTTCCGCTCGAAACTCCCGATGGCTCACGCCGTGGGGTCATGATGTTTGACCCTGTGCTCCAGCAGGCTTCGTTTGTGGCTCACAATATGCCGATGCCAGAGACTTCTTCCACCTCTGTCTATCAGCTGTGGGTGGTGGCGGGATCCCGGCTGATTCCCTGTGGGGATCCCAAACCGGTACAGCCGTCTTTGGTGATCGATTTTTCCATCACACCGGGTCAATATAGTGAGCTTTACGAACCCAACCTAGAAGGATTTATTTTGACCTTGGAGGAATCTCCCACTATCACTCAACCCACCGGGCCTGTCATTCTCCAAAGTGTATAGCTCCAAAGTGTTTAGTCTACTAAGTCTTGAGTGCTTTTTATCCCCATCGATTCAGTCAGACTATCCACTCTCTAGAACACCTATCAAACACACAGGAAATCGGTATGATGGGGCAGATCTGGTTTGTTGATCAAAAAGGGGATCCCCACTTGTGGAAAGACTCTCCCCTCTCCTCTCCCAATCCCTATCGGCTCTATCATTTCTTAGTTGATCTTGATCAGACCCTAGATCGCTATCCTCAAGATTACAAACGGCTCCAGGCGATCAGCAAACTCTGTCGTCGATTGCTCCAGCAGGCTAGCTGGCTCAAAGATTCCTGCCCCCCTCCAGATCCGAAACTGGGGTGGTCGGTGATGATCCTCTACGATGAACCCACTTATGCCCAGACGGTGCAGTTGGTAGGTTGGGATCCCGGCACTGCTTCCCCCATCCACAATCACGCCACTTGGGGGGTGGTCGCCCTCCTCCAAGGCCAAGAAAAAAATACCTTTTGGCAGCAGGATGACGATGGCACGATTCACAAAACCGGGGAGCTGATCTTGAATGCAGGGGATATGCTTTGTCTCACCTCCGATGCCATTCATCAAGTGGAGGTATTGGGCGAACAACCCACCTTTAGCTTTAATCTTTATGGCGAGACCAATTATGCTCAACGGTACGAATTTGATCCCATTGCCCAGACTCGCAAATTGTTTTGAAAAGGAACAATCCGTAGTAGGAGCTGCGGCACAGGAGATGAGAAAGACAAGAGAAAGACAAGAACGGGATCCCTAATTAATGCCAGGGATCCCGTTCATACTTCATTCAACCATTATTCACAACCATTATTCAACTGTTTAACGCTGCCAACGATTAGCCCACCAAATCGAACACCCCAAACATGGGCAGGTACATGGCCAAAATAATACAGCCCACCATGCCCCCCAGTACAACAATCATGGCAGGTTCTAGCAAACTGGTCAGGGCTTTGACCGCCTGCTCCACCTCTAATTCGTAGAAGTCTGCGGTCTTCATCAACATCGAATCCAATTCTCCAGTCTCTTCTCCCACCGCAATCATCTGCACTGCCATAAGTGGAAACACCTTGGCATTGTCAATGGCAGGAGCAATCTGACCCCCTTCAGAGATGGCCTGTCTAGAGGCATCGACCGCATTGGCTACCACTTGGTTGCCAGACGTATCTCGACAGATCTCTAGACTGGTTAGCACCGGCACCCCAGAACGGGTTAGGGCACCAAAGGTACGACAGAAACGAGCCACCGCCGACTTTTGGATCAAGTCTCCAAAGATGGGTGTTTTCAGCGAGAACTGATCAATTGATAAGCGACCGGTGGGGGTTTTATAAAACTGCCGGAACGCAAAGAAGATCATCACGATCAAAAAGATCAAGCCGATACTGTAGGCAGGTGTACGGAGAAATTTACTAACATTGACAAAGAATTGGGTAAAGGCAGGCAGCTCGCCCCCCAGTTCATCATAAATACTGGAAAAGGTGGGAATGATAAACACCACCATGCCCACAAAGATGGTCACCGCCAGCAAACTAACCGAAACTGGATAGGCCAATGCGGATTTAATTTGCTTCGTCAATTTATCCACATCTTCAAGCAGCTTGGCCAGACGATCAAGGGTCTCATCCAGCACACCACCCACTTCACCGGCCTGAACCATACTGCAATAGAGGTTATCAAAGGCATCGGGATAAGGGCGAATGGCATCAGACAAGTTTTTACCTGTCTCCACATCCGATTTCACCAGCTTGAGATATTTTTTCAGCTTGGGATTGGCGGTCTGCTCAGACATGATGGTCAGGGAGCGCACCATCGAAACCCCAGCATTGATCAAAGCCGCAAATTGTCGAGAGAACACCGCCTTGTCCCGAGTATCGATGCCGCCACCGATCAGGGACAGACCAGCCTCCCCCAAATCTGGCATGGTCAGAAAGCCTGTAACCTCCTGAATATCCTCGGCTTTGGCATAGATCCCCTGCTGACGCAATTGGCTGCGGGCATCTGCAAGGGTGGCGGCGCTGAGCTGCCGACGAACGGGTTGTCCTGATTGGAGTCCCTTGATTTTGTAAGTTGGCATGGTTCTATCCCTCTGATGGCCTTGGGGTGGATCTCGTCGATAGGTTGTGAATAAGTTGTCAATAAGTTGTGAATAATGAGAGCGATGCTGAATCAGAATTAGGAGCAAAGGATCCCTTGCTAGTGCCTAGCTTAGCCACAAATAACGCGGCACGCACAACTTGGGATCCTCACTAATCTTGGGGTTGTTTTCTCAGGCTCAAACCAGCCATCAGGCCGCCTCGGCTAGAGCAACAAACCCAGGGATCCCGTTAACGTCCGGCCATAGCTGGGCGACGGGTAGCGGCTGCCTGTTCTGTGGGGCTGACGGTGCCAATCAGCCGTTGCAACTCTTCAGGGCGAGAGGTTTTCGACATGGCCACATCAAAAGAAATCATCCCTTCATCAAACAAGTCAGCCAGCCGTCGTTCCAGTGTCCGCATCCCCATCTTGCTCCCGGTCTGAATGGCCGAGTAGACCTGGGCGGTTTTGCCCTCCCGAATCAGGTTAGAGATAGCCGGGGTCACAATCATGATCTCCTGAATCAAGACTCGGTTGAACTGACCAGGCTTGGCATTGAGGCGAGGTGCGAGGGTCTGGGAGAACACCGCCCGGAGGGAGTTGGATAGCTGCACCCGGATCTGCTGCTGTTGTTCAGGCGGGAAGACATCCACCATCCGGTCAACCGTCTGAGAGGCGCTGGAGGTATGCAGAGTGCCAAAGACCAAGTGGCCAGTTTCTGCCGCCGTAATTGCCAACTGAATGGTCTCTAGATCCCGCAGCTCCCCGATCAGGATAATATCGGGATCCTCCCGCATGGCAGCTTTGAGGGCATTGGCAAAACTCTTGGTATCTTCACCCAACTGCCGCTGGTGGATGATGCTTCTCACCGGTGTATAAACATATTCGATCGGATCCTCGATAGTAAGGATATGCTCCGCCCGCTCCCGATTGATCATGTCGAGCATGGAAGCCAGCGTGGTGGACTTGCCCGAACCGGTTGGCCCCGTCACCAACACCAGTCCCCGAGGGATCCGCGCCATCTCTTTGACGATATCCGGCATCCCTAGCTTATCGATATGGGGGATCTCGGAGGATAAGGCCCGCATGGCACAGGCATAGGTGCCTCGATCTTTGTAGACATTGACCCGAAATCGGCCTACCCCCCTAATCCCATAGGAGCAGTCCAACTCCCAGGTTTGCTCCAGGGTTTTGCGCTGGGTATTGTTGAGCATCGAGAAGACTAAGCGTTGCACCTCTTCTGCCGTCAACGGCTCATGTTCAGTGGCTTCGAGATGGCCACCCACCCGCAAATAGGGGGGCAATCCACAGGAAATATGGATATCAGAGCCACCCTTTTGTACCACCGCTTCCATCAAATCTTCAACCATCAAAACCATGTCATGTTCTCCAATCGGGGATTACTATTTCAACCCATTAAACTCAGATCAGACCAATTCACCAAGATGATCAGGAAAACTTGGGGGTCAGACAGTAGGGGCAGTCCATCCAGTCAATGTGGAGTTCAGCACCACAATTTCGACAGGTGTTAAGGGAGCGCGCTCGGGCTTTCATCTCCCCTTCGATCCCTTTGTCAGTTAAAGTGACTCGGTCCACTTCCTCCAAGGTGGTATGTCCCTGCTGCACCAACATCAGACTGTAGGCCAGCAGTGTTTTCATGCCTGATTGCACAGCAGCATCTTTGATCACATCGGTGGGGGCTTCCTTGTTGATCAAATCAGCAAGGCTGTCGTTCATCCGCATGAACTCATAAACCCCAACCCGACCTTTGTAGCCCACGCCACTGCACTTGCCACAGATGGGCTTGTTGAGCTTCTTATGCTCATCCAATTCCTTCGGGGTCAAAGAGTTAGCCCGATAAAAGGTGACCTGTTCGGTGTTGCCGGAAGAAAGTAGGCCGTAGCGGGCCAATTCTTCGGGGGTGGGGTGATAAGGGATCCGACATTCAGTACAAACCCGCCGCATCAAGCGCTGGGCCAGCACCCCCAGCAGTGAGCTGGAGATCATGTGGGGTTCAATGCCCATCTCCACCAGACGAGCCACCGCCCCAGGCGCATCGTTGGTATGCAGGGTGGTCAGCACCAAGTGCCCGGTCAGCGAAGCCTCAATAGCCGTCTTGGCGGTCTCCAGGTCACGGGTTTCTCCCACCAAGATCACATCGGGATCCTGACGCAAAAAGGCCCGCAAAATCTTGGCAAAGTCCATGCCTTTCTCCCGAATCACCTGCACCTGGGTTAGTCCCGGCAGCGTGTATTCGATGGGATCCTCAGCGGTGCTGATGTTGACACCGGGATCATTGACCTCCGCCAGAGCAGAGTAAAGGGTGGTGGTTTTTCCCGATCCGGTCGGCCCCGTCACCAGGATGAGGCCAAAGGGTCGTTTGACTATTTCCTGAAAACTGGCCAGGGTTTCCTCATCCGAGATCAACTTATTGAGGCCCAATTGGGTGGAGGCGTTATCTAGGATCCGCAGAACGATCTTTTCACCGTAGCGGGAGGGTAGCGTACTGACCCGAAAATCGACTTTGCGGCCCTGAAAAATGCGTCGGATGCGGCCATCTTGGGGCTGTCGTCGTTCGGCGATATTGAGATCAGAGATAATTTTGAAGCGAGCAGTCAGGGCCGGAATGACTTTTTTGGGCAGCAGATCAAACGATTGCCGCAGCACGCCATCTTTGCGGAACCGGACGCGCAGGGATTCTTCTTGAGGCTCGATGTGAATATCGGAGGTGCCTTCTTGCAGGGCT
The DNA here is from genome assembly GCA_012031565.1 of Synechococcaceae cyanobacterium SM2_3_2. Taxonomy (GTDB): domain Bacteria; phylum Cyanobacteriota; class Cyanobacteriia; order Thermostichales; family Thermostichaceae; genus JAAUUM01. Next base: position 6,166 of record JAAUUM010000103.1, read on the forward strand.
TTGACCAAGATCTGGTTGGCCAATTTGACGATGGGGGCATCATCTGCCGATCGCATCTGCTGTTCGAGGGATGAGCTAACATCGTCATCACCGCCCTCCTCAATGCCATCGAGATCGAGATCTGCGATGGTGTCCGCCATCATCACATCTTCTTCTTTCTGCTTGATGTTGGCGGCTGAGGCTGCGATCGCATCCGCCTGGACATCCATGTAGCGAGACATCATCATGTCAAAATCGATGGCCAGCAGCACCACCCGTCGCAATTTCAGCTGCTGCGCCTGGACTCGCTTTTTGGCGTCATCATTGGCTTCTAGGTTTTCAGGATTCAACATCCCGACCGTGATCACCCCATCTTCTTCTTTGATGGGCAAGATTTTGTAACGGTTGCAAATCTCTAGCGAGAAAAATCGGTTGATCAGTCCCGACACTTGCTCGGGATCCACAGGCTCTAGATCCGTATCCAAAATGGGCAGAGCGTGAATAATTTTCAGTTCAAAAAGTTGCTGTTTTTTATAGGCCCGTTCATACTCTTCGGGCAATTCTCGGCCTGTGATCTGCTTGAACACAACCGCCAGGGACTTGCCATTCTGCTTTTGGGTCTTAAAAACCTGTTGGATCTGGTTGGGTTGAGCATCCAGCGCGAGCTGCATCTTTTGTCCCAGAGGGCTGATGTCAGCGGCGCGAACAACAATGGCCCGGTTGCCGCCACGGCGGCTGAGGATATCTAGCTCGCGAGTCATAGATCCAAGTGTCCCTTTTGTAAGCAGTATGCCCAGAAAACAACTTTACCCATCGGCTTGTATCAGGAGCCGACTCAGCAGATGCCCTAGCTAAAACAACGATCTACCAATGCCACTTACTGATGCCATGCCATCAGCTCCTCAATAGAACTATCGAGAAATGTGCCTATTGCAACTCTATACGTTCGAGGCTGAAAGTCTGAGTCCACTTTAGCTTTGGATTCTGCCACTGGAAAGGCTCTCAATGCTGACTCTGAGTGTCGCCCACCTCGGGATGACAGCGACAAAAAGCCCTATTTCTCCGTTCCTAAGATCCTAGTTAGGATCCTAGTTACCCACGCAGATCAATTTTGCTGGCTCCAGCCGATCTATTACAGGGGAGAGAGCCTCCCAGATTGAGAGAAGTGGGTTGAGAAAAGTGGGTTGAGAAAAGTGGGGCATTTGCGCCTGAGATGACCTGTCGTAGGGGTGGGATCCCGATTGATCAGGAGTTGTTCACGTAAAGAAACTTGTGCGAAAGCGATGCACCATCACCGACTGCACCAACCCCATGGCAATAAAATTGGTCAAGAGGGCAGAGCGGCCATAGCTCAAAAAAGGCAGGGGTAAGCCCGTAATCGGGGCCAATCCCACGGTCATGCCGATATTGACCACCGCCTGAAACACAATCATGGCCAGGATCCCTACCGCAATCAGGGATCCAAAATTGTCTTTGGCATTTTGGGCCACCAGCACTAGGCGCATACAGGTCACCCACAACAGCCCCAGCACCAGCAGCGCCCCCACAAGGCCCAGTTCTTCCCCCACCACCGAAAAGATGAAGTCTGTGTGTTGTTCTGGAATGAAATCCAGTTGGGTTTGGGTGCCCTGGCGTAAACCTTGGCCCCACAGTCCTCCTGCCCCAATCGCAATCCGAGACTGAATCAGGTGATAGCCGGATCCCAACGGATCTTGACTCGGATCGGTAAAGATTAACAATCTCTGCCGCTGATAGGGCTTGAGTAACCCCCAACCCAGTTGCCCCAGTTGTCCCGACAGCAGATTGCTCACCCCAAAAATCAGGGGGCCTGTCCACCGCCACGAGAGGGAGACCGCCGCCAAAGCTGCCATGCCCACACACCACAGCAGCCACACCCACAGCAGCCATCCCCCCCCCGTCTGAGCCTGGATGCCGTACAAAATGGCTCCCAGCACCGGAGAACACAGCAAGATCAGCCAACTGGCCTTCGCCCCAGCCCAATAGACCATCGTCAAGACAATCACCAAAAACACCAAAGCGGTGCCGAGATTCGGCTGCAAAAAAATCAGCAGCCAAGGGGGAGCCAGAACCCCGAGGGGGATCCACAATTGGGCAAAAGATCGGATTGGCCAGTGATGCAATACCGCCGCCAAGGTGATGATCACCCCCACTTTGGCAAATTCGGACGGCTGCACCTGCACCCCCAAAATCGGGATCCATCGCTCTGCTCCGCCCGCTGATATCCCCACAAACATCACCGCCACCAATCCGGCCAAGGTCAGCCCATAAACCAGCCAATGCCAGCCCAACAACCGCTCATAATTCCATCGAGCCAGACAGAGACAGGGCATCAGGCTCAGACAGACCATGACCAATTGCTGCACCCAAAACAACCCATCTGGATTACTGGCACTATGAATGGCTAGGATCCCGAATCCTGACAGGGTCAACACAGTGCCCAGTAACATCCCGTCCAACTCTCGCCAGGGCTTGAACCAGTCCCACACCTGGGAGAACAGGGATCCCTTTGGATTGGGGCCAGATAGACGAGAGCGAGAAATATGGAGAGCCATCGGGCAGATCCTTGACAACAGGTACGTCAATCAAATTGGCACCACTCTACCAGGAAGCTTCTCGTGAGATGGATCCAACTTCGGTGAGGGCGGCATGAAAGGCAGGGACATGAAAGGCAGAAAAGTGATTAACGGGGAAATGGATGACAGGGAATTGATTGATCCCATAGACCAAGAGCAAATCCTTAATATTGCTGACTAGCTATATTTCGATAAGATGAAGATCAACATAGAGATTGAATGGTATGGTTCTCCGGGATAAGGTTTCCTGGCATAAGGTTTCCTGGCATAAGGTTTCCTGGAGTACAGTTTTCCGGGCCCACATCATTGGCCGAATTTTTACCTAGCCCTGCCTTGTCTTAGCATCACCTCGTCCTGACAGCATGGGTTGATGAAATCGGTTGCACCTGATCCCATTTTTCTTGCGGCTTCACCTCTTCTGACCTTACCCCCCCCTTCTCATTGCACTTATGTTTTCCAATCGCGCTGTGACCGTTGTGGCTGAACCCCCTCTTGACCAATCTGTATCCTCAGCCTTTTTAGAGTCTGGGGTCGATAGTTCAAGGATTAACATTCCACCCGCTGCGCTGGCTCGCATTGCTGATTATTTTAAGGTGCTGTCTGAAGTCAGTCGTCTACAAATCCTCTGCACCCTCAAGAGTGGGCCGAAAAACGTCTCTCAGATCATTGACTTGACCGAGATGGGACAAGCCAACGTCTCTAAGCATCTCAAGCTGCTCACTCAGGCGGGCATGGTGGGCCGTCATCCTCAAGGGGTCAGCGTCTATTACCAAATCTCGGATCCCACTCTATTTCGGCTCTGTGACCTTGTTTGTGAGCAGCTGTCTATCCAACTGCAAGAACGGACTGAGGAGCTACAACAATTGGCCCCCTTGAAAGAGGGTTAGCCTCATTATCAATAAAGGTTATCAACGAAAGGTTCTGAGGTAGGCTGGATTGGCGTTGCCCGGACTGGCCTTATCTGGCCTTATTGGGTCTAATGGTGTTCTGACTGATGTTGTTTTCTCTGCGCTGATCAGTCAGGCTGCTTGATAGGCTAATGCCAGATACGGTGCAAACTAGATCATGCAAACGCGATAAGGGGCTACAGAGGTATGACCTCAGTTTGTTGCCTTGTCGCTCCTTTCCATCTTGATGGTAATCGTGGCTATGATCGACGCCTCTGCTGCTCCAGATAGCACACTTTCCCAACATCTTCTCGTCGTTGAAGACCGAGATGGCCGACGAACTCACACCCTCAGTTCGGCCAAGTATTTTATTGGGCGAGATCTGGCCAATGATATTTGCCTCAACTCCCAGTTTGCCTCCCGCTACCATGCCATGTTATTGCGGGTGCCCGCTGAGCGTCCGGGTAGCTATTACTACCGGATCCTGGATGGGGATGTGGAGGGTAAGCCCAGCACCAATGGACTTTTGATCAATGGCAGTAAATTAACAGCCCATCAACTTAAAGCTGGGGATGTGATCACGTTCGGGCCGGATGCTAAGGCAATCTATCAGACTGCTATTTAAGTGGCTGCTATTTAAGTGGCTGCTATTTAAGTGGCTTTGAGTTCCGTCCAAGTAGTCCCGCAGCCTTTACAAAACTTTAAGCAACACTCACCATAGAAAGGGATCCCTGAGTCCTTGCGGTTGCGTTGTGGGTATTGGCCATGGTTGCGGTTGAGTCTACGTCTTTGACCTATCAGACGGCGGATTGGGTGGCGGGCTACGAATCCCTGATCCAAGAACATGACTATTGGATCGAGACAATTGAAGGTGAAATCCCGACCCAACTGCGGGGAACCATTTTTCGCAATGGCCCTGGTCGGCTAGGGGTAGGAGAGCAACGCTATGGCCACCCCTTTGATGGAGATGGCTTGATTGTGGCGATCCGGTTTGAGGATGGACGGGCCCACTTTCAGAATCGCTTTGTGCGTACGCCTGAGTTTGAGGCAGAACAAAAGGCTCAAAAGATTCTCTATCGAGGTGTCTTTGGCACCCAAAAACCAGGGGGATGGTTAGCCAACATTTTTGATCTCACCTTCAAAAATCCTGCTAACACCAATGTTGTCTATCACGGCGGCAAGCTGTTAGCCCTGTGGGAAGCAAGTCTCCCCTACCGCTTGGATCCTCAGACTCTGGCCACCGATGGCAGAGAGTCCTTTGGGCAAGCCCTCAAGTCGGGGGAAGCGTTTACCGCTCATCCGCGCCGGGATCCCAAGACGGGAGACTTAATGGCTTTTGGGGTGAGCACTGGGATCAATTCCACCCTGAGTCTGTATCGCATCAATGCCAAAGGGCAGATGATCCAGAGACGGGATCAGCCGATGAAAGGGTTTGCCTTTATCCATGATTTTGTCTGGATGCCCGGTTATCAGGTGTTCTTTCAAAATCCCGTCAGTTTCAATCCCTTGCCCTTTGTGCTGGGTTTTCAGTCGGCGGGCACTTGTCTCAAGCTAGATGAACAGGGATCCACCCAAGCCTGGATCTATCCCGATGATGGGGAGCCGATCAGTTTGCCCACCGAGGCAGGTTTCGTCTTTCATCATGTCAACGGCTATGTGGAGAGTCAGGATCCCCAGATTTTGGTGGTGGATTCGATTGTGTATGACCATCTGCCGCCGTTGGAGCCAATTGAGGACTATCGGCAGATCAATTTTGAACAGGTGCCGCCCGGACGGTTGGTGCGGTTCCGGCTGGATTTGAGCCATCGCCATGTATCGCAGGAGGTGCTGCTGGAGCGTTCCGTGGAATTTCCTGTGATTGCCCCCACCTACATGGGCGGACGCCATCGCTATATCTACATGGGCACCACCGATCAACCGGGGCCTAACGCGCCTTTGCAAGCGGTGGTTAAGCTGGATGTAGAGACGGGAGAGCAACAGATCCACAGCTTTGGATCCCAGTGCTTTATTGGGGAGCCGCTGTTCATCCCTCAGCCCGGAGCGACCCAAGAGGATGCAGGCTGGATCTCAGTTATGGTGTTTGATGCCAGCTCCAAACGTTCCTTTGTGGCCCTTTTGGATGCCCAGACCATCACAGCGGGCACGGTGGCTAAGTTGCACCTCAATCATCATGTGCCCTATGGCCTGCATGGTTGTTTCACCCCAGAACTATTTGGTTAGGCTCGACAACTCTTTTCTTGCTGACTGGTTAGATCCCTATTAGATCCCCAGACGTCCCAAATTGAGGTGGGGATCCCAGGTGGTGGCCAGCCGATCCAGCAAAGCCTCCCGCTCAACAGCAAAATGGCCCGATAATACCGGCAGAGGGGGGATCCCTTTGCGGGCTCTCAGGTCGTTGAGCCAATGGCGACGGAAGGTATGATTCTCAAAAATGCCATGCAAGTAGCTTCCCCAGATCCGGCCCCCTTCCGCCACTGCCCCCAAGTCAGGGTCAGCCAATAGGGGGGCAACACCCGGCCCAAACTGGGTTATCCCCTGGTGGATTTCGTAGCCCTGAATCTCCGTCACCACAGGCCAGCAAGCCTCTGTAGTCCGTTGTTGCGTGATCTTGACTCGATCCAATTGGGTCTCAGCGGCAAGAAGGCTCAATCCAGCGCAGGTAGACGGGGATCCCTCTAGTCCCTCTGGATCGGCAATTTGGCTGCCAAGCATCTGCAAGCCACCACAGATCCCCACCACCACGCCAGTAAATTGTTCCAATTGCTGCACCATCCCAGCTTGTTGCAGGGCTTGCAGATCGGCAATCGTAGATTTGCTCCCTGGCAAAATGACCGCGTCCGGGCATCCCAGCGGTTCGTCGGGCTTGACAAAGCGTAGTCGGACAGTGGGTTCTGCTAAAAGTGGATCAAAGTCGGTGAAGTTGGCAATCCGGGGTAGCCAGATCACTGCGATCTCAATCTCCTCTCCCCCTCGCGGGATCGGGTCTCTAGCAAACTCAGGGAGTCTTCAGCAGGCAAGGCAAAGTCCAGCCAAGGCAATACCCCCAACAATCGG